>JANRJZ010000166.1:0-60507 GCA_033763675.1 Gemmatimonadota bacterium
AGCAGCTCGGTTGCCGTGCCCACCCCGCCCACCCACCGGGCGACGCTGCACATCGCCACCACGCGCGGGCCCGCCGGCATCGAGCTCGGCGGCATCTGGGCCGGCGACACCAAGACGGGCGAGCTGTTCCAGGTGGTGGACGGCTCGCCGGGCAACTACACCGTCCTGGAGGACCGCGTCCGCCATTCGGACGCCTTCGGCGCCAAGGCGAAGGTGACGGTCTCGCGGGGCCGGTGGAACTGGTACGCGCAGGGTGCGGGCATGGGCCTGGTGGCCGATGGCGGCCCGACGGCAACCCAGACCTTTACCGGGTGGTACCTCAAGGATACCGGCAGCGGCAACCAGTGGAACGCGATCACCGGGCTGACCTACACCGTGGGCAACCTGCAGATCGCCCCCAACTTCCTGTGGCAGAAGCCCATCGTCGGGCCGGTGCCACGCACCGCCCCGGCGCCGGGACGGCCGCGCAACATCCTTGACGACCCCTTCGCCGTGCGGGCCAACCGGCAGACGACCGCCGGCGAGCTGCTGGTGACCTGGGACCCGACGCCGGCGACGTGGATGTACGCCTGGGACAGCGACCTGCGGGAAGACGCCAGGCTGGCCGTCAGCGCCGGCTTCACCTACAAGCACCATTCGACCACCCAGGACGCGGCGATCGGCATCCTGGCCGACGGACGCACGACCTTCCCCTTCCCGGGGGCTCCGCCCGCCCGGGATCTCTGGGAGGTGCGCGCACGCATCGCCTCCCGGCTCCGCCCGGACCTCCGCTTCATCGTGAACCTGTTCGGCGGCACCGGCGAGCCGAATGGGGACAGCCCCCGGCTGGTGCGCCGGTACGGCGGCGACCTGCGCCTGGTGAAGAGCCAGTTCAAGCTGGTCACCTCGGCCCGGGTGAACGACTGGGGGCCCTACGACTACCACCGGGACTTCAACCTCACCTTCCCGCTGCAGTTGATGGGCGACCTCTCCTATTCGCTGGGTCAGCCGAAGTGGTGGGATGTCCCGTCCACCCGGGTCGGGCTCCGGGGCACCTGGCGCTCGCTTGACCGGTTGTCGCCCCGGTATTGCCCCGCCCGGGTGACCGATCCGAGCGGCGCCCAGATCTGCGATCCGACCGCGCCGGGAGCCGATGGCCAGGAGTGGGAGATCCGGACCTACCTGACGGTGGGCTGGTAGGGTCGCGCCTGCGGGCGACGCATATCCCGGCCCCACGCGCCATGGCCCCGCACCTGGAGACTGCCCTGACCGTGCTGGACCTTGAAGCGGACGCGCTGGAGCAGCGGATCGCGGGGCTGTTGCAGCAGATGACCCTGGAGGAGAAGATCGGCCAGCTGGCCCTGGTGCCGGGCGCCAGCGGTCACGTCCCCGATGCCCTGGGCCAGGCCCTGCGGGAGGGACGGGTCGGTTCCATCCTGAACGAAGTGGACCTCGACACCGTCAACGAACTGCAGCGCATCGCGGTCAAGGAAAGCCGCCTCGGCATCCCGCTGCTGATCGGCCGCGACGTCGTCCACGGATTCAAGACGGTCTTCCCGATTCCGCTGGGACAGGCGGCGACCTGGAATCCCCGGCTGGTGGCCCACGCCGCCCGGATCGCCGCGCTGGAGGCGGCGGCGGCGGGGGTCAACTGGACGTTCGCGCCGATGGTGGATATCGGCCGGGACCCGCGCTGGGGCCGGGTCGCCGAGGGCCTCGGCGAGGATCCCTGGCTGGCCGGCCTCCTCGCCGCGGCCATGGTGCGCGGCTTCCAGGGCAGCGACCTGGCCGAGCCCGGCAACATCGCCGCCTGCGCCAAGCACTTCGCCGGCTACGGCGCGTGTGAGAGCGGCCGCGATTACAACACCACCTCGGTGCCCGAGCTGGAGCTGCGCAACGTGCACCTCCCACCCTTCAAGGCGGCCGTGGATGCCGGGGTCGCGAGCATCATGACCTCATTCAGCGATCTCAACGGCGTCCCCGCCACCGCCAACGAATGGCTGCTCCGCGACGTGCTCCGCCGGGAGTGGGGCTTCGACGGGCTGGTGGTGAGCGACTGGGAATCGGTGCGCCAGCTGTCGGTGCACGGGCTCACCACCGACGACCGGGCATCAGCCCGGGAGGCCGCTGCCGCCGGGTGCGACGTCGAAATGACCAGCGCCACTTACGCGGAGCACCTGCCATCGCTGGTGCGGGACGGCGAGGTGCCGCTGGAGCAGGTCGATGCGATGGTGGCCAACGTGCTGCGGCTGAAGCTCCGGCTCGGGCTCTTCGAGGATCCGTACACCGACGCCGCCCGCTTCCCGGCGGCGCTTAACGCCGAGCACCTCCACGCCGCCTACGAGGCCGCGGTGGAGAGTGTCGTCCTGCTCAAGAACGCACACGGGCTGCTCCCGCTCCATGCCGACCGGGCACGCGCCCTGGCGGTGATCGGCCCGCTGGCCGATGACCCGTATGAGCAGCTCGGCACCTGGGTCTTCGACGGCGTCCCCGAGGCGAGCCGCACTCCGCTCTCGGCGATCCGGCAGCTGGTGGGTGACCGGGTGGTGCTTCATCACGCCCGTGGACTGGCGACGACCCGCAGCCGGGACCAGGAGGGGTTTGGCGAGGCGGTCGCCTGCGCCGCGGCCTCCGACGCGGTAATCCTCTTCCTGGGAGAGGAAGCCATCCTCTCGGGTGAGGCGCATTGCCGCGCCGATATCGGGCTGCCCGGCGGCCAGGAGGCGCTCCTCGACACGCTGGCCGGGACGGGCAAGCCCATTGTGCTGGTGCTGATGGCCGGCCGCCCCCTCGCGCTGGAGCGGGTCGTGGACCGGGTGTCGGCGCTGGTGTACGCCTGGCATCCCGGCACCATGGGCGGCCCGGCGATCGCGGACCTCCTGTTCGGCGGGGCCGCGCCCTCGGGCAAGCTGCCAGTCACGCTGCCCAGGGTCACCGGCCAGGTCCCGATCTACTATGCGCACAAGCACACCGGCAAGCCGCCGACCCCCGAAAGCTTCGTGCACATCGACGCGATCACGCCCCGGGCGCCGCAGGTGTCCGTCGGCAACACCTCGTACCATCTCGACGTATACTACACGCCGCTCTTCCCCTTCGGGTTCGGGCTCGGCTACACCGAGTTCGAGTACCAGGACATCGCGGTGAGCAGCCCGGAACTGACTCCGGAAGGCAGCATCACCGTGAGCGCCGTGGTGAGCAACGCGGGCGATCGGGAGGGGGACGAGGTGGTCCAGCTCTACATCCGGGACCTCGCGGGCAGCACCACCCGGCCGGTGCGGGAGCTCAAGGGCTTTACCCGGGTCCGGCTGGCGCCCGGGGAGCGCCGCACCGTGGGCTTCACGCTCACGGCAGCCGACCTCGCCTTCACCGGCCGGGGCATGCGGTTCGGCGCGGAACCGGGCGGCTTCCACGCCTGGATCGGCGGCAGCTCCGAGGCCACGCTGCGGACCGCATTCGTGCTTGCCGAGGCCTCTTCCTCGTGAATCCCCGAGACCCATGATGAGTGTCATGCCCCGCGATCGCGAGATCGCGCAGAAGGTCGACCAGCTGCTTGGCCGGATGACGGTCGACCAGAAGCTCGGCCAGATGATCCAGGCCGAACGGATGGCCGCCACGCCGGAGGATGTGAAGGCCCACCACCTGGGCTCGATCCTGAGCGGCGGGGGCTCCACCCCCGGGCAGAACCGCCCGGCAGACTGGATCGCCATGAACGACGCCTACTGGCTCGCCTCGGTCAGCGAGGAGGCCGGCCGGGTGCCCATCCCCCTGCTCTACGGGGTGGATGCCATTCACGGGCACGCGAACGTCCTGGGCGCCACCGTCTTCCCCCACAACATCGGCCTGGGCGCAGCGCACGATCACGACCTGCTGGCGCGGATCGGGCAGATCACCGCCCGGGAGATCCTCGCCACCGGCGTGGAATGGACCTTTGCGCCCACCCTCGCCGTGGCCCGGAACATCTGCTGGGGCCGCACCTACGAGAGCTACTCCGAGGACACGGCCCTGGTTGCCTCCTACGCGGGGCGCTTCGTCCGCGGCCTGCAGGGCGACCTCGGCCGCGATGCGGTCGTGGCATGCGCCAAGCACTGGGTGGGCGATGGCGGCACCACCAACGGCGTGGACCAGGGCGATACCGTGCTCCCCGAAGCGGAGCTGGAGCGGGTGCACATGGCGCCCTACCTGCCGGCACTCGAGGCGGGCGTCCTGACGGTCATGGCCTCGTTCAATAGCTGGAACGGACAGAAGTGCCACGGCCACCGCTACCTGCTCACCGATGTGCTGAAAGGGCGGCTGGGATTCTCCGGGTTCGTCATCTCCGACTGGGACGGCGCTGACTACCTCTCGAAGGACTTCAGCGAGGCAGTCGCCCTGGCGGCCAACGCGGGGATCGACATGTTCATGGTGTCGGCCGACTGGCGGCGCTGTCTCGCCACGCTGCAGAGGCTGGTGGGTGCGGGGGTGGTGCCGATGGAGCGCGTCGACGATGCGGTCCGACGCATCCTGACCGTGAAGCACCGCTACGGGTTATTCGAGCGGCCTCGCCCCGCGGAGCGCTACTGGTCCCGCCAGGACTGCCTGGGTGCACCGGCGCACCGGGCGGTGGCACGGGAGGCGGTGCGCAAGTCGCTCGTCCTGCTCAAGAATGCGGGCAATCACCTCCCGCTCGACCGCCGGGCCCGGATCCTGGTGGCCGGGAAGAACGCTGACAATCGGGGGCACCAGTGCGGCGGCTTTACGGTCGCCTGGCAGGGGACCTCCGGCAACGACCACATCATCGGCGGTACCTCGATCTGGGAAGGGATCCGCGCGGTGGCTCCGGGGGCGGTCCTCAGCGTGGACGGCGGCGCAGCCGACCCGGCCGCGCATGACGTCGCCGTCGTGGTGATCGGGGAGCGCCCCTATGCGGAGGGGATGGGCGATATCCGGACGGAGGAGGTGATCGGCGCCGGGTCCGGCCCGCGGACCGGACCCGGTGCGTCCTCAGCGGGTGACCCCGTCGGGGCCGGATCGGGTCCGGGAGGGATCACGGCCCGGCTGCCGGCCTACGGCAAGTCGCTGGAGCTTGCCACGCTCCATCCCGAGGACCTGGCAACCATTCGCGCCATCACCGCCCGGAAGATTCCGGTCGTTGCGGTGCTGGTGTCGGGGCGCCCGCTGGTGGTCACCCAGGAGCTCGCCGAGGCCTCCGCCTTCGTCGCGGCCTGGCTGCCTGGCTCCGAGGGGCAGGGAGTGGCGGACGTCCTGTTCGGAGACCACCACTTCCAGGGCAGGCTTCCCTTTTCCTGGCCCGCCGGCACCGGCCAGGCGGGGGGGCCGCTCTTCCCCCTCGGCTTCGGGCTCACGATCGGGTAGGGCCGGCCCGCCACCGGCACACGAGAACCGCCGCACTCGCGGCGGTCTTCTCATTTCCCTCAGACGGGGAACGTCGCGAGGGCGTCGCCCGGCTTGCCCCGCCGCTGTTCCAGCTGCCGCCGAACCTCGCGTGCCAGCTCCTCGGTGATCGGATAGGTGGCAATCGCCCAGATCGCCGCGCCGGACGTCACCAGCGGGACCAGGATGTCGAAGAGCCGCATCATGACAATTGTCTCTCCGGCCTGTGCTCCGGCCAGCGCCACATCGAAGCCGGTGGCGTTGAGCAGGAAGCCGCCCGCCGCGAGGGCCGCCGCCATCCCGACCTTCACCACCCACCAGAAGATGGATCCGAACATACCCTCGCGCCGCTGGTGGGTTTCGAGTTCGTCCACGTCCACCACATCCGCAACCATGGAGCCCATCAGGGTGAACAGGCCGCCGAGGCCGAAGGCCATGAGCGGTGCCGGCAGGAGGATCATCAGCGGATGCGCCGGGTTGTAGCAGAACCACTTCAGCGCATAGCCGACCATCGACACCGCGGTGGAGACGTAGAATGCCCGGCGCTTCCCGATCCGGGTGCCGAGCCAGGTGACGCAGAAGATCACCAGGAAGGTGGACGCGGCCCCCAGCGTCCCCGCGTAGCCGGCGTAGCGCGCCCCCGCTTCCTGGTCCCCGCCGAAGACATAGTAGATGATCACATAGAACTGGAACGACGAGATCATGATGAAGCCGTTGAACACCAGGAAGGTCGCGGCGCAGAGCTTCAGGAAGGGCTTCGAACGGAGGGTGGTGGCGAAGCCCTTGCCGAACTCCACCATGTTCCGGCGCAGGGCCGAGGTCCGGCTCTCCCTGGCGGCGGCCGCGTGCTCCGCGACCGCGATGGCACGGAAGCGCTCCCGGAGAAAGATCGCCGGCATCACCCCCAGCAGGATGACCACGCCACCGATCCACACGGAGAGCCCCGCCGCCCCGGCGACCATGTTCTCGAACCAGGGCTTGTGGGTCATGATCCAGAGGAACCATGGCGACACCAGGTAGGCGAGCTGCCCGATGAAGTTCTGGACGCCCATGAGCCGGGTCCGCTCGTGGTAGTCGGGGGTCAGTTCGTAGCCCAGCGCGACCCACGGCGTGGCGAAGACCGTATAGGCCAGGTAGAAGATGATCGAGCCGATGAGGAAGAACCAGAAATAGAAGTTCTCGCTCCGGCCGGCCGGCAACTGCCACAGCAGGGCGAAGATGATCCCGGAGGCGATCGCGCCGGTGAAGATGTACGGCCGGCGCCGGCCCCAGCGCGATGCGGTGTTGTCCGAGATGTACCCCATGAGGGGGTCGGTCAGGGCATCGGTGATGCGCGGGATCGCTCCGAGCAGGCCGACCAGGGCGGGGTTCATCCCCAGGCCGAGGTTGAGCACGATGACCATCCCGCCGATCGCCGCCGCCAGCAGGTTGTTGACGAGCGCGCCCATCCCGTAGGCGAGCTTGCGCGGGAAGGTGATGCGGTCTTCCGGCGCCGTCTGGTAGTGGGCGATGCGGTGCTCGCCGGTGAGCGGCGGGATGCGCGCGTGCCAGGCGGCGAGCGCCAGCCGCCAGAGCCTGCCGAGCCGGGATTGGAGGCTCAAGTGCTCTGCCGATACACCCGGACGTAATCCACGACCATCGTCTGCGGGAAGACCGTTGACCCGTCCGGCGGGCCCGGCGGGCCACCGCCGACCGCCAGGTTGAGCAGCAGGTAGAACGTGTGGTCGAACACCCAGTCGCCCGGCACGTAGCTCTTCTTGATGGAGTGGTACAGCGTGCTGTCCACGAACCAGTTGATCCGGTCCGAGCTCCACTCCACGGCGAAGACATGGAAATCGTCATCGAAGCGGCCGGACGGGAGGTCATATCGCCGGCCGAGGCAATTCGACGCCGAATACCGTGGCCCGTGCAGGCAGGCAAACACCGAACTGGGTGTCCGGCCGAAGTTCTCCAGGATGTCGATCTCGCCGGCCTTCGGCCACCCGACCTGGGCGACGTTGGTGCCGAGCATCCAGAACGCCGGCCAGATCCCGCGGCTGACCGGGATCTTGATCCGCGCCTCGAACCGGCCCATCTCCTGCTCGTGGAGACCCATGGTGGTCAGGCGGGCGGAGGTGTAGCTGTTGGACACGCAGGGAGCGGCGGCGCTGCCGCGGGTGGCCGTCGAGCTGTACGACTCCTGCCGGGCGGTGATCACCAGATTGCCGGCGCCATCGAGCGAGGCATTGCTGGCCCGGTCGGTGTAGCACTGCAACTCCTGGTTGCCCCAGTCGGTCCCCAGATCGAACTGCCAGTTCGCCGGATCGGGGAGCTGCCCCTGCGGCCCGTCGAACTCGTCCGCCCAGACGAGCGTCAGGTTGGAGAAGGCCTGGGGTTGGGTGAGGCAGCCACTGAGGCCAACCGCCGCCGTGGCGAGGAGGAGCGGGTGTAGTCGCATGGTGTGGCCGGTCGAAGGATGGTTAGCGTGCGCCGATCGTCGGAAACAGCGTCGGGTCGGTCAGGGCGGCGTCCAGCACCAGGGTCGCGGCCCCGATCGCGATGCCGCGAGGCCCCAGCTGGCTGGTCAGGATCTCCGAGGCGGCCACTGCGCTGACGAACGTCCGCCGGAGCACCGTCTCCCGGAGCGGCGTCAGCAGCCGGTCCTCCAGCCGCGAGAGGCCGCCCCCCAGGATCACGGCGGCCGGGTTGTTCAGGTTGAGCAGGCCCGCCACCGCGATGCCGAGGGACTCTGCCGCCGTCCGGACCACCTGCAGCGCCAGGGGATCATCCACCAGGGCCGCGTCCTCGATGGCGGTGATCGTGATCTCGCCGGCCCGGAGGACCGTCCCGGGGTAATCCGCCAGCAGCCGGGTGGCCAGGGCGACCAGCGCCTGGGTCCCGACGAAGGTGGCCAGGCATCCCCGGTTGCCACAGACGCACGGCTCCCCTCGGGGATCCACCGTCAGGTGGCCGATCTCCCCGGCCACGCCGCTGGATCCGCGGTAGATCCGGCCCGCGATCAGGTGCCCCAGCCCGATGCCGGTCGCCACCTTGATGTAGGCGAAGTCGTCGAGCCCCCGCCCGGCGCCCCACCAGTGCTCCGCCAGCGCGCCGAGGTTGGCGTCGTTGTCCACCAGGATCGGAACCCCGAACTCCCGGCGCAGGTCCTCGAAGCTGCTCTGCCCGCGCCATTGCGGCATCGCGATGGGGGAGAACCGGTCGGGATGCCGGGGGTCCACCGGGCTCGGGACGGCCACCCCGAGGCCGACCAGCCGCTGCCGCTTGCCCCCCCAGGCCCTGAGACAGGCCCGGCCGAACTCGGACACCAGCGCGAGGGTCCCCGTCGGGTCCGAGCGGACCGGGTGATCGCGATGCTCCCAGGCCAGCACCTGGCCCCGCAGGTTGGTCAGCACCACCCCGACGTGGGTGGCGCCGATGTCCACCCCCAGGATCGCGCAGGCGTCGTCCTGGAACTCCAGCACGATCGGGCGGCGGCCTCCCCGCGAGTCACCCTCGCCCGCCTCGGCGACCAGCCTGGTTGCCAGCAGCGCCGTGGCGACCTCTGACACCGTGGACCGTGACAGGTTGGCCCGGCGGGCGATCTCCGCCCGGGAGATCCGCCGCTCCTGCCAGATCAGGTGCAGCACCGCATCGGCCAGGGTCCGCGGGCGCGCCGAGCCCGCGCGCCACGCCACGGGGACCGGCGGAACGGTCTCTGTCATCGTCACCTTTCACGGCGGCCAGTGGCCGCCCCGACGGTCGGGACTACTCGGGCAGGACAGCGTGCTCCGGATAGACCGTACGGGGGTCTCCCGAAATGATCAACTCCCGAGGTGCTGGCGCCGTGCGCCCCGCCGGTTCCGCGCTCCCCCTAGTTGTGGAAGTACACGTTGTCGATGTACAGCAGCGTCGGCCCCGCCGCGACGAACAGCAGCTGCTGCAGTTTGTCCCGTGCGGTCAGCCCGCTGAAGCTGGCGAGCGGGATCTCCAGGGAGACCCAGGTGCCGCCCGCGATCGCCCCGGCCTGGTACTTGCCGACGGCCGCGGTCCCGGCCGGGTCGTTGACCAGCTGGATCTCGAGATTCGCGGACGGGTTGGGCGACCAGACGTCCACGTGGAAATGGGTCATCGTGGTGGCGTTCACCGTGTTCGCCGGGTTCGCGATCCCGAACTCGATACCCACGAAGTTGAAGAGCGAGTACTGCTTCACGGGGTGGGTATTGATCAGATAGGGATCGACCAGCTCGTTGCAGCAGGTGCTCCAGCCGGTCCGCCAGGTATCCACACCCTGATTGGTGTAGGCACTGCTGAACAGCGAGATCACGTTCGCCGGGTTCACCGCCGGCGTCGGGGCAATCGTGGTTGGGACCCCCAGCGGCGCGGTCACCGTCACGGGGGCGTTCCCCGGCACCGCGATGCCGTTCATCGTCGCGGTGATGGTGGCATTCCCGGCGGCCACGCCCGTCACCAGGCCGTCGACGCTGACCGTCGCGACGCTGGGATTGCTGGACGTCAGGGTGAACCACCGCCAGGCCACGTCGGTCAGCTTGCCGCCGTTGGGGAGCGCCGGCACGGTCCAGTTGACCGTGTTCGGGGCGGGGTTGATCTGCTGCGGGGTGCCGACCGCCACGGTGAGGGTCGGCCAGTTCACGCCAGCCGCGGTGGGCGGCGCCACCTCGGAACCGGGCAGGAGCTCGTACTGCACGTCGTTGAACCAGACCGTGTAGTTGTTCGGCCCGTCGGCGAAGTGGAACAGCCCGTCATAGTTCACGAACTTGCTGGGGTCCGGCAGCGGGATGATGAACTTCTGGAACGTCGTGGTGAGCGGGATCCCGATCGCCTCGGCATTGAAGAGGTTATTCGCCGCGGAGTTGCCGATCCCAACCTTGAGCGTGCTCGTGGCCACGCTGCCCCTGGCCCAGAAGGTCAGGGCGTTGTAGGCGGAGAGGTCCCGCGGCGCCGACGCCACCAGGGCGCCGCCCGAGTAGCCGCCGCCGCTGGTGATGACCGCCTTCAGCGACGCGCGGCCATTGTTGGGCACGGTCGGGTCGACCGAAACCGCGTTGGTGGCGCCGCCGAAGTCGGCGAAGCTCACCCCGGAGGCGTAGCCGTCATAGAAGACCAGCCCGGGGCTGCCCCCACCGCCGCCGGTCTTGTAGAAGTAGACGTTGTCCACGTACAGCGTGCTGAGGCTGCCGGAGATGACCATCTGGGCGAGGTGCCCCTTCGTCACCAGGCCGGTGAACGCCGACAGGGGAACGTCGATGCCGACCCAGCTCCCGGTCGCCAGCGCCGGGGTGGTGGTGGCGTCGAAGCTCACCTCATGTTCCACGTCGTCGCCACCGCCGAAGGCGCCGTCGGCCCCGAAGTCCACCAGCTTGACCTTGAACACCGCCGGGGCGGCGGTGGGGTCGGGGGTCCAGATGTCCATGTGGAACCCGGTCATCGCCGAGGCGTCGACCGGCGCCGAGGTGAACTCGATGCCAGCGAACACCAGATTGCTGTATTTCTTGGTGTCGTTGCCCGCGATCAGGGTGTCCGCCACGTCGGCCACGTCCCATACCGCCGACCAGGTGTCCACGGTCACGTTGGGGTAGGCGTTGCTGTAGAGCGCAATGACGTCGGCCGCCAGCCTGGTCGGCGTGGGCGCCGGGACCGTCGGGCCGGTCGGCGGCGGGGGCGCCGCCCCCTGGAAGAAGTAGACGTTGTCCACGTACAGCGTGGGGCTCGACCCGGACAGGATCATCTGGGCCAGGTGCCCCCGCCCGGTCAGTCCGGCAAAGGCCGAGAGCGGGATATCGAGGCTGTTCCAGACATCGGTCGCGATGGACGGCGTGGAATTGGGCGTCAGCGTGATCTCATGCTCGGAGTCGTCGCCACCGCCAAAGGCGCCGTTGGCCCCAAAGTCCACCAGCTTCACCTTGAACTGGGTGGCGTTGCGGGTCAGCACATCGATGTGGAAATGGGTCATCGCCGAGGCATTGATCTGCTGGCTGATGAACTCGACTCCGGCAAAGGCCAGGCCGGTGTACTTCTTGGTGTCGTTGCCGGCGATCTGGATATCCGCCACGTCCGCCACGTCCCACACCGCCGACCAGGTGTCCACCGGCACGTTGGTGTAGGCGTTGCTGTACAGCGCAATGACGCTGGTGTCAGGGCGCGTCGGCGTCGGCGCGGCGGTGGTCGGCGGAGCCACGGCCAGCACCGAGACGGACCCGGTGGCGGCCGTTGACCCCAGCCGGGCCGTGACCGTGCTGCTGCCGTCACCGACCAGCGTGATCAGCCCGGTCGGGCTCACGGTGGCGACCGTGGAATCCGAGGAAGCGAAGGTGAAGTACCCCGGGGAGACCACCAGGGTCTGGTCGGTGCCCTCCACCGCGAACGTCACCGTCGTCCCCGACACGTTGACGGTGGCGCCGACCTCTTCGCTCACCGTGGCGGACGCCATGGCCGGCCGCGGGTTCTGGATCGTGTTCACCGTCTCGAACTGGATGTCGTCGAACCAGATCTCGTTGCCGACCCCGCCCTCCGGCCCCTCCGCAAAGAAGAAGAGCCCCCCCTCCCGCTCGAGCCGGGCGGCCAGGGGGATCGGGATGGTGTACTGCCGCCAGGCGGTGGTCAGTGCGAGGCCGGACCCCTGGGCCGAGTACTGCGAGGTGCCGGTGTTGTCGTTGCCGAGGCCGGCCACATCCAGGGTGGCCGGGACGCTGGCCCGGGCCCAGAAGGTCAGCGCGTTGTACCCGGAGAGATCGCGCGGCACGTTCGCGATGAACGCTCCGCCGGCGTAGCTCCCGGAGGGATCCCCCGCGGCGGGCACCGTGACGCGCAGCGCGACCGTCCCGGAGCGGAAGATGGTGCCGTCCTCGCTGAGCGCATCCACCTTCGACCCGGCGAAGGCCTCGAACCGCACCCCGGGCGCGAAGCCCTCGGCGAACACCCCTGGGTCGCTCGGGAACCGCGCCGGCCCCAGTGAATCGGCGTCCCGGGAGCAGGCGACCACCGCCGCGCCGACGGCGACTCCCACTAGGGCCACGACGCGGATCGAGGAGGATCTCGGGGGCATCGGTCTACTCCGGGTTGGCTATGGAAGGCCCTGGGGCCGGGCGCCGGGAACCGGGCCGCCAGGCGAGTCGTTCAGCTTTGTTCGATGTGCGAACAAAGTATGCCGCCCGGGCACCACCCTGTCAAGAACGGGCGGGCCGGGTGGCCGGCGCGGCCGTCGGGAGAAGCCGGAGTGCCGTGAAGAGGGTCGGGGCACCCTGGATTGACACAATAGAACGATCGTGCTTTTATGGGCCATGTCCAAGGGCACCACGACCCGCCGTTCCATCCTCGACCACGCCATCGCCCTGGCCAGCGAGGTCGGGCTGGGCGGGCTCACCATCGGATCCCTGGCCGAGGAGCTGGACCTCTCCAAGAGCGGGCTGTACGCCCACTTCGGGTCCAAGGAGGCGCTGCAGATCCAGGTGCTGGACCACGCCGCCCTCAACTTCACCGAGGCGGTCGTCCGGCCGGCGCTCAAGGAACCCCGCGGCGCCCCCCGGATGCGGGCGCTGTTCGAGCGCTGGCTGGCGTGGGACCGGGACGGCGTCCTCCCGGGGGGCTGTCTCTTCGTCGCCGCGGCCTCGGAGCTGGACGACCGGGACGGCCCGGTCCGCGAACGGCTGGTGGAACTGCAGCAGACCTGGATCGATGTGGTCCGGGTCTCGGTGGAGAAGGGAATCGAGTCGGGCGCCTTCCGCCGCGACGCGGACCCGGCGCAGTTCGCCCAGGACCTCCACGGCGTCATGCTCGGCTTCCACCACGGCGCGCGCCTGATGCGCGATCCCGACGCGGAGCCGCGCGCGCGGAAGGCCTTCGAGCGGTTGCTGGAGGCAGTGGCGGCGGTCCGGCAACTGCCGTAGTTCGTCCCGTCGTCCGGTCGTTACCGTCAGGAGTTCACATGCTCGCACTCGCTCGGCTGGCGCTCGGGACCGCGCAGCCCCTCGCACCGGACTTCGCCGCCTGGCTGGGCGAACGGCTCTTCTTCACCCCGCCGCGCCAGTCGCTCCCCGAGGGCGCCCGGCCGCTGCTCCACCGCGGGCGCCGGTTCCGGATCCTGGTGGACGGCCGCGAGATCCAGGGCTGGCGCTGGGGCCGCGGTCCCGCCGTCTACCTGCTGCACGGCTGGGGCGGGCGCGGCGGGCGGTACCTGCACTACATCGAGCCGCTCACAGAGCTGGGCCACTCCGTCGTGGTCTTCGATGCGCCGGGCCACGGCGCCAACCCGCACGGCATGAGCTCGGCGCCGGAGTTCGCGCGGGCGCTCCAGGCGGTGGTCGACCTGTGCGGGCCGGCCCGTGCCGTGGTGGCCCACTCGCTGGGCGCGGCGGCGGCGGCGCTCGCGGTCCGCTGGGGCCTCCGGCCCGAGCGGCTCGTGCTGCTGGCGCCGCCCGCGGACGTGACCGAGTTCTTCGAGCCCTTTGCCCGGGCCGTGGGGCTGACGCAGGCCGTGATGGCGCGGCTGGTGGCCCGGAGTACCCGCCGGATCGGGCTTGCCTGGTCCGAGCTCGACATCCGGCGCCACGCCCCGAAGGAGCCGCTGCCGCTCCTCGTGGTGCATGACGTGGGCGACACGGTCGTGCCCTTCGCGGACGGCGTCGCGGTCGCGGAAGCCTGGGGCGGCCAGCTGCACGCCACCCAGGGGCTGGGTCACAGCGGCCTGCTGCGGGACCGCGAGGTGCTGCGCACCGTGGCCGCCTTCGTCACTGGTGCCGCACCCGAGGATGTCGCGGCGGCAGTGGATCCGGCGGCGAAGGCGGAGCGGTGGTTGTGGGAGAGGTATCGGCGGTAGCGACGGTAGCGACGGTAGCGACGGTAGGGTGGAGGGCTTACGGACGCAGTTTCCCCACGACCTGGTACAAACGCCAGGTTACGATTCCGGCGCGATTCCGGAGCTCCTCAACCTCGGCGTGTGAGTCCGGCGGCAAGTAACCCAGATCCTTCGACAGCCGAAGCAGATAGGTCAGCTCCGCGAGCGACCCGAGCGAAATATCGAGGAATCGCCGGAACTCCCTGCCACCTCGCTTCGCGGAGCCCTCCGCGATGTTGGTAGGAATGGATACAGCCGCGCGCCGGATCTGGCTGACCAACCCGAACCGTTCCTGGGCTGGCCACCCCTCCGTCAACCGGTACACCTGCACCACTAGCGCATGGCAGAGCTGCCACGCCTCGAGCCGTTCAAAGGGAGCCATGGCTCAGCATGGCGTCTCTCCGTCAACGCATCATCAACCGCTCCCGTTACCGTCGCTACCGTCGTTACCGTCGTTACCGTCGCTACCGTCACTACCGTCGCTACCGTACATTCCCCCCTGATGACCTCCCCCTCGCCAGCCCCGAATACCCCCGCCGATCTCGGTCGGTTGCGGATCAATCGTGACACCCCGCCCCCCGGCCTGCGGCGAGCGCTCTGGCGCAACCTGATCCTCGCGGCGGTGGCCCTGGCGCTGGTCGCGATCGTCCTCTACCTGCGGCGCGAGCAGGCGGTGCCGGTGGAGGTGTTCACCGTAACCTTGAACGGCGGCGGGGGCGCCGCGGGCGCCGCGAGCGCCAGCGTGACGGCCAACGGCTACGTGGTGGCGCGGACCCGAGCGGCGGTGTCGGCCAAGCTCGCGGGGCGGCTGGCGGAGCTGCGGGTGAGCGAGGGATCGCAGGTGCGCGCCGGCGAGGTGATCGCGCGGCTCGAGAACGACGAGTACGCGGCGCAGGTGAGTCAGGCCGAGGCGAATCTGGCCACCGCGCGGGCGGAGCTGATCGAGGCGACGGCGCGGCGGGACCAGCTGACCCGCGAGGCCCGGCGGGTCACTGACATCCGGCAGGAGAATCCCGACCTGGTGGCGGAGGAACAGGTGGAGGCGGCGCGGAGCGCGGCAGACCAGGCCGTGGCGCGGGTGGACGCCGCGGCGGCGCGGGTGCAGGCGGCGGAGGCGGAGCGGCGCTTCGCGGAGGCCACGCTCGAGTCCACGTTGATCCGGGCGCCGTTCACCGGCACCGTCCTGCGAAAGGAAGCGGAAGTGGGAGAAGTCGTGGCGCCTTCGGTCGGCGGTGGACTCACCCGCGGTGCGGTCGTCACCATGGCGGACTTCGCCACGCTCGAGGTGGAGGTGGACGTCAACGAGGCGTATATCGCGCGAGTGACGAACGGCCAGGGGGCCCGTATCACCCTCGACGCCTATCCCGACACCGGCTTCCGGGGTCGAGTGCGGCAGGTCGTCCCCACCGCCGACCGGCAGCGGGCCACGGTGCAGGTGAAGGTCGCGATCCTCGATCGCGACCGGCGCATCCTCCCCGAGATGGGGGCGCGGGTGGATTTCCTGGAGCCCGAGGCGCCGCGCCGTGACACCACGGCGGCCCGGACCCCGCGGATCCGGGTGCCCGCCGCCGCGGTACGCGTCCTGGAGGGGCAGTCGGTGGTCTGGCTGGTGCGGCAGGGCCGGCTGGTATCGAAGGTGGTGGACGCCGGCCCGGTGAGCGGCGGCTTTCGCGAGGTGCGCTCCGGCCTGGTGGGCGGCGAACAGCTGCTGACGGGGGGCGTGGAGGAGCCGAAGGAGGGGATGGCGGTGGTGGTGGCAGGGCGGTAGCGACGGTACCGTCGCTACCGTCGTTACCAACGATCACAATACACCTGGAGCCCCGTGATGCCTCTCGTCGAAATCCGCGCCGTGGACAAGGCCTTCCAGCGCGACTCCGAGCGGGTGGAGATCTTCACCCGCCTCAACCTCGACATCGAGGAAGGCTCCTTCACCGCGCTGATGGGGCCGTCGGGGTCGGGGAAGTCCACCCTGCTCAACCTGGTGGCGGGGCTCGACCGGCCCACCAGCGGCAGCGTCCGGGTGGCCGGGGCGGAGGTGAGCGCCATGAGCCCGAACCAGCTGGCGCCGTGGCGGGCGCGGCACATCGGGTTCGTCTTCCAGCAGCTCAACCTGCTTCCGGTGCTCACCGCCTGGCAGAACGTGGAGCTACCGCTCCTGCTCACCAGCCTCTCGCGACGGGAGCGGGACGAACGGATCCGGCTGGCGCTCGGCGTGGTGGGGCTCGAGGACCGGATGAAGCACTTCCCCCGGCAGCTCTCGGGCGGGCAGGAGCAGCGGGTCGCGATCGCGCGGGCCATCGTGGCGGACCCGACCCTGGTACTGCTGGATGAGCCCACCGGCCAGCTCGACGCGAAGAGCTCCCAGGACGTGCTGGCGCTGCTCAGCCGGCTCAACGACGAGTTCAAGAAGACCATCATCATGGTGACCCACGACGCCCACGCGGCGGCGTCGGCGCGGACGGTGCTGCACCTCGAGAAGGGGCAGCTCATCGAGCGTCAGGGGGCGATGGCATGAAGTACCTCCATCTGGTGCTGGCCAACCTCGGCCGTCACAAGCGCCGCACCCTGCTCACGATCGCCAGCGTGGCGCTGGCGCTCTTCCTCTTTGCCTCGCTCCGCACCGTGGTCACCACCCTTGCGGCGGCGGCGCAGTTCGGCAGCGCCCGGCGGCTGGTGAGCACCAACGCCACCGGGATCGTCTTCCCGCTCCCGCTCAGCTACGCCAACAAGCTGCAGGCCACCCCGGGCGTCGAGGCCGTTTCCTGGGCCAACTGGTTCGGCGGCCGCTACGGGGACAACAAGCGGTTCTTCGCCCAGTTCGCGGTGGACCCCGCCTCCTACCTCGAGATGTACCCCGAGATCTCCCTGCCCGAGGACCAGAAGCAGGCCTTCATCCGGGAACGCTCGTCGGCGATCATCGGCCGGCGGCTGGTGGACATCTTTGGCTGGAAGCTGGGGCAGGACGTGACCATCCAGGGCACCATCTACCCCGGCGACTGGACCTTCACCATCCGCGGCATCTACACCCCGACCGACGCGGTCATCAACGACGACATGATGCTCTTCCAGCACGAGTACCTGGAGGAGCGGACCGGGCGGCCGGGGCAGGCGGGGTGGTACGTGCTCCGCATCGATGACGGCGACCAATCCGCCAGCATCGCCAAGGGCATCGACGACCAGTTCCGCAACTCGAATGCCGCCACCAAGACCGGCACCGAGCAGGCGTTCAACGCCAGCTTCGCCACGATGTGGGGCAACGTGAGCCTGCTGATGGGGACCATCGGCATGGCGGTGGTCTTCGCCATCCTGCTGGTCACCGCCAATGCCATGATGATGAGCGCCCGGGAGCGGACCCGGGAAGTGGCGGTGCTCAAGACCATCGGCTTCACCGACCGCACCCTCTTTGGGCTGGTCATGGTCGAGGCGGGGCTCATCGCCGGGATCGGCGCGGTGCTCGGGCTGGGCGGCGCCAAGCTGCTCTACAAGTCCACCAACTTCAACGCCGGCGGGTTCCTTCCCGGCTTCGACGTGACCACCTCCACCCTCCTCATCGGCGCCGGGGTGACCCTGCTGCTGATGCTGGCGAGCGGGCTGGTGCCGGCGGTGCGGGCGGCCCGGCTCCCGGTGGTGCAGGCGCTCCGGAGGGTCGAGTAATGAAGATCCCCCTGATCTACAACCTGCGGAGCGTCATGCAGCGGCCCACCTCCACCGCCTTCACCGCGATCGGCATCGGGCTGGTGGTGGCGGTGTTCATCGGGATGCTGGCGCTGGCCAACGGCTTCCGCGCCGCGCTGACGCGCACAGGCTCCGACCGGAATGCGCTGGTGCTCCGTCGCGGCGCCGATTCCGAGCTTTCCAGCGGGCTCGACCGCGAGGCGGTGAGCATTCTCGCCGCCTCCCCCCACGTGGCCCCCGGGCCCGATGGGCGGCCGCTCTTCTCGGCCGAGTCCTACCTGCTGATCCCGCTCTCCCGGCGCGGCGCCGACACCAATGCGGTGGCCAACGTGGTGGTGCGCGGCGTGGCGGCCGCCGCATGGCAGGTGCGGCAGAACCTGGTGATCACCGAAGGGCAGGCGCCGGTGCCGGGACGCAACGAGGTCTGCGTGGGCCGCACCATGGCGCTCAAGTTTCCCAACACCGATGTGGGGCAGGCGCTCCGCTTCGGCGGGCGGGACTGGGCGGTGGTCTGCCACTTCACCGCCGACGGCTCCTCCTTCGAATCCGAGGTCTGGGGGGACGCGGAGCAGTTCCAGCCGGTCTTCCGGCGTGAGGGCTTTTCTTCCGCCAGCTTCCGGCTGGCCGATCCCGCCGCCTTCGAGGAGGCGAAGCGGGTCCTCGAGGCCGATCAGCGGCTGCAGGTGGATGTGTACCGCGAGGCCGCGTTCTACGCCGAGCAGTCCGAGGTGCTGGGCCGGATCCTGGAGATCCTCGCATTCCTCATCACCAGCATCATGGCGGTGGGCGCGATCTTCGGGGCGGTGAACACGATGTACGCCGCCGTGGCCGCGCGCGCGCCGGAGATCGCGGTCCTCCTCACCCTGGGCTTCCACCCGCGGAGCGTGCTGCTCAGCTTCCTGGTGGAGTCGGCGCTGATCGCGCTGGTGGGCGGCGTGCTGGGGATCCTCCTGGTGCTGCCGGTGAACGGAGTGGTCACCAGCACCACCAACTGGGCCAGCTTCAGCGAGATTGCCTTCAGCTTCCGCATTACCCCGGCGCTCCTGCTCTCCGGCGTGGTCTTCGCCGCGGTGATGGGGACCCTGGGCGGCTTCTTCCCGGCCTGGCGCGCCGCGCGGCGGCCGGTGGTGCAGGCGTTGAGATAGGCGGTGGGGCGGTAGGGCGCGTGATGCGCGCGGGCGGGTGATGCGAGCGGGCGGGTGATGCGAGCGGGCGGGCACAAGGCCCGCCCGTACGGGATCCGCTTGCTGGGGCTCCTCTGCCGGATTCCCCTTCGCCGAGCCTGCCCCGCCCAATCGCCCAATCGGCCCTTGCCCTCCGGCGCCGCCTGACAGACTTTTCAGACGGATCCTGGCTGCGCCCCCGGAGAGCGCGCCGGCGATCCCCCGAGGCTCCCGGAGAGCCCGGCCCCCCCCTGCCAGCGAGTTACCTGATGCGCCGCCGGACCCTGTGGCTGTCCCTGCCGTTGTGCCTGTGTGTCTCGCTCATTCCCGCCTGCAGCAGCAAGACCCCTTCCCAGGAGGTCGTGCCGATCCAGACGATGGACACGCTGCGCGCCTCCGAGCCGACGGTCATTACCCGAGTGGACACCATTCGGGTGACGGACCCGGCGCTCGAGGCCCGCGTGGCGCGGCTGGACCTGGAACTCGCCGAGCGGGAGGGGGAACTGAAGGAGATGGAGTCACGGCTGGCGGAGGCCCGGCTCGAGGTGGTCCGGACCATGGCCAAGCTGCAGACCGTCGCCACCCGGGCGGAGGCGGCCTCGGCGATGGCCGAGGCGGAGATCGCGGTGCAGGGGCTCAAGGCCGTGGGGGGGACGGAACTGCGCGGCGCCGTGGCCGAGTCGCAGCAGATGCTGGCCCAGAGCGGCGAGGAGTTCGGGCGCCAGAATCATGGCGGGGCGCTTTACCTGGCCACCCAGGCCAAGAACATTGCCACGGCAGGGAGGGCCCGGGTGGCGGGGGTGGAGCGGGCTGGGCGGCGGCAGGGGGAGGTGCTGTTCGCCGCGCCGGTGCGGCTCGAGGTCACCAGCCGGGCCAACTTGCGTGACGCGCCAAGCACCGGCGCCCGGGTGGTTATCACCCTGGAGAAGGGGGCGCCGCTCATCGCGATTTCGCACGTCGGGAACTGGCTCCGGGTGACGGACGGCAGCGGGCGGGAGGGGTGGATCTTTCAGGAACTGGTGAGCCGGGGCGGGAGGTAGGAGGCGATTAGACGATTGGGCGATTAGGCGATTGGGTGATTGGGCCGCCTAATCGCCCAATCGCCCAATCGTCCCTTACCGCCGCACCCGATCCCTTCCCTCCCGCTTGGCCCGGTACAGCGCCTCGTCCGCCGCGGCGACGAGGGATTCGGGGGTGAAGCCCTTCGAGGGCGACTGCGTGACGCCGACGCTGGCGGTGACGGTGCCGCCGTCGAAGTTCTCCGACCGGAGCCGGTCCCGGAGCCGCTCCGCCAGGTCCACCGCGCCGTCCACGCCGGTGTTGGGCAGGATCACGATGAACTCCTCCCCGCCGTACCGGGCCGCGCAGTCGCCGGCGCGGACCGTCTCCCGCAGCAGCTGCCCCACCTGGCGCAGCACCGCGTCCCCGGCGAGGTGCCCGTGGGTGTCGTTGTAGCGCTTGAAGTGGTCGATGTCGAGCAGCAGCAGCGAGACCGGGTGGCCGTGGCGCCGGGCACGCTCGCACTCCGTCGCGAGGGCGTGCTCCAGGTGGCGGCGGTTGTAGAGGCCGGTGAGCTGGTCGGTGATGGAGAGTTGCTCCAGCTCCTGCCGTCCTTCGCGGAGCCGGGTCACCATGGTGTTGAACACCCGGGTGAGCGCGCCCACCTCGCCGCCGATGGTCACCGGGAGGTCCACCGCGAGGTCACCGCCGGCCACCTTGGAGGCGCCCTGGATCAATCGGTCCAGCGGCCGCACGATGAAGAGCCCCACGCTGTAGGCCAGCCCGGAAACGACGAGCAGGATCCCTGCGATGAGCCAGAGGGTCATGAGCCGCAGCCGGTCCATCTGGTTGTAGGCCTCGTCGGCTGGGATATCCGCCACCACCAGCCATGGGGTGCCGGGGACCGGCGTGGCGCGGGCGAAGTAACTGGTCCCCTCGCTGCCCTCGATCTCGATGGGCCCCTCGGAGGGGATGGAGGCTTCGGGCGGCTGGGTGGTCGTGGCGGTGGGAAGCAGCCGGGTCAGCCGGGCCGGCGGGTAGATGGGGTCGCCGGAGGTGGGCACCCGGTGGCCCGCGCCCAGGCGGAACTCGCCGTCCCGGGTCACCAGTGATACCCGGAGCAGCGAAGCCAGCGGGAGGTCGTGGATCAAGGCAGCGCCGCGGCGCAGGTCCACCACCGCGGTGAGACTGCCGAGGACCGCGCCGCGGGCGTCGGTCACGGGCACCGCCACCACCGTGCTCGCGACGGTATCGCTGTCGCGCCGCCCCGGCCCGACCACGGCGTCATTGAGGTTGACCCGTTCCAGCCAGTTCGGGGGCAATGCGCGGGCGTCGGGGATCGGTCCGGTGGAGGCCAGCGTCCGGCCGGCGGGGTCCAGCACCGCCAGGGCCCGGTACTCGCCGATCCGGCGCTGGATGGATGCGAGGTAGCCCGAGAGCCGGGTGTTGTCGCGTCGGCCGACGTTTTCCGAGACTTCGTAGGAGCTGGCGAAGACCCGGAGCTCGAGCACCCGCTCCTTGAGCCAGAGGTCGAGGGTGCGGGCTGCCTGCATGCTGGCGCCGTTGAGGTCTGCGGTGAGCCGGGCGGTGACGGCGCGCTGGCTCTGGGCGTAATAGATGATGGCGGTCAGCAGGGAGGGGAGGAGGGCCGCCCCGACTGCCAGCACCAGGATCTTCTTCCGCAGGCTGTCCAGGCTGAACACCCGCAACGCCCGGCCGATCTGCTCTTCCCAACCGCTCAACTGGGCTCCGGATGGCTCATGGGGGTGGGACGACTTCGGGGAATGTGGCCGGGGACGGCGTGGAGGCCAAGGGCGGCTGGGGGGAGGACGGATGGCCAGGGGCTGGTTCCCGGCCGAATTAGTCCCCATTCCCCCAAGGTCGACAGCAAGAAGGGCAGCCCCCCAAGTGGGAAGAGTAAAGACCGCTCCACGAGCCCCTTCACACTCGCTTCATGAGCGCCCCTTAACCTTGGTTCCATGCGCCTACTGGTAGTGGAAGACGACCGCAAGGTCGCCGGCTTCCTGGAACAGGGGTTCCTGGAGGAGGGATACGATGTGGTCATTGCCCGCGACGGCGTGGACGGCCTCAGCCGCGCCCGCGCCGGGGGCTTTGATCTCATCCTGCTGGATTTCATGCTGCCCGGCCGCTCCGGCCTGGAGGTCGTGGCCGCGCTGCGGGCGGAACGGGTGCACACCCCGATCCTGATGCTGACCGCCCTCGACGACCCCCGGGACGTGCACGCCGCCATTCAGGCCGGCGCCAACGCCTTCATGACCAAGCCGTTCCGCTTCGCGGACCTGCTGGATCGCATTTCGGCCCTGCTCTCCGAGCGTCGGCTCACCGCCTGACCCGCCCGCGCCACGGGGCGCGTGGATCCCCCATGTACTCCCTGCAACGCACGCTGGCGCTGCGCTACGGCCTCACCATGCTGGTGGCGCTGGTGGCGATGGCCCTGATCGTGGATTTCGCCGCCGAGGGGGCGTTCCCCGGCCCCCATGACGGGCTGCTGCTGCGGCTGCTGGCCATCGCGGTGACCGGGGCGGGGCTCACCGGAGCCGGGGCGTGGTGGCTCACGCGCGCCTCGCTGGAGCCGGTCCGGGAGATCGCGGCGCAGGCCCGGGCCATCATGCCCACCGGGTGTGGCGCTCGCCAGATCACTGTCCACGCCGACGTGGCGGAACTGCAGGACCTCCTCGCCACCCTCAACGGTTTGCTGGCGCGGCTGGACGCGGCGCTCCAGCACCAGCGCCGCATCATCTCCGACGTCGGACACGACCTCCGGACCCCGATCACCGCGATGCGGGGAGAGCTGGAGGTCGCGCTGCGGGCGGGGCGCTCGCCGGCGGAGTATGAGACCCTGCTGGCGAGCGTGCTGGAGGAGGTGGATCACCTCGCCCTGATGGGCGACGCCCTGATCACGCTGGCGCGGCTGGAATCGGTGGGAGCCGAGATAGAGCGCGCCCCGGTCGACCTGGCGCTGCTGGTGCGGGAGCGGGTGCGGCGCTTCACGACCACCCATCCCCCGTCGGCACCACGCGTCATCCCGGTGACGGGCACGGAGCCGGTCCTGGCCACGGTGGACGCCCGGCTGGTGGCACTGGCGCTCGACCAGCTGGTGGAGAATGCGCTGCGCTATACCCCGCCCGGGACCAGGATCTGGGTCCGACTGGTGCCGGAACCGGAGCGGGTGGGGCTGGTGGTGGAAGACGCGGGGAGCGGGGTGCCGGAGGGTCAGATGGCGCAGCTCTTCGAGCCCTTCTTCCGGCCCGATCCCGCCCGCCCCCGCGGGGGGGCCGGCCTCGGCCTCACCCTGGTGCGCACCATCGCGGTGGCGCATGGGGGCCGCGCCACCGCCGACCGGAGCCCGCAGGGCGGGCTGCGCGTGACGCTCGACCTGCCGCTGGGCTGAGCCGCCAGACCCCTCCTCTGGCACCCGTCGCCACACTCGCAGCGTCAGGCCGGGACGTCCCGGCGCACCCGTTCCGCGAGACACTCGGCGGAGATCAGCACCATGGGGAGGCCACATCCGGGGTGGGTGCTCTGCCCCACGAAGTAGAGGTTCTTGTGGCGCCGGTGCCGGTTGTGGGGCCGGAAGTACCCGATCTGGCTCAGTCCGTGGTCGAGACCGAAGGCCTCGCCGCGCAGGTTGCCGTATCGCCGGGTGAAGGTGTCGGGGGTGACCAGGTTGCGGGTGACGATGTGGCGCCGGAGGTTGGTGAGCCCGAACCGCTCCAGCCGCTCGATGGTCCTCGCCTCCACCTGCGGGCCCAGCGTGCTCCAGTCGAGCGGCCGCCGGGGGTCCTGGCTGGGCGCCAGCGCCAGCACGAACAGGTTTTCGCAGCCGGGAGGTGCCTGTCCGGGATCGGTCCGGGTGGAGGCCACCAGGTAGAAGGGCGGCTCGTCCGGCATCTCGCGCCGCTGGAACAGCGCCTCGCAGCTCTCCCGCAGGTCGCTGGTCACCGCGAGGTTGTGGTGCAGCACCTGGGGATACTGGCGGTTCACGCCGAGATAGAGCAGGACCACCGAGCAGCCGAACGACGGGGCCAGCAGGGTGGGGGTCTTCTCCCCCAGCAGGGCCTGGTAGGTCCAGGGCAAGTCGCTGTTGGCGACGAAGAGATCCGCCGTCAGGCGCCGGCCGTCCGAGGTGCGCGCCGCGATGATCCGGCCCGCATCCCGTTCCAGCCCGGTGATCTCGGTGTCGTAGAGGTACTCGACCCCCAGCTCACCGCCCAGCCGCTCGAGGGCCCGCGGGAGCTGGTGCATCCCCCCCATCGGGTAGTGGATCCCTCCGGCCATCTCCGCGTGCGCCAACAGGCCGTACACCCCGGGAGAGCGGTAGGGGGAGATGCCGAGATAGAGCGTCTGGAAGGTGATCGCCTGCTGCAGCCGCTCGTCGCGGAAGTGGCGCCGGGCCAGGCGCTGCAGATCGCCGAGCGCGGTGGCGCCGGCGCCCGGCCCGAGGGCACGGATGTCCATCATGGCCAGCGGGTTGTGCATGTTGCGCCGGATGAACCGCAGTCCTCCGTGATACAGCTTGCCGGTCTCGGCCAGCCACTCGGAGACCCGCGCGCCGGCGCCGGGCTCGAGCCGCTCGACGTTGTCCACCAGCCGGTTCATGGAGCTGGTCATCTCGAAGGTGCTGCCGTCGGTGAAGTGCAGCCGGTACGCCGGGTCGCACTGCACCAAAGAGACGTAGTCCTCGAGGCGGCGTCCCGCCGTGCGGAAGAGATCGTGCCAGCACTCCAGCATCATCACCAGGGACGGGCCGGTGTCGAAGGTGAAGCCTTCCGAGCGCCAGACGCCGGCGCGGCCGCCGGGGACGTCATGCCGTTCGGCGAGTGTCACCCGGTAGCCGGCCTGCGCCAGCCGGACCGCGCTGGCCAGCCCGCCGATCCCGGCGCCGATAACGAGGACATGTGTCCGGCGGCGGCCGGAGGCGTTAGGGACGGCCGGCACGTGCGGGGCAACGACAATGGTCATGGGGTGACAATCAGCAAGAGCAGTCCCGGGCGGCCCGACGAAGCTCCCGGCACTGGCGGCGAAGGATGGGTTGACGGCGTCGATCCGTGCAGCCTTCCTACCACCCGTCCGGCGGAATGTTCCACGCGCCTGCGCCCTGCGTTTCGCCCGACGACTGGGCTGCGTTCAGCGTGGCTGGCGCGGCCGGTGTGCACCCGGTAAGTCGCTGACAATGGGAGGTTTAGCAGGAACTATCGACACGTCCTCGGGGCCGCTGGGCGAACCGGATGACCAAACCCTCAACTCGAGGCCGCCGGCGGGGAGGGTTCGCGGCGACGGCTGGTCGCTCAGCCTTTTCCATCCGGGATCGACATCCCGGTGGCCTGCACCAGCGGCTGATCGGGGCGCAGCAGTCATCGCAGCGCGACTCCTGGCGCATGCGCCCGCTCGAGACCCGGTATCGCCTCCTCTTCCAGGCATCCACCAAGCCGGCGCGTGGGCGGCGCGGCGGCCCGCAGGGGCTGTTACCTTTCACCATCGTTCGCACGCTGCACCTCCCGCCACTTCCCGCCATGACTCAGGCCCGCTCACCGCTCGACTACCTGCACGATCCACGGCTCAACAAGGGCACGGGGTTTACCGAGGAGGAGCGCGACCGCCTCGGTCTCCGGGGCCTGCTCCCGCCCCGGGTGACCAACCTGGCGGACCAGAAGGAGCGGATTCTCGAGAACTTCCGCCGCAAGCCGACCCCGCTCGAGCAGTACATCTACCTCACCAGCCTCCAGGACCGGAACGAGCACCTGTTCTACCAGGTGCTGATGGAGCACATCGAGGAGATGATGCCGGTCATTTATACCCCGACGGTGGGCGAGGCGTGCGTCCGATTCGGGCACATCTTCCGCCGCCCCCGCGGGCTGTATGTGACCGCGCGTGACCGCGGCCGGGTGCGGACCCTGCTGGGGCACTGGCCGGAGCCCGACGTCGCGATGCTCGTGGTGACCGACGGCGAGCGGATCCTCGGCCTCGGCGACCTCGGCGCCAATGGCATGGGCATCCCGATCGGCAAGCTCGCACTCTACACCGCCTGCGCCGGGGTCGATCCCGCCCGGTGCCTGCCCGTGGCCATTGATGTCGGCACCGACCGCGCCGACCTGCTGGACGATCCCCTGTACCTCGGGTTGCACCAGCCCCGGCTCCGCGGCCCGGCCTATGACGAGCTGCTGGAAGAGTTCATGGTGGCGGTGTCGGAGGTGTTTCCTCGCGCGGTCATCCAGTTCGAGGACTTTGCCACCGACAACGCGGTCCGGCTGCTGGCCAGGTACCGCGCCCGCGCCTGCTGCTTCAACGATGACATTCAGGGGACCGCCGGCGTGGTGCTCGCGGGCCTGCTCTCCGCTGGCCGGGTGACAGGCCAGCCGCTGGTGGAGCAGCGCGTGCTGTTTCTCGGGGCCGGGGCGGCGGCCACCGGAATCGCCCAGCTGGTGACGGCGGCGATGATCCGCGACGGACTGCCGGAGACGGAGGCGCGCGCCCGCTGCTGGCTGGTGGATGAGCACGGGCTGCTGACCGCGGACCGGCCGGGGCTTCCCGAGTTTCGCCGGCGCTGGGCCCATCCCCACGCCCCGGTCTCCGACCTCACCGGCGCGGTCGAGGCGCTCCGCCCGACCGCGCTGATCGGCGTATCGGGGGCGGCGGGGGCCTTCAGCGAGACCGTCATCCGGGCCATGGCGCGAGCCAATCCGCGCCCGATCATCTTTCCGCTTTCCAACCCCACCAGCAAGGCCGAGTGCACGGCGGAGCAGGCATACGCATGGTCGGAAGGCCAAGCCATCGTGGCCACCGGCAGTCCCTTCGGCCCGGTCGAGTGGGGGGGACGGCGATTCATCCCGGGGCAGGGGAACAACGCCTACATCTTTCCCGGGGTCGGGCTGGGCGTGATCGTGTCGGGAGCACGGCGGGTGACGGACGCGATGTTCCACGCCGCCGCGCGCACCCTGGCCGGGGCGGTGCAGGAAACGGAGCTGGCGGACGGGCGCCTGTTCCCACCGCTGCGGGAGATTCGCGCGGTCTCCGCCACGATCGCGGCGGCGGTGGCGGAGGTGGCCTATGCGGACGGACTCGCGACCGTGCCGCGGCCGGCCGATCTTGCCCAGGCCGTGGCGGCGAGCATGTACGATGGCTCCTATCCCGCCTATGCCTGATCGCCCGCCTCAGGTCAGGCGAGTCTCGCTAGTACCGTCAAACCAGTGCCAGCCACTCGCCGGCACGGCGAATTCCATCGCCTCCCCCCGGCTGACCACAACCAGGCCGTCAATCCGCACGGTGAGCGCCACCCTGGCCGCATCCAGCGTGAGCAGGGTCTCGCTGCCGAGCGGCACGACTTCCTCCACCCGGGCGGTGAAGGCGCCCTGACCCTTCCCCCGGAGCAGCAGCGCCTCGGGGCGGAGCCCCAGGATGACCACCTGCCCGTCGGCCACCGCGGGCCTGGGCGCGTCGGCCTCGAGGCCGAACTCGGCCACGGCCGCCCGGTAGCCGCGCAGCCGTTCGGCGGCGTCGAAGTTCTGCCCCGCACCCCGGATGATCGCGATCCGCCGGTGTCCGAGCCCCGCGAGGTGCCGGACCATGGCATGGGCGCCGTCGAAGTTCGCGATGCCCAGGCTGTCGTAGCCGCTGTTGCTCGGCGGCGAGTGGTATGGGTGCGGCTGGTGATCAGGCTGCGGGCGGCACCGTGCGGGCTGTAGCCCAGCTGCTGGACCACCTGCCGCACCCGCGCGCGGGTATCCTCGCGGACGAGATGACTGTCGTTGTAGACCCGGGAAACGGTAGCGACGGAGACCCCCGCCAGCCGGGCTGGCGTCCTTCACATTTTCGCCAGATTTGTCAAAGCCCGACGACGGCGCTCCCAACCCGCACGGCCCGGGCTACATTCTCCCCCCCCCTTTTCCGCCGACTCCCGATGACCCGCCCCCTGACCCTCGCTCTCGCGATGCTCTGTCCTTCCCTGCTGGCTGCCCAAGGCGATTCCGGGGACCGCGTCATCCTCGTCACTTTCGATGGGGTCCGGGTCGAGGAGTTCTTCGGCGGCCTGGACACGGTGGTGAGCGCCCGGGAGGAGGACAGCGGGATCTACGACCTGGAGCGCCTGCGGCGGGACTACTGGCGCGACACGCCGGAGGCCCGCCGCCGGGCGGTCATGCCGTTCTTCTGGGATTCGCTCGCGCCGCACGGCATGGTCCTGGGGAACCCCGCCGGTGGTGGCGGTGTGCGGATCACCAACACCCACGGGTTCTCCGCCCCGGGGTATCAGGAGCTCCTCACCGGGCGGGCCCGGCCCGACGTGACGTCCAATGACCCCGTTCGCTATCCCCACCAGACCGTCCTCGAGTACGTGCGCGAGCGGCTGCGGCTTCCGGCGCACCGGGTGGCGCTGTTCGGCTCGTGGGAGAACTTCCGGCACTATGCCGCCAGCCGGGAGGGCGCCGTGCTGGTGAATGCCGGGTACGACACCCTCCCCGCGGCCCTCCGCACGCCGGAAATGGAGCGGCTGGCGGAGCTGGAGCGTCGCGCCCTGGCCCTGTGGGAGGGTAGCCGGCTCGACGCGTTCACCGGCGCCCTGGGACTGGCCTGGCTTCGCCAGCATGACCCGCGGGTGCTGTACTTCGCCTTCAACGACACCGACGACCTTGCCCACGCCCGGCGCTACGACCGCGTGCTCGATGCCCTGCACGCACTCGATGGCTTCCTGGCGGAGCTGTGGCGCACGGTGGAATCGCTCCCGGCCTATCGGGGGCGCACCACCCTGATCCTTACCACGGACCATGGGCGCGGCCACACCCCACGGGACTGGACCGATCATGGCCAGGGGGTACCGGGCTCCGAATCCATGTGGCTCGCGGTGATCGGCCCGCGGACGCCGGACCGCGGGGAGGTGCCCGGCCTCTCCGCGACCCAGGCCAGCATCGCGGCCACCCTGCTCACCTGTCTGGGTCTCGCCCCCGAGGACTGGGCGGGCGCGCACGCGCCGCCGGTTCCCGGCGCCTGCGGGCCCCGCTAGGGGTGGCCGACCCTGCCAGGAGCCGGGCGGCCGGCCCGGCGGGTGCTCCGCGCCGGGCTGCATTATTATGCGACTGGTCAGCTAACACTTCCGTCGAAGCAGGACAGCAATGAGGCTCTCCCCGCGATGGGTCCGGGGCGCCGAGGTCGCGTGCGCCCTCCTGGCGGCTTCCTCCTGCCGGGAGGAGACCGGGCCGGTCCGCCTTGGCGTGGCGTTATCCCTCTCGGAGCCGGGGGTCATGCCCATGGTGCTCGGGGCGCGGCTGGCCGCCCGTGAGATCAATGCCGCCGGGGGCATCGGCGGCCGGACCCTGGAACTGGTCGAGCGCGACGATTTCGGCGACAGCGATTCCGCGGTCGGTGTCGCGGCGGGCCTCTACGCCTCGGACGTCTCGGCGGTCATCGGCGGGGCCTACTCCGGGCTGACCCTCGCCGCGGCGCCGGTGTACAACGGCGGCCGGGAGCCGGTGGTGCAGCTGTCCCCTTCGGCATCCTCCCCGCTCCTGTCCGGCGCCGGCGACTACACCTTCCGGCTCTGCCCCAGCGACCTGGCCTATGGGGCGGCGCTCGCGAGCTTCGCGCTGGAACGCGGGCTCGGTCGGGTGGCGCTGCTCTACGTCAATGACGAATACGGCCGGGGCTTCCGCCAGACGTTTACCGCCGAGTTCCTGCGGCTGGGCGGAAAGGTGGAGGAGGCCGATCCGTTCCTGGCCGAGGATCCCGATGTCCGACCGTACCTCGCGCGGATGGTGCGGCAACGGCGGGTGGATGCCATCGTCCTCGCGGCCAACCAGGCGGAGGGGCTTCGGGTCGTGGCCCAGATCCGGGCCGCCGGGCTCAGGCTGCCTATCCTGGCCGGAGACGGAATGGTCGGGGCGGAACGGACCGAGCCGGTGACCATGGAGGGCACCTTCATCGTTTCGGGGTACGTCATCGGCGCCCCGCATCTCCGGAACCGGGCCTTCGTGACGGCATACCGGCGGGCCTTCCCCGAGGCGGGGCCGCCCGACCAGGGCGCGGCGGCGACCTACGACGCGGTGCACCTGCTGGCCCAGGTGCTGGAGCGGGAGGGACCCGCGCGGGAGCGGGTCCGGGGGGGCCTGGCGGAGATCGGGGGAGTTCGGGCCCCCTATGAGGGGGTGGTGGGAACGGTGGCCTTCGACGCCGCGGGAGACGTCCCGACGCTCCAGGCGACCGTCGGCGTGGCCCGCGGAGGCCTGCTCCAACCGGCCCGGCCGTAGGGGGCCGGAGGGGTCCTGCGCTCCGCTTGTTCCCTCGGTTCCGCTGGTTATCTTCCCCGCCGCCAGTCCGCGCCCCCGTGCGCGACACCTTTGCCTGAGGGCTCCCCCGGTGACCACCCCTGCAACGAGCGGCCAGCTCGAACCCGTGGACGCATTGTACAGCCGCGACGTCTTCTCCCGTGCGGTGATGCGTCAGCGGCTCCCCAAGGACGTCTTCAAGCGCCTGATCAAGACGATCGACCAGGGCGCGCCGCTCGACCATGGCGTCGCGGATGTGGTCGCGAACGCCATGAAGGACTGGGCGATCGAGAACGGGGCCACTCACTACACGCACTGGTTCCAGCCGCTCACCGGCCTCACGGCCGAGAAGCATGACAGCATGATCTCCCCCGACGGGCAGGGTGGGGTGATCTTCAATTTCTCCGGCGATGAACTGGTCCAGGGCGAGCCGGACGCTTCCAGCTTCCCGTCGGGCGGCCTCCGCGCGACCTTCGAAGCCCGCGGCTACACCGCCTGGGACGTAACCAGCCCGGCGTTCCTCGTCCGCGGCACCGGCACCGTCACCCTCGTCATCCCGACCGCGTTCGTCTCCTGGACCGGCGAGGCGCTGGACACCAAGATCCCGCTGCTCCGCTCCATGGAAGCGCTGTCGCAGCAGGCCCTCCGCATTCTCAACATCTTCGGCACCAGCCACGGCGCCACCCGGGTGTTCACCACCGTGGGCCCGGAGCAGGAGTACTTCCTGATCGACCGGGAGCTGTACTGGAAGCGGCCGGACCTGGTGATCTGCAACCGGACCCTCTTCGGCGCCAAGCCGCCGAAGGGGCAGCAGCTCGAGGACCAGTACTTCGGGACCATCCCGGCCCGGGTACTCGCCTGCATGGCGGAGGTGGAGCGGGAGTTGTGGGCCCTCGGCGTGCCGGTCAAGACCCGGCATAACGAGGTGGCCCCGTCGCAGTACGAGATCGCGCCGATTTTCGAGATGAGCCAGCTCGGCAGCGACCACCAGATGCTGACCATGGAGACGCTGCGCCGGGTGGCGCCGCGCCACGGCCTGGCTGCCATCCTGCACGAGAAGCCCTTCGCCGGCGTGAACGGCTCGGGCAAGCACAACAACTGGTCGATGGCCACCGACAAGGGCCACAACCTGCTGGACCCGCAGGACGACACCCACACCAACCTGCAGTTCCTGGTGTTCCTCTGTTCCGTGATCCGGGCGGTGGATCTCCATGCCGAGCTGCTGCGCGGCTCGATCGCCTCGGCGGCCAACGATCACCGGCTCGGCGCCAACGAGGCCCCGCCGGCGATCATCTCCATCTTCCTCGGCGACATGCTGCAGGACATCCTGGACCAGGTGGAGAAGGGCCAGCTCAAGCGCACCCTGAAGGGCGGCACGATCGACCTCGGCGCCAGCACCCTGCCCATGCTGCCGCGCCATTCCGGGGACCGCAACCGCACCAGCCCCTTCGCCTTCACCGGCAACAAGTTCGAGTTCCGCGCGGTGGGCTCGAGCCAGTCCATCGCCTTCCCCAACACGGTGCTCAACACCATTGTGGCGGAGTCGCTGGACGTGGTGGCCACCGAACTGGAGCGGGCGGTGGGCAAGACCCCGACGCCCGCCCGGGTGCAGGCCGCGGCGATGGCCCTGCTCAAGAAGCTGGTGAAGCAGCACAAGCGGGTGATCTTCGGCGGGGACGGCTACTCCCAGGCCTGGCACGAGGAGGCCGAGCGGCGCGGGCTGCCGCACCTGCGGGACACGGTGGATGCCCTGGCCGCCCTGAAGACGCGGAAGTACAGCGACCTGTTCCGGAAGTACGGCGTGCTCAACAAGTCGGAGTACGATAGCCGGCTGCTGATCGCCTACGAGAAGTACAACAAGGAACTGGCCATCGAAGCCGAGACCATGGTCACGATCGGCCGGACCCAGATCCTGCCGGCGGCGCTGGCCTACCAGCGGCGGATCGCGGAGGCGGTGACGGCCACCGAGGGGGCCGGGGTCAAGTGCAACGACACCGTGGCCTCGCTGGGCGAGTTCGTGAACCTCGTCTCCCGGCTGCAGGAGTCGCTGGCCACGCTGGAAAAGGTCGCTGGCCACCACGACGACGACCCGGCTCGCCACGCCACCTGGATCCGGGACAAGGTCAAGCCGGCCATGGCCGAGGTGCGCACCTTTGCCGATGCGCTCGAGGCCCACGTGGCGGCGGATCTCTGGCCCCTGCCGAGCTACCGCGAGATGCTGTTCCTCAAGTAGGCGGCTCGCCGTTCCCCTTCCGCCGTACGCGCCGGGGCCGCAGCGATGCGGCCCCGGTTGCATTGGGTGGGGCGGTGGGGCTCAGTCGGGGTAGGTGGCGGGCACCGCCGCGAACGTGAGCACCAGCTCCTTGGCGGCGTGCACATGCGGCAGCAGTTCCGCCAGCGCTCCCTTGGTGAGCCGGATCCGGCCGGTCATCAGGGCCATCAGCGGGGCGATCCCGCCGGTCAGGACCTGCTGCCAGGCCGCCGCCGTTCCGCTCATGGTGTAACGCGCCAGCGCCTCGTCCGCGGGGGTGGCGGCCCGCGCCGCCCGGCACTCCCCATGCCAGAGGTCGAAGTAGACCAGCCGGGCGTCTTCGGGTCCGCCCGCCGGGGTCAACCGCAGCAGCACCGCTCCCTCCCAGCTGCGGGCGGCCTCCCGGTAGGCGGCGTTCTGGTTGAGCGCCGCCCCGCAGGCCATCGCCCATTCCTCCGAAAAGACCGGCGGCGTCACGGGGTGAGCGCCGGCCACTGCTGGGTGACGCAATGGAAGCTGCCCAGGCCCCACACCAGGTCGCGGGAGTCCACCATCCGGATGTCGCGTCCGGGGAAGCAGCGGGCCAGGGTCTCCCGCGCGATCGCGTCGGTCGGCGGATGATAGGCCGGCACCAGGACCACCCCGTTGGCGATGTAGAAGTTCGCGTAGCTCGCCGGCAGCCGCTGGTCGTCCTGGTACATCGCGGGCGGCATGGGGAGGGTCAGGACCCGGAGCGGGCGGCCGTCCTGGTCGCTCATCCGGCGCAGCCGCTCGAGGTTCTCCCGGAGCGGCGCGTAGTTGGGGTCGCGGGGATCCTCTTCCACCACGGTGACCACGCTCGACTCGTCCACGAAGCGGGTCAGGTCGTCCACGTGGCCGTCGGTGTCGTCCCCCTCGATGCCGTCGCCCAGCCACAGGATCTTGGTGACCCCGAGGTAGTCGCGGAGATACCCCTCGATCTGTTCCCGGGTGAGGCCGGGGTTCCGGTTGGGATTGAGGAGGCAGCTCTCGGTCGTGAGCAGGGTGCCCCGCCCGTTGACGTCGATGCTGCCCCCCTCCATCACGATGCCGGGGCACACCACCCTGATCCCGAACCGGCTGGCGATGCGGGTGGGCACGACGTCATCGCGGTCGAACGGAGGGTACTTGCCGCCCCAGGCGTTGAAGCCCCAGTCCACGATCACCTCTTCGCGGCGGCCGGAGGCGGTCTCCCGCTGCACGAAGATGGGACCGTGATCCCGGCACCAGGCGTCGTTGGTGGGATTGTGATGGAACTGCACCCGGCCCGTCACCCCGCCGGCCGTGAGCAGCCCCCGCACCGACGCCTCCATCTCCGGGTCGGTCACGTTGATGTGCACCTCCTCCTGGGGCAGGAGGTGGCGGACGATCTCGACGAACACGGCGGGGACCGGGGCGAAGCGCCCGGGCCAGGAGGACTCCCGGTGGGGCCAGCTGAGCCAGGTCCCGCGGTGCGGGGCCCATTCAGCCGGCATCCGGAACCCCTGGGCGGCAAGGGAAGATCGGGTCATGGTCTCGAAGCCGGGGGACGCACGGGCCGCCTGGCCCGCCGCGCCTCCCTGGGGTCAGTCGATGTAGCGGCGGGTGAGGTCGCCGTAGGACTCGACCCGGCGGTCGCGGAGGAAGGGCCAGTGGGTGCGGGCGAAGTCCACCTTCCGGGTGTCGATCGGGACGATCAGCGTCTCCTCGCCGGTGCCCGCCTTCGCGAGGATCTCGCCGTTGGGGGCGCAGACGAAGCTGCCGCCCCAGAACTCGATCCCCTGGTTGGGGCCCGGCTCCAGCCCCACCCGGTTCACCGCGGCGACGTACACCCCGTTGGCGATCGCGTGGCTGCGCTGGATCGTCTCCCACGACTGCTGCTGGCTGGCACCGAATTCCGCCTTCTCCGGCACCAGCCACCCGATGGCGGTCGGGTAGAAAAGCATCTGGGCGCCGCTGAGTGCGGTGAGCCGCGCCGCCTCCGGGTACCACTGGTCCCAGCAGATCAGCACTCCCGCCTTCGCGAACTTCGTGTCCCAGGAGCGGAAGCCGAGGTCACCGGGGGTGAAGTAGAACTTCTCGTAGTAATTCGGGTCGTCGGGGATGTGCATCTTGCGGTACTTGCCGAGGTAGCGCCCGTCGGCGTCCAGCACCGCGGTGGTGTTGTGATACAACCCCTCGGCCCGCTTCTCGAACAGCGAGGCGATGATCACCACGCCCAGCTCGCCGGCGAGGGCCGCGAGCCGCTCGGTGCTGGGGCCCGGGACCGGCTCCGCCAGCTTGAAGAACTCGTGGTCCTCCGTCTGGCAGAAGTAGTAGCTCCGGAACAGCTCCGGCAGGCAGATCACCTGCGCGCCGCGCCGGGCGGCGTCGCGGACGCGGGCGACGGCGGCGGCGAAGTTCGCCTCCGGGTCCGCGGTCATGCGCATCTGCACCAGGCCCAGCGTGACCTGGGCGGGGAGGGTCGTGGCCATGGGGCGGAAAGATAAGCCACGCGCCCCGGGGGGAAAGCGGTGGTGACGGGGCACGTTTCCGGCCGGCGCGACGGCGTCGGGGTGAATCCGGCGCTACATTCCGGGCGTAGCGTTTCCTGATTCTCCGCGATGTCGCCCGCAACCCCTCGACCCCTCGACCCGCCAGGTGGGATGTCCCCCATGCTCACGCTTCTCCTTGCCCTGATCCAGGCCCCGGCCCAGACCCCGATCGCCCGCGTGGAAGTGACCCCCGCGACCCCCGAAGTGACCGTGGGCCAGACGCTGCAGTTGTCCGCCCGGGCACTGGACGGCGCCGGCCAGGTGGTGTCCGGGGCCCGGATCCAGTGGTTCGGGGACGGCGAGGGCAATGTGGACTCCATGGGCGTCGTGACCGGCGGCTACCAGGGCTACATCCAGGTCACCGCCGCGGCCTCCGTGGCCGGGATGCCCCGGCCGGTATTCGGGTTCGCCCGGGTGCGGGTGCTGCCGGGCGGTCCGGTCCGGGTGGCCGTGCCGGCCCTGGCCGGGCCGCTGCTGGTTGGGAGCCGCCTGACCTTGTCCGCCACCGCCTACAGCGCGGAGAACGACCGGCGGGACGACCCGGTGACCTGGACCTCCAGCAACAGCCGGGTGGCGCAGGTGACCGCCGACGGCCGGCTCCGCGCCGTGGCCCCCGGCCGCGCCACCCTGACCGGCCGGGCGGGGACCGCCAGCGCGGCGCTGGCGGTACAGGTGATCCCGGCCGCGCTCTCGAGGCTGGAGGTGGAGCCGGGAAGCTCCCAGGCCCGTACCGGCGACGTGATCCGGTTCCGGGCGACCGGGCGGAGCGCCACCGGCCGAGACGTCAGCGGCTTCGCGGTGCGCTGGTCGGTGGCGGGGGGTGAGGGTGTGGCCACCATCGATGATGCCGGCGCGTTCGTGGCAGAGCGGCCGGGCCGCTACACCGTGACCGCCACCGCGGGGAACTTCACCGCCGATGCCGTCGTCACGGTCTCCCTCCGGCGCGTGACCCGCGGCATGGAGGTGCTGGGCCGGGTGCCGCTCCAGTTCCGCGGCGCCGAGATCTGGGTGCACCCGAGCGGCACGTGCGCGTACATGTCCACCATCGCCGACCGGGTGTACGTGATCAACGTGGAGAACCCCCGCGCCCCGAAGATCGTGGACTCGATGATGGTGGACGCGCAGATCGTCAACGACATCATGACCACCGAGGACGGGAAGTACGGGGTCTTCTCCCGCGAGGGGGCGAGCAACCGCAGGAACGGCCTCAAGATCTTCGAGGCCAGCGACCCCTGCCACCCAAAGGTGATCGCCGACTACACCGAGACGGTGACCGGCGGCGTGCACTCGAGCTACGTCTACCAGGGCCACGCCTACATCACCGACGATGCCACCGGCTCGATGCGGGTGATCGACATCCGGGACCCCTACAAGCCGAAGGAAGTGGCCCGGTGGCAGACGGAGCAGACCGAGGTGGGGCGCTACGTGCACGATATCGCCGTGCAGGACGGGTTGGCGTACCTCTCCTACTGGAACGACGGGCTCATCATCCTGGACGTGGGGAACGGGATCAAGGGCGGGAGCCCGGCGAAGCCGGTGTTCGTGTCGCAGTTCAAGTATGACCTCAACGAGGAGTACGCCCGGATCGACCAGCTCTACGGGCTGGGCGCCCGGGGGACCCACACCGCGTGGCGCGCCGGGAAGTACGTCTTCGTCGGGGACGAGGTCTACGCCGCCCGCGCCGCCCGCGGGCTCGAAGACGGCAACGACCTGACTTGGGGCAAGCTGCACGTCATTGACGTCTCCGACATCGCCCACCCGAAGAAGGTGGCGTGGTACGAGCCCACCGACGGCGGGGTGCACAACGTGTGGGTCGAAGGCGACACGCTCTACCTCGGCAACTACCATGGCGGCGCCCGGGTCCTCGACATCTCGGGCGAACTCAAGGGCGACCTGCTGCGCCAGGGGCGCGAGATCAGCTGGATCTGGACCGCCGATTCCATGGGCGCCCGGGCCCGCTCCCCCTTTGCCTGGGGCGTGGTGGTGAAGCAGGGGATCATGTACGTCCCGGACATCAACACCGGCCTCTGGATCATGCGGGTGGAGCCGAAGCAGGAGCAGTTCACCCCGTAGGGCGGCCCTGAAGCCCTCTTCATTCGCGCCTCACGCTGACCGGCGGGGCGGTGCCGTAGGGTAGGGGTGACCCGTGGCGGACGGGCCGGCCAACCGGTCGTCCGGGCCGCGGGTCACCCCGATCCCTTCTCCCCCCGGGGGCGGCCGTGATCCCTCATCCGCCGTTCGCCAGCCAGCTCACGCTCGAGGAGGAACTCGCCCGCTTCGAACGGCTCAAGCCGCGGCTGCGCGAGGTCTGGCGGCTGCTGGCCCACGACGAGGACGCCCCCTGCACCACGGTGGTGGTCCCCTCCCTGACCCTGGACCAGCGGGAGCTGGCCCACCTCGAGGGGGCCATCCACTACGAAGAGCGGCTTCTCTTCATGCTCATCCGGCTCCGCAACCCGCGGTCCCGCGTGGTGTACGTGACCAGCCAGCCGATCCACCCGATGATCCTGGACTACCTGCTCAACCTGCTCCTCGGGATCCCGGCCAGCCACGCGCGCGCCCGGCTCACGATGCTCTCGGCGTACGACTGCTCCCCGCGTTGCCTCACCGAGAAGATCCTGGAGCGGCCCCGGCTCATCGAGCGGATCCGGGCCGCCATCCCCGACCCCGCCTGCGCGTATCTCTCGGTGTTCACGGCCACCGCGCTGGAGCGGAAGCTCGCAGTGCTGCTCGGGATCCCGCTCAACGGCGTGGATCCCGCGCTGGCGCCGCTCGGCAACAAGTCGGGGGGGCGGAAGCTGTTCCGCGATGCCGGGGTCCCCGCGCCGTACGGCTTCGAGGACCTGGGCAGCGAGCGGGACGTCCTGGACGCCCTCTACCACCTCCGCCGCGCCCGGCCCGGGCTCCGCCACGCGGTCATCAAGCTGAACGAGGGGTTTTCCGGGGAAGGGAATGCGCTGCTGCGGTATCCGCTGGCGGAAGACCGGCTCTCTCTGGAGCGAGCCTTCCGCCGGATCCGCTTCGTGGCGCCCGGGGAGCGACGGGAGCGGTTCTTCGTGAAGCTCTCGGAGATGGGGGGGGTCGTCGAGGAGTTCATCGAGGGCGGGGAGACCCGATCACCCAGTGCCCAGCTCCGGACCGGCCCCGAGGGCGAGGTGCTCCCGCTCTCCACGCATGACCAGATCCTGGATCCGGAGACGGGGCAGGTCTTTCTGGGCTGCCGCTTCCCGGCGGCGGATGACTACCGCCTGGCGGTGCAGGAGGCGGGGGCGGCGGTGGGCCGCGCGCTCGCGGCACGGGGGGTCGTGAGTCGCTACGGCGTGGACTTCATGGCGCGGCGGGAGGCGCCGGGGATGCCGTGGCAGCTCTTCGCGATCGAGATCAACCTGCGGCTCGGCGGGACCACCCATCCGTTCCTGGCGCTGCGCTTCCTGTGCGGCGGCGGGGTGGAGCCGGAGACTGCCCTCTACCGGTCGGTCAGCGGCCGGCACAAGTACTACCGGGCCACCGACAACCTGCGCTCGCCGCGCTATCACGGCCTCCTCCCCGAGGACGCGATCGAGCTCATCACCTACAACCAGCTCGGTTTCAGCCACCGGACGGAAACCGGGGTGCTGTTCCACATGATCGGGGCGCTGTCGCAGTACGGAAAGGTGGGTCTGACCGCCATCGGAAACAGTCACGCCGAGGCCGATGCGGTGTACCAGCAGGCCATGGAGGTGCTGGAGGCGGAGACGCGGTACGGGTAGAGCGATTGGGCGATTGGGCGATTGGGCGATTAGGCGATAGGGCGATTGGGCGATTGGGCGATAGGTTCGTACCGCCCTACCGCCCTACCGCCCTACCGCCCTACCGCCCTACCGCCCCCCCGGGACCAGCTCCAGCCGCGCCTGGCCCGTCGCGGCGGGCCAGAGGAAGCATGCCGCACGGCCCTGCAGGGTCCGTTCCAGCTCCTTCTCCGACTTGGCCACGGTGACGATGCCATAGGTCCAGGCCGCGGCGGAGGGCTCGGCGGTGATCTCCAGGGGGCCGCCGTAGCTCACCTCCGCGGTGAAGCGCGCCTCGGGCCCGATGGCGGCCGGGTGCCAGCGGTACTCGGCGACGATCCCCCCGCCGCTCCGGAAGTGATAACTCTTCTCGAATACCGGCACCCCGGCCTCGACCGCACGGAACCGGGCCACCACGCCCGCCCCCTCCCGTTCCACTTCCATGGCCAGCCGGGCGCGGGAGACCGACCAGACGGGATCGTAGTCTCCCCGCTCGAACATGGCCTGGTCCAGCAGGGCATCGAGGCCCCGCTCCCGGATCAGGGTGCGGGGCTCCGGGTCGAGCGGGGGCAATTCGTTCTGGCGCATCTGGGCGTCGAGCTCGTCGATGCGAGGAGCGCCGCCGGCGTCGTGGTGGCTGACCCGCGGCTCCAGCCCGGCCGGGGGCTCGTGGTAGCCCTCCCGCACCCGGGTGAGGGTATTGGCGTAGTTGATCCCGTGCGCGAACACGGTGTACTCCTCGATGACGCCGCCCCGAGCGGGACTGAGCAGGGCGGAGAAGGTGGCGTCGTGGATCCACAGCTCCGCCTGGCCATCGCCGTCGAGGTCCCGCAGCTCCCAGGTCAGCCCCTCCCCGGCGCGGAGCAGCTGCTCGGCCCGGGCCAGCTCCCGCCAGATGGCGTCCCGAAGATGCGGCAGATAGAGTCCGCCGAAGACCCCGTGCCAATAGGCGTCATTGCACTGGGCCCGCCCCACGGCGCGGCGGGCCTCGTGCGGGTTGCCCGCCGCGCGGCAGAGGGCGGAGAGGGCCAGCATCTTCTTGTGCATCCGGTTGGCCTCGACGTACTTCACCATGAAGTTCCGCCAGTGCGCGCCGCGGACCAGCGCCCCCTCCGGGCCGGCCAGGCGTTCCTCCCCCAGCTCCCGTTCCAGGGCGTGCAGCCGCCGGGCCGCCGCCGCGGGGAGCGACCAGGACTCCATCTCCCGGTAGGAGGCGGTGGGGAGGTAGGCCAGCCCCGCCGGGGGCACGGCGGCCAGCGCCTCCGCGCAGGTGGTGAGCAGGACCTCGCCGCCGTCCACCAGCCCCGCCATGGTGCTCAGGAACTGGTCGAGCCACCCGTCCTCATACACCCATTTCCGGGTCCCCGGCCAGCCGCCGAACTTCTCGCCATCATCCGCCAGCACCGCGAGCGCCTGCCCCCGCGCCGCCAGGCCCCGCAGGTAGGTGGCGGTCTCGGCGGGGGGGCGGAACGGGATCAGGTAGCGCAGCCGCTCGTCGATCGGGATGAGCGCGAGCTGGCGTCCGTCGTGCTCGGTCATGTACGGCGCGTGGAGGCGGTCCCGCTCGAATCCGCTCACCAGGAAGTGGCGGTCGTCCACCAGGGCGTAGCGGACGCCCGCGTCCGCCAGGTCGGCCGCGAGGTCCGGTTCCCACACCCGCTCGGTGAGCCAGAGCCCGGTCGCGTTCACCCCGAACCGGTGGGCGATCGTATCCCGCAGCCAGCCGATCTGCTCCACCCGGTCTTGCCGGGGCAGGGCCGCGAGCACCGGCTCGTACATCCCGGCGCAGAGCAGCTCCACCTTGCCATCCGCCGCCAGCCGGCCCACGAGGTCGAGGTAGTCCCCTCCCTTCCGCTCCAGCCACTCGAGCAGTGGCCCGGAGAGGTGCAGCACCACCGGGAGAAAGCCGCGTTCGTCCACCTTCTCGAGGAAGGGGCGGTATACCTCCTCCAGGTGCTGTTCAAAGACGGAGTCGAAGTTCCCCACCGGCTGATGCAGGTGGACGCCGAAGACGAGCCGGATGCTGTTGGGCATGGGTGGAAAGGTAGGGGGAGGGGGGGCATGGAGGAACGGCCGATTCGGGATAGATTGTCCCCGGTCCGGAACGGGGACCGCCCGTTCCGCCCGAACCCCCGATCCCGTCCTCCCCACATGCATCACGAAACGGTCTCCTGGCACAGCCCGCAGCTCGGGCGTGAGATGACCATGCAGGTCATCGGACACGCCGGCGCGCGGGTGCTGGTCTTTCCCACCAGCATGGGCACCCATTCGGAGTGGCCCGACCGCCGGATGCACCAGGTGCTGGAGGACCACCTCGAGCAGGGCTGGCTCCAGCTGTACTGCCTCGACCAGCCGCACCACGAGAACTGGGGCAATGAGGCCTGCTCGCCGGGGCACCGGGCCTGGACCCACGTGCAGTACTGCCGCTACGTGCGGGAGGAGGCGCTGCCCTTCTCCGCCTGGCGCAATCCCAATCCCTTCGTCATCGCCACCGGCGCCTCCCTCGGCGCCAGCCACGCGGTCACCTTCGGGCTCAAGTACCCCGAATCGGTGCACCGGATCCTCGGCATGAGCGGGCTCTACGACATCACCCGGATGACCGGCGGCTACACCGATGGCAACGTGTACCAGGTCAACCCGATGCAGTTCATGCCCAACGAGCATGACCCCGCGCGGCTCGACGCCTTCCGCCGGCAGGACATCATCCTGGTGATCGGCCGGGACGACCCGATGTACCAGAACAACCACGACTTCTCGGCCATCCTGTGGCAGAAGGGGATCGGCAACGCGCTCCGGGTATGGGACGGCTCGGCGCACGACTGGCCCTACTGGGAGCGGATGGCACGGCTGTACCTGCAGGGGCACGACTAGGCGGTAGCGACGGTAGCGACGGTATCGTCCGCGCAGGCCAATTCTCACCGATACACGGACCGGATTGCACATGACGAAACGCGTCGGACTGATCGTGGGCCGCGAGTGGAGCTTCCCCCCCAAGTTCATCGAGGAGGTGAACCGCCGGGACGCCGGGGTGGTGGCGGAGATGGTCTCCATCGGCGCCGTCCGGATGGACCAGCCCTGTCCCTGGGACGTGATCGTGGACCGGATCTCCCACGAGGTGCCGTTCTACCGGACCTACCTCAAGCAGTGCGTGCTGGAGGGGGTGGCAGTGGTCAACAACCCCTTCATGTGGACCGCCGACGACAAGTTCTTCGGCGCGGGCCTGATCACCAAGCTCGGCGTCGCCAGCCCCAGGACCTTCGCGCTCCCCAACAAGGAGTACGTCAAGGGGATCGTCCACGAGGAGAGCCTCAAGAACCTGCAGCTGATTGACTGGGAGGGGCTGGTCCGGGAGCTCGGGCTCCCCTGCATCCTCAAGGACGCGCACGGCGGCGGCTGGCGCGACGTCTACGTCTGCCACACCCTCGAGGAACTGCTGCGGAACTACGACCAGTCCGCGCTGCTCACCATGGTGGCGCAGGAGTTCATCCACTTCCAGCAGTTCGTGCGCTGCATGTGCCTGGGCCAGGAGGAGATCCTGGTCATGCCCTATGACCCCAAGGGGCGCAAGTACGTCCCGGACGATGATTACCTCGCCCCGGCCCTGCGGGAGCGGGTGATCCGCGACTGCCGGACCATCGTGCGCGCGCTGGGCTACGACATGAACTCGATCGAATTCGCCATCCGGGATGGCATCCCCTGCGCGATCGACTTCATGAACCCCGCCCCCGACATGGACATCTACTCCCTCACCCCGCGCTACTTCGAGTGGGTGGTGACCCACATGGCGAACATGGTGATCCGCCTGGCGCAGGGGGGCCGGCGGCAGGTGGACCAGATGGGCTGGGCGGGGCTGTTTGCGCAGAGCCGGCGCTGATGGACGCGATCGCCCGGTACCACGAGATCCTGGCCGAGCCGGAGGTCGCCGAGGCGAGCCACGCCATGCTGGACGCGGAGCTCCGCCGCCACAACATGGTTTTCGGCGGGCGGCCGCTCTGCACCGTGCTCCGGCCCCGGTTCCTCTCCGGCGACGGGTACCGGGTCCTTGCCGGCCGGATGCAGGACCTGATGCGGGTCTTCGGCCGGGCCCACGCGGCCGCCATGGCCGACCCGGTGCTCCGGGCCCAGTTCCGCCTCGCGGACTGGGAAGAGACGCTGGTGCTCGCCGACCCGGGGTACCAGAGCGCGAGCCCCCACGGCCGGCTCGACTGCTTCGAGGACCCGGCCACCGGGGGGATCAGCCTCACGGAATACAACGCCGAGACCCCGGCGGGCGCCGGGTTCAACGACCTGCTGACCGAGGCCTTCGCGGCCATTCCGGTGATGCGCCGGTTCCGCCGCCAGTGGGACATCCGCCCCTTGCCGGCCCGGGCCGGGGTGGTGTCGGTGCTGCTCGACGCCTGGCGCGAGTTCTCAGGGCGGTGGGAGCGGCCGCGCATTGCCATCGTGGACTGGGACGATGTCCCGACGGTGGTGGAATTCGAGATCTTCCGGGCCTGCTTCGAGTCCTACGGCCTGGAGACCGTCATCGTAGACCCCCGGACTATGGAGTATCGCGGCGGCCGCCTGTACGGCGGGGGTGCGCCGGTGGACCTGATCTACAAGCGGGTGCTGATCAACGAACTGGTGGAGCGCGAGGGAATGGAGCACCCGATCGTCCGGGCGGTGCGGGATCGCGCCGTCTGCATGGTCAACCCCTTTCGCTGCAAGCTGCTGCACAAGAAGGCCAGCCTCGCCGTGCTCTCCGACGAGCGTAACGCGAAGCTGTTCAGCGCCCGGGAGCGGCAGGTGATCGCCGACCTGGTCCCCTGGACCCGGCTGGTCGAGGAGCGCCATACCGTGCACCGGGACGAGCGGATTGACCTCGTCCCCTGGATCGTGGAGCAGCGCGACCGGCTGGTGCTCAAGCCCAACGACGACTACGGCGGCGCCGGCGTCGTGCTGGGCTGGACCGTCTCCGCGGAAGAATGGCAGGCGGAGGTGCGGAAGGCGCTGGCGGCGCCCAGTATCGTGCAGGAGCGGGTGGTCATCCCGTCGGAGCCGTATCCGACCTGGGCCGACGGCCGGCTGCACCTGATCGACCGGATGCAGGACACGGCGCCGTTCATGCTGCATGGCGCCGCCATGGACGGCTGCCTCACCCGGCTGTCCACTGCGGCGCTGCTCAATGTCACGGCCGGCGGCGGCAGCACGGTGCCGGTGTTCGTGGTCGAGCCGCGCTCGGCTTGACCGCCAGGGAAGGGGGAAGAGGGAAGCGGGTGCCGGCGGTGCTTCCCCCTTCACACTTCCCGCTTCCCGCTTCCCGTTTCCCGTTTCCCGTTTCCCGTTTCCCGGTTTTCCCCAGCCCTGAGTCCCCGATGAAAGCCCCCAGCCTGACCCTCGGCGTCGAGGAAGAGTACCAGATCATCGACCCGAAGACCGGCGAGCTTCGCAGCTATATCACCGAGATCCTCAAGGAGGATTCGGTGGTCCTGGGCGAGGTGAAACCGGAGCTCCACCAGTCTATGGTCGAAGTGGGGACCCGGGTCTGCCACCACCCCTCCGAGGTGCGCGCCGAGCTGGTCCGGCTCCGGCGGCTGGTGATGGACCTCGCCGCCAAGCAGGGGCTGCAGGTCATCGCCGCCGGCAGCCACCCGTTCTCCTCGTGGCTGGAGCAGCAGATCACCCCGCTCGAGCGCTACATGGGCGTGAAGGAGGACCTGCAGGAGCTGGCCCAGCGGCTGCTCATCTTCGGGACCCACGTGCATATCGGCATCGAGGACCGGGAGTTCCTGATCGACGCCATGAACGTGTCGCGGTACCTCCTGCCCCACGTGCTCACCCTTTCCACCAGTTCCCCGTTCTGGATGGGCCGGAACACCGGGCTCAAGAGCTACCGGAGCATCGTGTTCCGCGACTTCCCGCGGACCGGCATCCCCCGCTCGCTGCACAGCTGGTCGGAGTTCGAGGGGCTGGTGAACACGATGGTGGGCACCAACTGCATCCCCAACGCCTCCAAGATCTGGTGGGACGTACGGCCCAGCTGGAGCTACCCCACCCTGGAGTTCCGGGTCTGCGACGTCTGCACCCGGGTGGACGAGGCGGTGTGCATCGCGGCGCTCTTCCAGGCCATCATCGCCAAGCTGTGGAAGCTGCGGCGCGATAACCTTACTTTCCGGGTCTACCCCGCGGCGCTCATCGACGAGAACAAGTGGCGGGCGGTGCGCTACGGGCTGGACGGCAAGCTGATCGACTTCGGCAAGAGCCAGGAGCTGCCCGCGCGGGAGCTGATCCGCGAGATGATCGAGTGGTTCCTCGATGATGTGCTCGACGAACTGGGCACCCGGAAGGAGGTGGAGTACGCCTACCGGATCCTGGCCGAGGGGACCAGTGCGGACCGCCAGCTGGAAGTGTTCAAGCGGACCGGGGACATGAAGGCGGTGGTGGACCACCTGGTCCGGGAAACGGCCGAGGGGATCGAGTAGGGGAACCGGCAGGCCCGTGGCGCGGTTGTTGCCACGGGTAAATGAAGGAAACTTGCCCGGTTTCTCATGGAAATTCGGCCCCGGACTCGATAGCTACGAGCATATGCCAGAACGCCCCAGCCGCCCCGTCATCGGGGTGACGACCCAGACCCTGCATTCCATCGACGGCATCCCCCAGGGGCTGCCGGAATCCTGGGTCATGAACCAGCGCTACTTCCTCGCCACCACCATCGTGGGCGGGGTGCCGTGGATGGTGCCCCTCTTCGACGATGACCTCGAGACGCTCTTCGAGATCTACCAGCGGCTCGACGGCATCCTGATTCCCGGCGGCGTGGACATGGACCCCGCCACCTTCGGGGAGCCCCGGCACCAGAAGCTGGGCGCGGTGGACCCGGCCCGAGACCGGGTGGAACTGCAGCTCACCCGCTGGGCCATCGAGGACCGGAAGCCGGTCCTGGGCCTGTGCCGCGGCATCCAGGTCATCAACGTGGCGCTGGGCGGCACGCTGTACCAGGACATCGCCGACCAGGTCCCCGAGGCCATCAAGCACGACTATTTCCCGACCGCCGGCTTCGAGCGGGATCACCTGGCCCACGACGTCACCGTCGCGGCGGGGACCCGGCTCCACGCCGTGATGGAGCGGCGCTCGTTCCGGGTCAACAGCATGCATCACCAGGCCATCAAGACCCTGGCCCCGTCGCTGGTGCCCTCGGCCACCTCGCCCGACGGGCTGATCGAGGCGGTGGAGGGCGGGGCGGATCACTTCCTGGTGGGCGTGCAGTGGCACCCGGAGGTCTTCGAACTCTCCGATCCCCACACCCGTCACCTGTTCCGGGAGTTCATCACCGCCGCGCGGGACTGGCGACGGCTTCGGGCCGGCTGACGCGCTAGCTGGTGGCGAATCCCATGCGGTGGGCGAGGTGCGCCATGGCGCCCTCGTCCGCCGCGTTGGCTTTCCAGATCCGGTAGAAGGCGGTCTGGGCGTCGAACGGGACCGCCTGGCCCAGATGCTCGAGGATCACCAGCAGCTCCACCACCGCCCCCCGGGCCGCCTCCCCCTGATCGGTCGCCAGCGCCTGCACATGGCGGAGCAGTGCCCGCCGGATGAGTGGGCGGAGCTCCATCCCCTGGTCCAGCTGCCCCCGCTCCTCGGGGGAAAGGCGCCGCGCCAGGGCCGCGCCCCGCAGGACGGTGGCGATCGCGGTGCGCTGCCGCTCCGGCAGGTCCCTCAGCGACAGCTCCGCCGCGCCAATCCCGGGGGCGCGTACCCCGACCCCCAGCTCCAGCCCCAGCCCGGTCAGGTGGACCGCCATCTGGTACTCCCGGCCGGTGCGGCGGTCGGTCAGGGTCAGCCGCTCCTCCGGCCCCTCCAGCCGCCAGGCGGGGCTGGTGGCGGCGCCGGGCGCCAGGTGCCGTGCCGCTGCCAGCCCGGCCCCGATCTGGAGCGGTGGCGGGAGCTGCGGCCGGGCACGCTGCAGGTAGATCTCGCGGCCTGAACCCAGCGTCCGCGCATTCGACTCCGCCGCGGCCAGCCGCTGGCTGAAGCCATCCTCCAGCCGGGGACCATCGTCGCCCGCGAGGGCCACCACTCGCGCGGCGTAGCGCAGCACCTGCAGCGCCTCGATGCCGCCGATGTCGTCGAAGAACCAGGCGCAGGAGGTCAGCGAGCGGAGCGCTCCCCGCTCCAGCTCCAGCAGCTCGGCGGCGCGCACCTGGGCATCGGGGTCGAGCCCCTCGCGGGCGGCACGGCGGGCATAGTCCCGGAGACCGTCCGGACCCAGGCCGAGGGCACCGCCATAACCCGCCAGCGCCGCCGCGGGCTCGGGGAAGAGGGCGGGGGCCTCACGGTCGTAGCGGCTGTGCGCTTCCTGGGTGAGCCAGGCGATCGCCTCGCGCAACGGGGCCCGCCAGCGCTGCTGGGTGGGCCGGTCCGGCGCCATCTTGCAGCCGCAATCGCTGCGCCAGCGTTCCACGCCATGGCTGCAGCTCCAGGAGCTGGGCGCCACCAGCCGGACCTCGTGGGTCACCCCGTGACGGGCCAGGAAGCTGGCACAGTTCTCCACCACCATCCCCGGCGTCTGCCGCAGCCGCTCCAGGGTGAGCGCCAGCGCCATCTCCCCGAAGGCATGGTGATGGCCGTAGGTCTCGCCATCGGTCGCGACGGTGATCAGCGCCGGCGGCGTGGCGCCCGGCGGCTGCTCCAGCACCCGGGCACTCCAGGCCATCCCGTCCCGGACCAGCGGCCCGAAGGCGACGTCGTGGGACATCGGGCCGTCGTAGGGGAACACCGCGAGGCTCCGGCCCGAGGCGGTCCGCACCAGCCCCGGCAACCCGCCCGGGGGCAGGGGGTCCACCTGGTGCGGCGCCAAGATGGTGAACCGGATCCCCTCCTGTGCCAGCACGTCCAGGGTCTCTTCGTCCACCGCGGTCTCGGGCAGCCACATCCCCTCGGGCTCCCGCCCGAAGCGGCGGCGGAAGTCGGCGATCCCCCAGCGGACCTCGATGGTCTTCTCGCGGCGGGTGGACAGCGGCAGGATGGCGTGGTGGTAGGGCATTGCGAGGGCGTTGCCGTGCCCGAGGCGCGCGGCGCTGGCGCGGTCCGCGTCCAGCAGGAGGGCGTAGGTGTCCGGCGCGGCATGCTCGAGCCATTCGAGCAGCGTCGGCCCCACGTTGAAGCTGAGCCACTCGTAGCAGTTCACGATCCGGGCGATGCGCCCCCCCGCTCCCGGGATCCGGGCCGCCCCGACCGCGCGGTAGCACTCCTGCTCGATCCGCTCGTTCCAGTCGTGGAAGGGGGCCGCGCCGGGGTCGGCGGCCAGCTCCTCCAGCCAGGGATCCTCGCGCGGCGGCTGGTAGAAGTGCCCGTGAATCACCACCGAACGCGGGGGAATCACGAGGCGGGGGCCGGTCGCTTCGCCAGCACCTGGGCCACGGTGTCCAGCACGTTGGGGAAGACATGGTCGCGGCGCCACTGCTCGGCGGCGCTGGCCTGGGCGGCGGGCAGGAGGCTGGCGTCCCCCTCGAGCGCGGCGAGCAGCCCCTCGGCGTCTTCACAATGCTCAGTGAAGCGCTTCACGGCGTAGTCGGTCACCGCCCCGGTCGAGATGATGAACTGCCAGTCGGAGCCCATGGCGAGGAGCATGGCGCGGGCGGCCTGGGCCAGCACCGGCCGGGTGGCTTCCGCGGCGAGCGCGGCCGGCGCCGCCCGCCAGAACCGTTCCTCGATGGCCCACAGCCGCGGCCAGGTCCAGGCCGTCTCGCCGTTGAGCCACATGCTGAAATCGCCGTTGGCGCCCCAGGAGCCGGTGGTGAGGTGTATGGCCCGGTCGCCGGCGGCGCCGGCGAGGTGCTGGGTGGCGGTCACCGGGCGCACTTCCGGATGCGCCCGCACCGCGCGGTACACCTGCGACAGGAATTCCACTCCCTCGAACCACCAGTGGCCGAACAGCTCGGTGTCGAACGGCACGGCAACGAGGTGCCCGGCGGCTCGGCGACTCGGCGACTCGGCGATCCTGCCGAGCAGCGAGGCAAAGTGCCGGGCATGCCCCCCGACCCGTTCGATGGCCCGGCTCGGGTCATAGGGCTCCTTCTGGCCCAGGTCGGATCCCGGCGCGCTGACCCGCCAGTACTTGAGCCCGCCCGGCCAGCGGATCTTGTGGAACTCGAGGTACCACTCGTCGCCGGGGTAGCCCTCCTGCTTGCTCCATACCTGCCGGGAGGCCACCGGGTCGCGCACGAAGGCGCTGACGGGCGTGGGTCCGTCGGCCCCCGCGACCCGATAGGCCTCGTACGGCGTGTTCGGCGCGTCGGGCTGCTCCGCCGAGGCGCCGGGCCGCCGAGCCGCCGAGTCGGCGAGTTTCCCCTCCACCTCCATGCGCCACTCGCCCCAGTCCGCGCCGTAGAACTTGAACGCCTGGCCCGCGGCGGCGAGGTGGCTGTCCACGAAGAAGTACCGGAACCCCGCCTCGGTCACGTGCTCCTCGATGCCGGCCCGGATGCCCGGGTTCGGGGCGGAGGGCAGGGGGGCCCAGTGGCCCTGCGGGCGGTAGGCGCACTCGGGCAGCCAGAGTCCCTGCGGAGCGCGGCCGAAGATGCGGCGGTGTTCGGCGTGCCCCAGCTGGAGCTGCAGCCGGATGCTCTCGTCCCGCGCCAGCAGCGGCAGGAAGCCGTGGGTGGCGCCGCAGGAGATGAGCTCCACCCGGCCCGCCTCCTCCATCCGCCGGAAGGCGCGGGCCAGGTTGCCGCCCGCGTTCCGGAACACCTGCCGCAGCCCCAGCAGGTGGCCCCGCCAGAACTCGGCCAGGGGGATCAGGTGGGCGTCGCCGGTGCTGGTGAGCGACTCGACCGCCTCGTCGCAGGTGGTCAGCTTCTGGAAGAAGTACGCCTCCAGCTCGGCCACGAAGTCGGGGCTCTCGAGCTGGTTGGCGAGGATCGGGGTGATGCCGATGGTGAGCGGCGCCGCCACCGCTTCCGCCTCCAGCCGCTGCAGGGCGTCGAGGAGCGGCAGGTAGGTGTCGATGGCCGCTTCGCAGATCCAGTCGCTGCCGTGGGGCCAGCGCCCGTGGTTCAGCACGTAGGGGAGGTGGCTGTGCAGCGCGAGCACGAAGTCCATGAGCCGCTCCTTACGCGACGGGGTGCTGCGCCAGGACCCGGCGGTACACCGCGAGATACTTCTCCGCCGAGCGGTCCCAGGAGAAGTCCTTCTGCATCGCGTTGCGCATCAGCTGGTCCCAGGCGGGGGGCTCGTGGTAGCGGTCCATCACGTGCCGCGCCACCCGCAGCAGGTCCTCGGAGCTGTACTCGTCGAACAGGAAGCCGGTGGAGCCGTCCTCGATGGTATCGGCCAGGCCCCCGACCCGCCGGGCGAGCGGCACCGCGCCGTAGCGCTCCGCCCGCAGCTGGGCCAGCCCGCAGGGCTCGTACAGGGACGGCATCAGGTAGATGTCGGCGCCGGCCATCAGCCGGTGCTCCAGCCGCTCGGAGAACCCGAGGTGGACGCTGATCCGCTCCGGCCAGCGGGACTCGTACATCTTGAGCAGCGCCTCATACTTCGCCTCGCCGGTGCCGAGGAAGATGAACTGCGCCTCCAGCATGAACAGCGAGTATTCCCCGGTGATCAGCTCCAGCCCCTTCTGGTGGGTCATCCGCGCCGTCATCGCGAACAGCGGGATCCGCCGCCGCTGGGGCAGCCCGAAGCTGCGCTGCAGCGCCGCCTTGCAGCGCGCCTTGCCGGAGAGGTCCCCGATCGAGTAGGTCGCGGTGATGTGCGGATCCTGGGCCGGGTTCCACTCCTTCATGTCGATCCCGTTCACGATGCCGGTGAACCGCTCCCCGAGCCACAGGAAGACGTCATGCAGCCCGAAGCCGCCCACCGGGGTGCGCAGCTCGTGCGCATGCGTCGGGCTCACGGTGGTCACCGCGTCGGCGAACTTGAGCCCGCCCTTGAGCAGGTTGAGCTTGTCGTGCCACTCGAGGTGCTGCCAGGTATAGAGCTCCCAGGGGAGCCCGATCTCCGGCATCCCGCTGGCGGGGAAGTGGCCCTGGAACCCGGCGTTGTGCACCGTGAGCACGCTCCGGATCCCGCGGGCAAACGGCTGGTCGCCGTGATAGGTCCGCAGGTAGACCGCCGCCAGCGCGGTGTGCCAGTCGTGGCAGTGCAGCACCAGCGGGCTCCGCGCCACCCGCGGCAGGCTTTCGAGCGCGGCGCGGCAGAAGAAGGCCCAGCGGTGCAGGTTGTCGGCATAGTCCATCCCCGACTCGCCGTAGAGCCCCGCCCGGTCGAAGTAGGGGTGTTCGATGCAGTAGATCTTGGGCTTGCCCGGCTCGCTCGGGATGCGGAACAGCCGGGTTTCCTCCGTCCGCGGCCCCACCTGCACGTGGAACGGCCCCGCCACCCGCTCCAGCGCCGGCGCGGCGCTCCGGACCGAGCGGTGCAGGGGAATGATCACCGCCACCGGGATCCCCGCCGCGGCCTGGGTCGCCGCCAGCCCGGCCACGGCCTCGGCCAGGCCGCCGGTCCGGGCCAGCCAGCCGAATTCGGCCGCCAGGTGGACCACCCCGATGGGTTGGCCGTCATGGATGCCCAAGGGGGCGTCGGTCACCAGAGGCTCTCCGGAAGCACGCACGTCAGGTGGGCGGGGCACTGGCCGGGGTCTCTCCCCGCATGGCCGGGGCGTAGTATCCGCTCACGTAGTCCTGCACCATCCGGCGCGAGGTGAAGTGCTGGCCCGCGTGTCGCAGCGCGTGCTTCATCCGCTGCAGCCATTCGATGGGCAAGCCCCGCGCGTCGCGCTTGTAGTACAACGGCACCACCTCGTCCTCGAGGAGGTCGTACAGCCGTCCCGCGTCCACCTCGTCCGCCGCCTCGTCCGGCAAGGGGGTGGGGATGGCCCAGCCGTTCATCCCCATGTAGCCCTCCGCCCACCATCCGTCCAGAGTGGAGAGTTGGGGAACCGCGTTGAGCGCCGCCTTCATGCCGCTGGTGCCGCAGGCCTCCAGCGGCACCCGCGGCACGTTGAGCCAGAGGTCCACTCCCTGCACCAGCCGGTGGGCCAGGTGCATCTCGTAGTCCTCGATGAATGCTACCCGGCCCTCGAGCCGGGGATCCCGGGTGAAGGTGTACACCTGCTGCAGCACTTCCTTCCCCGGCTGGTCCTCCGGGTGCGCCTTCCCGGCGAACACGAGCTGCACCGGGCGCCAGGGGTTCACCAGCAGGTCGTGCAGCCGGTCGAAGTCGGAGAACAGCAGGGAGGCCCGCTTGTAGGTGGCGAACCGGCGGGCGAACCCGATGGTCAACGCCCCGGGGGAGAGCAGGGTTCCGGCGCCCACCACGTGGGCGGCCTCCTTCCACCGCTCGGTCCACCGGCGCCGGGCATCTTCCCGGATGAAGGTGAACAGGCCCAGCTTCATCTCGGTGTGCAGGTTCCACAGTTCGTGGTCATCGACCGAGAGCACGGCGTCCCAGAAGTGGGGCTCGTCCCGGCGTTCCATCCACCCTTCGCCCAGGTGCCGGTCCAGCAGCTGGCGCATGTGGCCCGACATCCAGGTGGGGAGGTGCACGCCGTTGGTCACCGCGCCGATCGGCACCTGGCCGGCCTCGAGCCCCGGCCACAGCGGGCGCCAGATCTCGCGGGAGACCTCCCCGTGCTTCTGGGCCACGCCGTTCACCCGGGCGGAGAGCCGGATGGCGGTCGACGTCATGTGGAAGAGCGGGTGCTCATCCTCCGGGTGGCTGCCGATGGCCACGAACTGCTCCGGCGTGAGGCCCAGCTCCTGCCAAACCGGGCCGGCGCAGGCCAGCACCTGGTCCACGTCGAACCGGTCGTGGCCCGCGGGGACCGGGGTGTGGGTGGTGAAGATGCTCCGGGCCCGCACCTCGGCCCACGCCTCGGCGAAGGGCCGGCCCGCCGCGACCAGCTCCCGCAACCGCTCGACCAGCATGAACGCGGCGTGGCCCTCATTGGCATGCCAGGCGGCCGGCTCCACCCCCGCCGCGCGCAGCACCCGGACGCCGCCCACGCCGAGGATCCACTCCTGCCGCAGCCGCATCGCGGGGCCGCCTGCGTAGAGCTTGGCCGAGAGGTCCCGGTCCGCGGGATCGTTCTCCTCGAGGTTGGTGTCGAGCAGGTAGACCGGCACCCGTCCCACCTGCATCCGCCAGGCGCCGACGTGCACCGGCCGGCCGAAGGTCTCCACCACCGTGAGGAAGGGCTCGCCGCCCGCGTCCTGCACCCGCTCCAGCGGCGTGGTGTCCACCTCGAAGCGGACGTCACTGTCCTCCTGCCACCCGTCGATCCGGAGCTGCTGGTCGAAGTAGCCCTTGGTGTAGAACAGCCCCACGCCCACCAGCGGCAGCCCCAGGTCCGAGGCGGTCTTGAGGTGGTCGCCCGCCAGGATGCCGAGGCCGCCGGAGTAGATCGGCACCGAGTTGTGCAGGCCGAACTCGGCACAGAAGTATGCCACCGGCCGCGTCAGCTCGGGGTAGTGCCGGTGGAACCAGGTGTCGGGGGCGCCCAGCGCCCGCCGGGCGGAGTCCATGACCCGGTCGTAGAGCGCCAGGAAGCCGGGATCGTTGGCGCACGCCGCCAGCCGGGCCGGATCCACCCGCCGCAGCAGCGCCAGCGGGTTGTGCTTGGTCAGGTGCCAGAGGGGCTCGTCCACCTTGCGGAAGACGTTCCGGGCATCGGGGGACCAGCTCCACCAGAGGTTGCTGGCGAGGGCGGCGAGCCCCTCGATCCGCGGAGGAAGGTAGGGGAGTCGGAGTCGTGGCTGGTTCATGTCACTCGAAAGCTGGCGGGGCGCGAACTGGCCCGGGGAAGGTACTCACATGCGGGAGGGGAGGAAACCCGCGCGGCCGTTCACCCGGCCGCGCGCAGGAGCAGGCTCGCCACGACGGCCCGGGCGGTCCAGAGCAGGGTGCGGATCCAGTTGGTGAGGACCAGGCGGCGGTGGGCCCGCGAGTCCGACCCGGCGAGGAGCCGGCCGTGCATCGGCATGATCAGCATCGCGGTCGAGGCCCAGATGAACACCAGCATCGCGAGGCCGAATCCGGGGAGCATCCGGCCGGTGCCGTCGGGGGGGCTCGCCAGGAGCCCCACGGCGGTGATCGCCTCGAGCAGCATCACCGGGATCACGACCAGCGACACCCGCCGCTGGTGCGCCGCGGCGTAGCCCGCCGCTTCGGTGCGACCCACCTGTCCCATGAGCGGGTAGTGCACCACCTGCACGAACCAGATGAGGCCGGTCATGAACCAGGTCGCGGCGGCGTGGAGGATGGGCAGGGCCATGGCGGGAAGGTACACCGGCGGGCGATTGGGCGATTGGGCGATTGGGCAATTGGGCGGTTGGGCGATTGGAGGATCTCCGAGCCGCCGAGCCGCCTACCGGTGCAGCGGCTTGAACTTGACCCGGTGCGGCTGGCTGGCATCCACGCCCTTCCGCTTCCTGAAGTCGGCGGCGTAGTCCTGGTAGTTCCCTTCGAACCAGGTCACTTCGCTGTTGCCCTCGAAGGCGAGGATGTGGGTGGCGATGCGGTCCAGGAACCAGCGGTCGTGGCTGATCACCACGGCGCACCCCGCGAACCCGAGCAGGGCATCCTCGAGGGCGCGCAGCACGTCCACGTCGAGGTCATTGGTGGGCTCGTCCAGCAGCAGCAGGTTGCCGCCGGTCTTGAGCAGCTTGGCCATGTGCAGCCGGTTGCGCTCGCCTCCGGAGAGATCCTTCACCCGCTTCTGCTGGTCGGCCCCGCGGAAGTTGAACCCGGTGCAGTAGGCCCGGGCGTTGACCTTGCGGGTGCCGAACAGCAGCTCGTCCTGGCCGCCCGAAATCTCCTCGTAGACGGTCTTGCTGCCGTCGAGGCTGTCCCGGGACTGGTCCACGTAGGACAGCCGGACGGTCTTCCCGATCACCAGTTCGCCGCTGTCGGGCGTCTCCTGCCCGGCGATCATCCGGAACAGGGTGGTCTTGCCGGCGCCGTTGGGGCCGATCACCCCGACGATGCCGCCGCGCGGCAGGGCGAAGTTGAGGTTCTCGAACAGCAGCCGGTCGCCGTAGCCCTTGCTCACGTCCTTGGCGATGACCACCTCGTCGCCCAGCCGCTCGGGGACCGGGATCATGATCTCGACCGTGCCCTCGCTCTGCCGCTCCGCCTCCTCCCGCAGCTGCTCGAACCGCTGCAGCCGGGCCTTGCTCTTGGCCTGGCGCGCCTTGGGGGCCATCCGTACCCACTCGAGCTCCCGCTCCAGGGTCTTCTGCCGGGCGCTGGCCTGCTTCTCCTCGACGGCCATCCGCTTGGCCTTCTGCGCCAGCCAGCTGGAGTAGTTCCCCTCCCAGGGGATCCCCGCGCCGCGGTCCAGCTCCAGGATCCACTTGGCCACGTTGTCGAGGAAGTACCGGTCGTGGGTGATCGCCACCACGGTCCCGGGGAAGGTCTCCAGGTACTTCTCCAGCCACGCGACGCTCTCGGCGTCGAGGTGGTTGGTGGGCTCGTCCAGCAGCAGCATGTCGGGCTCGGAGAGCAGCAGGCGGCAGAGCGCCACCCGGCGCCGCTCGCCGCCCGAGAGCCGGGTCACGTCCGCGTCCCCCGGCGGGAGCCGGAGCGCATCCATGGCCAGGTCGAGCTTGTGGTCCAGCTCCCAGAGGTTCAGGTGGTCGATCTGCTCCTGCAGGCGCCCCTGCTTCTCCAGCAGCTTCGTCATCTCGTCGTCGCCCATCGGCTCGGCGAACTGCATCGAGATCTCGTTGAAGTCATCCAGCAGCTTGCGCAGGTGCGCCACGCCGTCCTCCACGTTGCCCCGGACGTCCTGCGCGGGGTCGAGCTGCGGCTCCTGCGGCAGGGACCCGATCCGGGTCCCCGCGAGCGGCTTCGCCTCGCCCTGGAAGTCCTTGTCCACCCCCGCCATGATGCGCAGCAGGGTGGATTTCCCCGCGCCGTTCGCGCCCAGCACGCCGATCTTGGCGCCGGGGTAGAACGACAGGTAGATGCCCTTGAGGATCTCTTTGCTGGGGGGCACGACCTTGCGGAGGTCGCGCATCGTGAAGATGTATTCGCCGGCCATAGGGCGGGGAATATGGCCGGGGCGCCCCCGCGTGTGTAGGGGCGACCCTTGGGGTGGCCCCGGCACACGCGAAGGGCGCCCCGGGAAACGCGAAGGGCGCCCCGACGGGGGCGCCCTAGGTCACGCGTCGGGCGGAACCGGGTTAGCTGAGGTTCTTGTTGGCGATCTTCGCCAGGTCGAACATCGTCACCTGGTCCTTCTTGAACAGCGGCTTGAGCTTGGCGTCGGCGTTGATCGCGCGGCGGTTCTTCTTGTCCTGCAGGTTATGGCGCTTGATGTACTGCCACAGCTTCTTGATCACCTCGGTCCGGGCAAGGGGCTTCTCGCCCACCACCGCCGCGAGCGTGGCCGACGGCGTCAGGGCCTTCATAAACGCCGCATTCGGCTTCCGCTTCGTGGCCTTCTTCGCGGCCTTCTTCTTGGCCGGAGCCTTCTTCTTCGTGGCCATCAGGTGCCTCCGTCAGGGGTGATTGGAACCTCCGCGCGCGGGTACCGCGCGGCATGCGAAACCCAAAGTAAGGGGTTGCCTCCCACGTGCAAGAGGGAAAATGCCCTTTTCCCCTCTGGAAACACCCCCGCACCGGGCTATCTTCCCTCGGCAATCACCCTGATCGTGGAGCCGTGCCATGCCTTTCCTCGCGCTCGCCGCCCTCACGGGAGTCGCGTTTTCCCTCGGAATCCGCACCCCTGCCGTCCCCGACACCCTCACCCGCCGCCCCCCGTCCCCCCCCTGCACCCGGGAGAGCGGACTCGTCCTCCCCGAGGGGTTCTGCGCCGTGGTCGTAGCCGAACGCCTCGGCCGCGTGCGGCAGCTCGCCGTCCTCCCCAATGGTGACGTCGTCGCCGCCCTCGGCGGTGCCCAGGGCGGCGTGGTCCTCCTGCGGGACGCCGACGGGGACGGCGCGGCCGAGACCCGGAAGCAGTTCGGCGAGGAGGGAGGCACCGGCATCGGCTACCGGGACGGATTCCTCTATTTCGCCGCGGCGACCCGGGTGCTCCGCTGGCGCTGGACCCCCGGCGACCTGCTCCCCCAGGGGAGCCCCGAGACCGTGGTGGACCGTCTCCCCGCGGGCGGCCACGGCGCCAAGACCTTCGCCTTCCTCGGCGGCGATACCCTGATCGTCAACATCGGCTCCGCCACCAACAGCTGCCAGCGGGAGGACCGCGCCACCCGCTCCCCCGGCGAGGATCCCTGCACCGAGCTCGAGACCCGCGCCGGCCTGTGGCGCTTCAGCGCCTCCCGCCCGGGGCAGCGCCCGGCCGACGGGGTGCGGTACGCCACCGGGCTCCGCAACGCGATGGCCCTCGGGGTACACCCGGCCACCGGGGCCCTCTACGCCGCTCCCCACGGCCGGGACCAGCTCGGTGCCAACTGGGGCTTCACCGACCAGCAGAACGCGGAACTGCCGGCGGAGGAGTTCGTGCGGGTGAATGCCGGCGACGACTTCGGGTGGCCCTACTGCTACTACGATCCCCAGCAGCGGAAGAAGGTCCTCGCCCCCGAGTACGGGGGGGATGGCCGGAAGATCGGCCGCTGCGAGAGCACCCGGGACCCGCTGGTCGCCTTCCCGGGCCACTGGGCGCCGATGGCCATCGCCTTCTACGACGGCACCCAGTTTCCCGAGCGGTACCGGGGCGGGGCCTTCGTGGCCTTCCACGGCTCCTGGAACCGGGCGCCCCTCCCGCAGCAGGGGTTCCGCATCGCCTTCGTCCCCTTCGACGCCCGGGGCACCCCCACCGGGAGCTACGAGACCTTCGCCTCGTCGAGCCGGGGGGCCACGGCCCTCCGGACCGCCGGGGTGGCGGTGGGACCGGAGGGATCGCTGTACATTGGGGACGAGAACAGCGGCACCATCTGGCGGGTCATGACTACGCGGTAACCTGGAAGGCCCTGCAATGGCACCACGATGGCTCAGGGCGGCGGCACTGGCCGCGCCCCTCATGGCGGCCCCGCTCGCGGCCCAGGAGCGGCCCACGCCGCTGGCGGTCGGCGCGGTGGCCCCCGACTTCGCGCTCACCGGCGCCACGCGGGAGGGCGTCCTCGAACGACCGGTGCGGCTCTCGGATTTCCGTGACCAGACCCTGGTGATCGCCTTCTTCTACCGGGCCCGGACCAAGGGCTGAACCGTCCAAATGGATGCGTACCGTGATCAGTACGCGACGCTCATTCCCGAAGGCCGGAAGGTCACCCTGCTGGCCGTCAGCGTGGACTCCGCGGCGGCCCTGGCCGGCTGGGCCCGGGACGCGGACTACCCGTTCGGGTTTCTCAGCGACCCCGACGGCGCGATGGGCCGGGCCTACGGCGCCTGGGATCCGAACTACAAGGTGGACAACCGCACCCTCTACGTGATCGGGCCCGACGGACGGATCGCCCATGTCATGGCGCCGTTCCGCGAGGTGGACCCGCAGGCCTACCGGGAGCTGGCGGCGGCGATCGCGAAGGCCAGTCGGTAGGGCGATTGGGCGATTAGGCGATTGGGCGATTGGGCGATTAGGCGATTGGGCGATTAGCCTGCCGCCCTACCGCCCTACCGCCCTACCGCCTACTGCAGGTGCGACTCCACGAACCACAGTCCCTTGTCCGCCCCGCGGGAGATCTCGGTAAAGAGATCCGCGGTGTCCTTGTCGCCCGCCTTGTCGGCGGTGTCGATTGCGGCCCGCACCGCCTTGCCGAATCCGGCCAGCGCCTCCGCCACCGCCTTCACCACGCCGGGGGTGCTTTGCGGCCGGGTGGGGTAGGGAGAGAGGCTGGTCGCCGCGCTCACCGCCCCGAGCGTCCCCATCGCGGTTCCGCCCAGCTGCACGCAGCGCTCGGCCAGGTCGTCAACGTACCCCTTGGTCTCCTCATGCAGCTTGTCGAACAGCTCGTGCAGCATGAGGAACGTCGTGCCCTTGATGTTCCAGTGCGCCTGCTTGAGTTGCAGGGCCAGGTCGATCGCGTCGGCCAGCCGGGCGTTGAGCAGGTCCACCATTGCCGCGCGCGTCTTCGCCGGCAAGTCGTTGCGTGTCGGATTCAGTGCCATGGGAGCTCTCTCTGGTTCTAGTTAGCGCGGGCTCGCGTGCCCGCGTATGCCTCGCCCTGCCGTCCTGCCGTCCTGCCGTCCTGCCGTCCTGCCGCCCTACCGCCCTATCGCCCCATCACCCGCTCCACCGCCCGCAGGTCCGCCTCGATCTCCACCGGCCGGTTGGCTCGGGCAGGCGCCGGTTCCATCTCCTGGTGATAGGTGATCAGCGCCCCCGGATCCTTGAGCACATGCCCGGTGAGCACCGCCACTACCTGCGCGTCCAGTGGGATGATACGCTCCTCCCGGAGCCTGCGGGCGCCCGCCACGCTGGCGGCGCTTGCCGGCTCGCAGCCGACGCCCGCCGCGTCGATCACCGCCTTGGCCTCGAGGATCTCGGCGTCGGTCACCTGGGTCACGACGCCATCGGTCTCCCGGATGGTGCGCACCCCGCGGTCCCAGCTTGCCGGGTCCCCGATCTTGATCGCCGTCGCGATGGTCTCCGCCTTGACCGTGCGCCGCGCCGCGAACCCCTCGCGGAAGCCCCGCGCGAACGGCGCCGCCCCGGCCGCCTGCACCGCGGCGATGCGCGGCAGCCGGTCAATGAGCCCCAGCGCCCGCGCTTCCAGCAGCGCCTTCCCGAACGCCGCGGTATTCCCGAGGTTGCCGGCGGGCAGCACGATCCAGTCGGGGACCTGCCAGGCGAGCTGGTGCAGCAGCTCGAGGACGATGGTCTTCTGCCCCTCGAGCCGGAACGGGTTGATGGAATTGAGCAGGTAGACGCCGAGCTGGTCCGCCGCCTCCTGCACCAGCCGGAGGCAGGCGTCGAAGTCACCCCGCACCAGCAGGGTCCGCGCGCCGTACGCCAGGGACTGGGACAGCTTTCCCAGCGCCACCTGGCCCGCGGGAACGAAGACCAGCGCCGGAATCCCGGCCTGGGCGCCGTACGCGGCCAGCGCGGCGGAGGTATTCCCCGTCGAGGCGCAGGCGATGGCCCGGGCGCCGATCCGCCGCGCCTGGGTGACCCCCACGGTCATGCCCCGGTCCTTGAAGGAGCCGGTGGGATTGTGTCCCTCGTGCTTGAGCCGGAGGTCCGGCAGGCCCGCCCACTCGGCGATCGGCAGCCGGCGGAGCAGGGGGGTGTTTCCCTCGGGATGCGTGACGATGTGTCCACCGGCGCTGGGTAGTACCAGCTCCCGGTAGCGCCAGACGCCGGAGCGGTTCGCCTCCTCCCGGTCGGCGAGGCGCCCCTCGAACAGCCGACGCAGGCTGGCGCCATCCTCGGCGGGCGGGTCGTGGCGCAGCTCGAGCAGCCCGCCGCAGGGGCAGCGCACCGCCGGGTCCAGCTCGGAGAACCGGTCGTCGCAGGCGGCGCAGACTTGCAGGGTGGCCATCAGCCGCCCTCGAGCAGGTGGCAGCCCCGGGCCGCCACGCCGGTCACCCGCGTCGCGCAGCGAAGCCCCGCGGCGCCGTAGGCCCGTTCCATCGCGGCGGCGATCGCGGCGCCCGCCGCGTCATCCGCCGCAAAGGCAAAGGCGCTGGGCCCGCTGCCGGAGATGGAGCAGCCCAGGGCGCCCGCGGCCAGCGCCGCCGCCTTGGCCGCCGCGAATCCCGGCAGGAGCGGCGCCCGCGCCGGCTCGGCGATCCGG
>JANRJZ010000167.1:0-5355 GCA_033763675.1 Gemmatimonadota bacterium
TCGAGGAACTGGAGACCGTCTCCACCGGGGCGATGGCCGCCGCCGCCGGCGGCTTCACCGCGGTCTGCGCCATGCCCAACACCGACCCGCCGCTCGACAACCAGGGCGCGATCGGGTTCGTGATCAGCCAGGCCCAGAAGGCGGGGAAGGCGCGGGTCTATCCCATCGGCACGATCTCCCTGGGCCAGAAGGGGGAGCAGCTCTCCGAGTTCGGCGAGCTGCTGAGCGCCGGCGCGGTGGCGGTGAGCGATGACGGCAAGCCGATCATGAACAGCCACCTCATGCGGACCGCCCTCGAATACGCCAAGACCTTCGGCATCCCCGTCGCGGACCATTGCGAGGAGATCACCCTGGCGCAGGGCGGCGCCATGCACGAGGGCATCGTGGCCACCCGGCTGGGGCTCAAGGGGATTCCGGCGGCGGCGGAGGAGATCCATGTGGCCCGCGACTGCATTCTGGCGGAGCTGACCGGGGGGCATATCCACCTCTGTCACATGAGCACCCGGGGCTCGGTCGAGCTGATCCGACGGGCCAAGGCCAAGGGGCTGCGGGTCACGGCGGAGGTGACGCCGCATCATTTCACCCTGACCCACGACGCCTGCGCCGGGTACAACACCAACGCCAAGATGAACCCGCCGCTCCGGGAGCGGGAGGACGTCGAGGCGGTGCGGGAGGCGCTCAAGGACGGCACGGTGGACGTCATCGCCACCGATCACGCCCCGCACCACTATGACGCCAAGGAGCGGGAGTTCGACGACGCGCCCAACGGGATCCTGGGGCTGGAGACGGCCTTCGGGCTGGCGGTGACCCAGCTGGTCCGGCCCGGGCTGATCGCCCTGCCGGACCTGCTGTACCGGATGAGCACCCGGGCGGCCCAGATCTTCAAGCTCCCCGGGGGCACGCTGGCGGTCGGCTCCCACGCCGATATCGCGGTGCTCGATCCGGATGCCGAATGGACGGTGGATCCGTCCCGGTTCTACTCCAAGAGCCGGAACACCCCGTTTGGGGGGCGGAAGCTCTTCGGGCGGGCCGAGCTGACCATCGTCCGGGGGCGGGTGGTCTATGACCGCACCTCCCCCCCCGGACGGCTTTCGTAAGGCAACTAGCCAGTTACATTTGCACCGACGGGACGGGTATCGAGCAGGGAGCCGGGATCCTCGAGCGATGTCTGGACACGACCATGCCGACCTCTGAGAGCCGAAACGCCATCGAGAAGCTGCTGCAGGACCGGGCCCAGTTCGTCAGCTGGCTGACTCGGCTCAACTCCACCGGCGGGGAGTCTCCCGCCGTGCCGGAAGCGGTCCGCGGCCGCGTGCGCGCGGACTACGAGCGGCGCCTGGAGGCGGTCCTGGAGGAGCTGCGGGGCCACACCAACGCCCTGGAGGAGCAGGTGGCCGGGCTGGTCGCGCGCGCCGGGGAGCTGACCCTCCGGGAGAGCCAGCACAAGGAGCACCTTTCCGAGGCCGAAGTCCGCCACCTGGTCGGCGAGTACGACGAGACCAAGTGGGACGGCATCCGGAGTGAGCTGCTCAAGGTGCTGGCCCAGGTCCACGAGGAGCTGCGGCAGACCAACAGCGAGGTGGATCGGCTGAACGAGGTGCTGGCGACCATCCGCACCCCCGTGCCGGTCTCCGAGGCTGTTCCGGAGCCGCCCGCCCCGGAGCCGGCGGCCCCGCCGCCCATGGCCTCGGGCCCCCGGCCGGCCGTGACCACGTCGGGCGTTCGCGGCGCCGCACCGGCCGAACCCCCGCCGGCGATGCCGCCGACACCCCCGGCGCCGGCCCCCGTCTCGGAGCCGATGCGGCCCGCAGCGAGCGCCCCGTCGCACGGGACCACCGAGATCCCCTTCCGAGCCACGCCCCCGAAGCCCCAGCCGCGCGCGCCGGCGCCGCCCCCGGCCCCCCCCATGAAGGAAGAGCAGCCGGGTCGGACCCTCTGGTTCCCCTCGGGGAAGCCCTCGGAAGGGACGGGTGGCAGGGACAGTGGCAAGCTGGACGAACTGGCGTTCCTCAAGTCCGTGACCGGCAACGAGCCCCCCGCGGCACCCCCGGCCGCGGCCCCGGCGGGGCGGGGCCGCGCGAGCGGCGGATTCACCCGGGCACCGGAGCCGCCGGCGGCCGAGCCGCCCCCCGAGCCCAAGACGCCGACGGTGGACCCAGGGAAGGACCGTGGCTCGGCGCAGAAGACGCTCAAGTGTGCGGAGTGCGGGACGCTCAACCGGCCTACGGAGTGGTACTGCGAGCGCTGCGGGGCGGAACTGGCGGCGCTGTAAGCGACGGCTCGGCGGCTCGGCGACTAGAACGACGAGAGGGTGGGCTCCCGGTCGGGAGCCCACCCTCTGCACTTTCCTGCTAACCGCCCAATCGCCTTACTTCTTCTTGGCCGCCGCGAGCTTGGCCAGCCGACTCTTGGTCCGGTTGGCGGCGTTCCGGTGAACCAGGTTCTTCCGGCCCGCCCGGTCCAGCAGCCGGGCCGCCTCGACGAAGGCCGTCTGGGCTTCGGCGGCGGAGCCGGCGGCCCGGACCTTCTTGAGCGCGGTGCGAAGCTGGCTGCGGCGGGTGCGGTTGCGCTCCTGTGCGGAGCGGGACTTCCGCATCGCCTTCTTGGCGGACTTGATACGTGGCACGGACAACCCCTGGTTCGGTGCGATGAGCCGACCTGACCCGGCCGGCGGGAAGCCGACAACCTAGGCGGGGGAGGGCGCAAGGTCAAGCGGGGGGCGGGTTTTCCGCGCTTGGACGCGGGGTTAGATTGGGCCACCCGATGCCTGACCTCACAGAATTCGTCCTCGTTGCCCCGGTGCTGCTGTTCTCGTTCGTGGCTCATGAGTATGCCCACGCCCGCACCGCGCTCTGGCAGGGAGACGATACGGCGTACCTGCTCGGCCGGGTGACCCTCAACCCGCTGCCGCACATCGATCCCTGGATGACCATCCTGTTCCCCGCGATCCTCTGGATCATCTCCAGCGCGGCCGGGATGCCGTTCACCTTCGGCGGGGCCAAGCCGGTGCCGGTGGTGCCGCGCAAGTACCGGAAGTACGTCCATGGAGACCTCATCGTCTCCTCCGCGGGGGTCATCACCAACCTGCTGCTGGCCCTGGTCTGTTCGGCCATCTTCGTGGCGCTGTCCCTGCTGGCGGGGGCGGCTCCGGGCCTGGCCGACGGGCTGGCGATCCTGCAGCGCATGATGATGTGGGGAATCTGGCTCAACCTGGTCCTCTGCTTCTTCAACCTGATGCCGATCCCGCCGCTCGACGGTTCGCATCTCCTGTATCACGCGCTGCCCCCTGCGTGGGGCGCGCGCTACCGCGCCATCGGCCAGTTCGGATACCTTCCCCTCATGGCGGTCCTGCTGCTCTTCCGTCCCGTGACCCAGTTCTTCCTGGCGCCGGCGTTCTGGGGGATGACCGTGCTCTTCCGCCTGCTGCAGGGCTACGGCATCGGGACCACCTGGAACAGCTTCCAGGGATGACCGGTCCCCAGCCCCCCACCGCGGCGCTGGGCGCCGAGCCGGCCTTCGTGGTCCAGCTCGACGCGTTCAATGGCCCGCTGGACCTGCTGCTGCACCTGCTCCGCGAGGAGCAGATCGACATCGCGGACATCCCGATCGCCCGGATCGCCGACCAGTTCCTCCAGGCGATCCAGCATTTAGGCCTGAATCAGGCGGCCGATTACCTCGAGATGGCGGGCCGGCTGCTCCGCCTCAAGGCGCAGATGCTGCTCCCCCGCCGCGACGGCGAGGAGGGGTGGGAAGATCCGCGGCACGAGCTGGTGCGCCGCCTGCTCGAGTATCAGCTCATCAAGGAAGTGGCCGGATGGCTCGAGCGGGCGGCCGACCGCCGCGCCGACCAGCAGCCCCGCGGCTACCTGCCGCCGCCGCCGGAGCTGCCGCCGCCGCCCCTGACCCTCGACCTGCTCGAGCTGCTCAAGGCGGTGGAGCAGGTGGTGAGCCAGATCCCGAGCCCGGTGCTCCACCGCGTGGTGGCCCGTCCCCTGGATACCGAGGGCGCCACCCGCCGGCTGGAAGCACTGCTGGAGGAGCGGGAGGAGTTCACCTGGCTCGAGGCGCTGGGCCCCCGGCCGACGATCGTGGACCTGCTCTCGACGCTGCTCGCGCTCCTCGAGCTCGCCAAGCGCGGCCGCATCCTGATCGCCCAGCCGGGAGCGTTCCTCTCGTTTACCATCCGCCGGCGGACCCCCGAACCGGAGCTGGTTCCGGTCCCCGAGGCGCCAATGGCGGTCACCCCGGAGCCGGCGGACCCGGCGGCCACGGCCCCCCTGGCCGGGCGGCCCGCCCCCGGACCCGAGGAGGACCCCGCCTGAAACCCCTGGCCCAGCTGATCGAGGCGGCGCTGTTCGCCGCCAATCGGCCCATCACCGTCGAGGAGCTGCAGACCCTCGAGCCGGACGCTTCCCTTGCCGACGTGCGCACCGCGCTCGAGGAGCTGCGGGAGCACTACGACTTCGACGGCCATGCCGTGGAGGTGCTGGAGCTGGCGGGGGGCTACCAGATCCTGACCCGCCGGGCCTTCGCGGAGGCCATCGAGCGGGCCCAGTTCGCGGTCCGCACCCCGCGGCTCACCGCCGCCGCCATGGAGACCCTGTCGGTCATCGCGTACCGGCAGCCGGTGGGCCGGGCGGAGATCGAGGAGATCCGGGGCGTGTCCGCGGGCGGGGTGCTGCGAAGCCTCCAGGAGCGGGGCCTGATCGAGGTCGTGGGCCGGAGTGAGGCGATGGGGCGGCCGCTGCTGTACGGCACCACGCCCCTCTTCCTGGAACTGCTCGGCCTCCGGGACCTCGGTGAGCTGCCCCGGACGGACGAGTTCACCGTCGCGCTGCAACCGCACAAGCCGGAGACCGCCGATTCCAACGAGGCCGCCGCGTCCGTGCCGGCGGAATCATGAGCGAGATGCGGCTGCAGCGCGCCCTGGCGCGCGCCGGGATCGCGAGCCGACGCGCGGCGGAGGAGCTCATTGAGGCCGGCAAGGTCCGGGTGGACGGCAAGGTGGCCACCCTGGGCATGAAGGTGGATCCAGACATCCAGAAGGTCACGGTGGGAGGGAAGGCGATCCCCCGGCTGGAGCAGCGCTGGCTCGCGTTCCACAAGCCGATGGGGGTGGTCACCACCGCGGACGACGAGGAGGGCCGCAGGACGGTCTTCGACTTCGTGCGCGACGCCCGCGGGCTGACGTACGTCGGGCGGCTGGACGTGAACACCACCGGGCTCCTGCTCCTCACGACCGACGGGGAGGCGGTGCATCGCCTCACCCATCCGAGCTACCGCATCCCGCGCAGCTATACCGCGCTGGTGCACGGGCTCGACGCCGCCGCCATCGAGAAGGCGGTGCAGGGCCGG
>JANRJZ010000168.1:0-11631 GCA_033763675.1 Gemmatimonadota bacterium
CCCGTTTCCCCCTTCCCCGCCTGCCACCGGGCAATATCTTCGCCCGGATGACCACCCCCGCCCCCATCCTGATTGACGGCCACTGGCCGACCCCCCGTTCCAAGGTCCAGCGCCCCATTCTCAACCCCGCCACGCAGGAGCAGGTGGGGCTGGCTGCCGACTGCTCCGCCGACGAAGTGGGGCTCGCGGTCGAGGCCGCGGCCCGCGCCCAACCCGCCTGGTGGCGGGTGCCCGGGGTGGAGAAGGCCAAGCTGCTGCGGGAGGCGGCCCAGCGGATCCGGGCCCAGGCGCATGAGCTCTCCCGGCTGATGGCCCGGGAAACCGGCAAGCCCCTGATCGAATCGGTGGACGAGATCGACTGGGTGGCGGCGGCCTTCGAGTATTACGCCGAGGTGGGCCGGCGGAGCTTCGGGAACTCGATCCCGCCGGTGGCGCCGCACCAGGTGAACTTCACCATCAAGGAACCGTTCGGCGTGGTGGCGGCGATCGTGCCGTTCAACTTCCCGCTGCTGCTGCTGGCGTGGAAGCTGGCGCCGGCGCTGGCCGCGGGGAACGCGGTGGTGTGCAAGCCGCCGCACCAGAACCCGCTGGCCACCCTGCTCCTGGCCCGGTGCCTCGACGGACTGCCGGCCGGGGTGGTGAACGTGATCACCGGCGCCGCGGAGACCGGCCAGGCGCTGGTGCGGCATCCGAAGGTGGACCTGATCGCCTTCACCGGCTCGGTGGCCGCCGGCCGGAGCATCGCCGCCATCGCCGGCAGCGAGCTCAAGAAGGTGAACCTGGAACTCGGCAGCGTGGACCCGTTCATCGTCTTCGCGGACGCCGACCTGGACGTCGCCGTGCCGGGGGTGGCATGGGCCCGGCTGCTCAACGCGGGCCAGGTCTGCACCAGCCCCAAGCGGATCTACCTGCTGCGTCCGATCGCGGAGGAGTTCACGCGCCGGCTCCTGGCGTACCTCAAGACCCTCACGGTCGGGGACCCGATGGACCCCGCCACCGACGTGGGCCCGCTCATCTCCGAGCACGCGCTGGCCACCGTCGAACGCCAGATCGCCGCGGCGGTGAAGGAAGGCGCGACGCTGGCCGTCGGCGGCCGCCGGATTTCCCCCGCCGGACTGCCGGGGCACTTCCTGGAGCCGACCGTCCTCACCGGCGTGGCGCACGGCGCGCTCCCCACCCGGGAGGAGATCTTCGGCCCGGTCCTGTCGCTGACGGTGGCGGAGTCGGCCGACGAGGCCATCGCGATGGCGAACGACTCGAAGTTCGGCCTCGGCGCCTCCATCTACACCAACGACCTCCAGCTCGCCATGAAGGCGATGCACGAGATCAAGGCCGGCACCTTCTGGATCAACGACCCGCTGACCGACAACGACGCGGGCCCCTTCGGCGGGATGCGCTGGAGCGGGGTGGGACGGGAGCTGGGGGAGGAGGGGCTCGACGCCTTCCGGGAGCCCAAGCACGTGCACCTGGACTACGTCATGGAGCGGAAATACTACTGGTACCCCTACAAGGACAGGCCGGTGCCGGGGGATGAGGGCGATTAGGCGATTAGGCGATTAGGCGATTCGTATCTAATCGTCCAATCGCCCAATCGCCCAACCGCCGAACCGCCTACTTCCTCAACTCCGCACAAAACCCCGCAAACACCTCCACATACCGATCCACATCCGCGTCCGTGTGCTGCACCGACAGGGTCCACTGCTCCTCGTCGCCCGGGGTCATGAAGATCCCGCGGTTGAGCAGCCAGGGGTACGACGCCGCGAAGAGTTCGGGCCGGGTCTCGAGGAAGTCCCGGTAGGTGGTCATCGGGGTGGGCCGGTAGGAGACGCAGCCCTTGGCGCCGAGGTCCACGGTGTGGGCCGGGATCTCGTAACGCGCGATCGCGGCGTTGCAGCCCGCCACCAGCCGGGCGCCCAGCCGCGCGAAGTGCTGGTAGGCGGCGGGGGTCAGGATCTCGGTGAGCATCACCAGTCCGACATGGGACACCAGCGGATTGCCGTTGTAGGTGCCCATCTGGCTCACCCCCTGCTCGATGAGCCGCATCAGGTCGGCGCGGCCGCCGAAGGCGGCGGCTGGCAGGCCGCCCGAAATCGCCTTGGCCAGGCAGACCAGGTCCGGCTGCACCCCGAAGCGCTCGGTGGCCCCGCCCCGGGCGATCGTGAAGCCGGTCTTGATCTCGTCATAGATGAAAACGACGCCATACTGGGTGCACAGCTCCCGCACCCGCCGGAGGTAGGCCGGGTCGGGGAGCACGATCCCGATGTTCATCATGGCCGGCTCCATGATGAGGCAGGCGATCTCCTTCCCTTTTTCCTGGAACAGCCGCTCCAGCAGCACCGCGTCGTTGAACGGCACCACCTCGATGTACTTGTGCGCGTCCTTCACCAGCCCGCGGGACACCGGCGCCTTGGCCGGCCGCTCCCGTCCCCCCATCACGTCGGCGTTGGGGACGATCGAGAACATCACGGCGTCATGGTGACCGTGGTAGGAGCCTTCGATCTTGCAGATCACGTCCCGGCCGGTGGCGGCCCTGGCCACCCGGATCGCGTCCATGGTGGCTTCGGTGCCGGAGTTGGCGAACCGGAGCATCTCCAGGTTGAACCGGCGGCAGATCTCCTCGCCGAACGCCACGCCTGCCTCGGTGGTCACCGCGAAGTGCGTGCCCCGGCTGGCGGCCTCGTGGATGGCTTCCACGATCCGGGGATGCGCGTGGCCCACCACCATGGCGCCGAAGCCGCCATGATAGTCGAGGTATTCGGTGCCGTCCTGGTCCCAGACGTGGCTCCCCTTCCCCCGGGAGACATAGATGGGATAGGGGGCGCCCTTCTGGAACGAGCTCACCACCCCGAACGGCAGGGTGCGGTAGGCCCGCTGGTACAGGGCGGCGGAGGCCGGGGTCCGCTCGAGCAGCCGGGCGGTTTCCCGGTCACAGATTTCCTGGGCGCGGGCGAGGATGCGTTGGAGGCCCGCCTGCCCCGACGTGGGAACAGTCGTGGTCATGGACACCTGCAATTGTGTTGGGGGGTCGCTGGGTGCTATCGCCTGCTGCGGGGGAACACGGCGGTTGCCGACGCCTGCCCCAAGGTGGGGCGCGGCGCACGGGTTGTCAACTCCCCGTGGAGACTGCACATTGGGGCCTCCAGCCCCGCACCCCGGTCCGCGCCCCCTGAGGTCCGACCGCATGGATTCAGTCATCACGCTTGAGCACGTCCAGAAGCGCTTCGGCACCTACATCGCCGTGCACGAGGCGCACTTCGATATCGGCAAGGGCGAGTTCTTCTCGATGCTCGGCCCCTCCGGCTGCGGCAAGACCACCACGCTGCGCATGATCGCCGGCTTCGAGCAGCCGGACTCCGGCCGGATCCTGCTCGAGGGCCAGGACGTCTCGCGGGTGCCCCCCTACCGCCGCAACGTGAACACCGTCTTCCAGCATTATGCCCTCTTTCCGCACATGACGGTGCGGGACAACGTGGCCTTCGGGCCCCGCTCCAAGAAGCTGGACGAGGCCGAGGTCCAGAAGCGGGTGAAGGACCTGCTCGAGGTCACCCGGCTCAACCAGTTCGCCGACCGGAAGCCGGCGCAGCTCTCCGGCGGCCAGCAGCAGCGGGTGGCCCTGGCGCGGGCGCTGGTCAACTACCCCAGCGCGCTGCTGCTGGATGAGCCGCTCGGCGCCCTCGACCTCAAGCTGCGCCAGGCGATGCAGATCGAGCTCAAGCGGATCCAGCGGGAGGTCGGGATCACGTTCATCTACGTGACCCACGACCAGGAAGAGGCCCTCACGATGTCGGACCGCATCGCGGTCATGAACGAGGGCCGGGTGGAGCAGATCGGTACCCCGGAGGAGATCTACCACTCCCCCACCACGGTCTTCGTGGCCGGGTTCATCGGGGTGGCGAACCTCCTCCCGGCCCGGGTGATCGGGTTGATGGACAACGGGGCGGTGGTGACCCTCGCCGGGGAGCAGCGCGCCGAGGCCGCCGCCCCCACCTGGGCGGCCAAGCCGGGGAGCGATGCCACCCTGATGGTCCGCCCCGAGCGGCTCCGGCTCAGCGCCGACGGCCCGGGGGTGGTGGCCACCCTCACCACGGCGGTCTTCCAGGGGCCGGTCGTCCGCTGCCTGCTCGCGACCCCCGACGGGGTGGAAGTCATCGCCCACGTCGGCTCCGAGGGCCCGCGCCCGGAACTGCAGCCCGGCCGCGCGTACCGGCTCCTGTGGGACGCCGACAGCGCCCGGCTCCTGCCCCGCTCCAAGACGACGGCACCACTCGATCTCCAGGAACGCACCACGCTCGACCTCGCGGGCAGTCACTAGCCCGCCTTCACCCGTCAGAGGATCGCCCCCATGAAGAAAGACGCGTCATTCACCGAGCAGGAACTCCAGGCCATGGTCCGCCGCGCCCTGTCCCGGCGCCAGTTCCTCGGCCGCACCGCGATGGCCGCGGGCGGACTCACCCTCGGCAGCGCCTTCCTCAGTGCCTGCAAGGGGAAGGAAGCCGCGCCGGTCGTGAAGGAAGTCCGGATCTCCAACTGGCCGCTCTACATCGACCAGAAGACCATCCCCGACTTCGAGGCCGCGACCGGGATCAAGGCGATCTACACCGAGGACGTGAACGACAACAACGAGTTCTTCGCCAAGGTGGACGAGCCGCTCAAGCGGGGCCAGAGCATCGACCGCGACATCGTGGTGCTCACCGACTGGATGGCGGGCCGCTTCATCAAGCTCGGCTACACCCAGGCCATTCCGGCGGGGCCGTTCCCCAACAAGGCCAACCTGGTGGACCACCTGGCCAACGTCGGCTTCGATCCCGGCCGGGCCCACAGCGTGCCGTGGATGTCGGGCATGGCGGGGATCGGCTACAACCCCAAGGCCACCGGGCGCGAGCTCACCAGCGTCGCCGACCTGTTCGACCCGAAGTTCAAGGGCAAGGTCACGATGCTCACCGAAATGCGGGACACCCTGGGCCTGGTGATGTTCGGCGAGGGGAAGGACCCCTCCACCTGCACCATCGAGGACGCCAAGGCCGCCTGCGCCAAGATCAAGCAGTACCGGGAGAACGGCCACATCCGCGGCTTCACGGGGAACGACTACGCCGAGGATCTCGCGGCCGGCAACATTGCGGTGGCGGTGGCCTGGTCGGGGGACATCCAGGGCCTCGCGGCGGACAACCCGGACCTGCGCTGGATCGCGCCCAAGGAAGGGGCCATGCTCTACTCCGACAACATGCTGATCCCCAAGACGTCGGACCGGGCAGAGCAGGCGGCCACCTTCATGAACTACTGCTACACCCCGGCCCATTCGGCGCAGATCGTCGCCGCCGCGCCGTACATCTCGCCGGTCAAGGGCGTGGGGGACGAGCTGATCAAGATCGCCCCGGCGCTCGCCAGCAGCCCCCTGGTGAACGTCCCCGCCGACGTGAGCGCCCGGCTCCGGGTGTTCAAGTGGCTCGAGGATGCCGAGGACCAGGAGTTCAATCGCCTGTTCCAGGACGCCATCGGGGCCTGAGCCCCGCCCATGGCCGGAATCGCCGCCGGGGGTGGTCGCCGCAGTCCGGTCGCCCCCTACCTGCTGGTCGCGCCCGGGGTGCTCTGGCTCCTGGCGTTCTACGTCATCCCCACGGTGACGCTGGCCCGGACCTCGTTCGGGCCGGCGGACGCCGCCTGGTATGACGGGTACCAGCGCGCCTTCACCGATTACGGCGTGCACCTGGGGCGGTCGTTCGGTTATGCCCTCTCCGCCACCCTGGTGTGCGTGCTCCTCGGCTATCCGCTGGCCTACGCCATCGCCTTCCGGGCCGGCAAGTACAAGAACTTCCTGCTGGGGCTCGTGATCCTGCCGTTCTTCACCACCTTCCTGGTGCGCACCTTCGCCTGGAAGACGATCCTGAACGACGGCGGCATCGTGGTACAGACGCTGGGCATGATCGGATTGCTGCCGGAGGAGGGGCGGCTGCTCAACACCGTCTGGGCGGTGATCGGCGGGCTCAGCTACAACTTTCTCCCCTTCATGATCCTGCCGATCTACGTGAGCCTGGAGAAGATCGACCGCAAGCTCACCGAGGCCGCCAACGACCTCTACTGCAACGCGGGACAGGCCTTCCGCAAGGTGGTGCTGCCCCTGTCCATGCCCGGTGTGCTGGCGGGCAGCCTGCTCACCTTCATCCCCGCCACCGGCGACTTCATCAATGCCGAGCTGCTCGGGAGCCCGAACCAGAAGATGCTGGGCTCGGTCATCCAGGGGCAGTTCCTGCAGGTGCGCGACTATTCGCTCGCGGCCTCGCTCAGCTTCGTGCTGATGGTGATCATCACCATCCTGGTGCTGCTCTATGCCCGCGCGCTCGGCACCGAGGAGCTCGCCTGATGGCGCGGAGCGGGCAGGTGGGTTCGCGGTGGACCGGTCGGCTGCTGGACCTGTATGCGGGACTGGTGCTCCTGTACCTCTTCCTGCCGATCTTCGTGATCGTCTCCTACAGCTTCAACAAGCCGGCGGGGAAGTTCAACTTCGTGTGGAAGTCGTTTTCGCTGGACGCCTGGCGGGATCCGTTCCTCTACCCCGCCCTGGTGGATGCGATGAAGCTGTCGCTCAAGGTGGCGGCGGTCTCGACCAGCGTCTCCGTGGTGTTCGGCTCGCTGATCGCGCTGGCGCTCTGCCGCTACACCTGGAAGGGGGCGGGGCCGGTCAACCTGCTGCTGGTGCTGCCGCTCACCACCCCGGAGGTGGTGCTGGGCTCGTCGCTGCTGTCGCTGTTCCTGCAGGTCAACGCCCCGACCGGCTTCTGGACCGTGGTGATCGCGCACATCATGTTCTCGGTCAGCTACGTGGCGCTCACCGTGAAGGCGCGGATCCGCGGCTTTGACTGGACCCTCGAGGAGGCGGCCATGGACCTCGGCGCGCCGCCCTTCCGGACCGTGTTCAAGGTGACCCTGCCGCTCATCGCGCCCGGCATCGCCGCGGCGGGAATGCTGTCGTTCGCCCTCTCCCTCGATGACTTCATCATCACCCTGTTCAACGCCGGCAACCAGGTGACCTACCCGCTCTACGTGTACGGCGCCCGCCGCGCGGCCTTCCCGCCCCAGATCAACGTGCTCGCCACGACCATCCTGGTGGGCAGCCTGATCCTGCTCGGCATCACCGTGCTGTGGCAGAACCGGACCATGAAGGAGGCGATGACGAAATAGGCGTCTACACCACCACCGGCAGCTTCCGCACCCGCTTCCCGGTCAGGTGGAACAGCGCGTTGGCCACCGCCGGCGCGATCGGCGGGGTGCCGGGCTCGCCGATTCCGGTCGGCGGCTCCGCGGACGGCAGGATGTGGACCTCCACCACCGGCATGTCGGTGATCCGGAGGACCGGGTAGGTATCGAAGTTGGCCTGCTCCACCACCCCGTCCTTGAGGGTGATGTCTCCGGTGAGCAGGGCGGAGAGGCCGTAGGCCACCGCGCTCTGCACCTGCATGGTGATGTTGTCGGGGTTGATGGCCAGGCCGCAGTCCACCGCTGCGACCACCCGATGGACCTTTGGCTTCCCGTTTTCCACCGAGACCTCCGCCACTTCCGCCACGAAGCTCCCGAATGACTGATGCACCGCGACGCCGCGAGCCCGGCCGTCCGGCAGCGGCGTGCCCCAGCCGGCCTTCTCCGCTGCCAGCTTGAGCACGGCGAGGTGCCGGGGGGAGTTCCCCAGGTGTGCCTCGCGGAACGCCACCGGATCCTGGCCCGCCGCCGCCGCGAGTTCGTCCATCATCGTCTCCATGACGAACGCGGTGTGGGTGTGCCCGACCGATCGCCACCACTGGATCGGTACCGGCAGGTCGGTGGGATGCAGCTCCACCTGGAAGTGGGGAATGCCGTAGCCGGTGTCGGTCACGCCCTCCACTGACGTCGGGTCGATTCCCTTCTGGATGAAGCCCTCGAACGGGCTCCCCTTCATGATGGACTGGCCCACGACCCGGTGCTGCCAGGCGCCCACCTTCCCCGAACCGTCCACCGACGCCTTCACATGGTGGACGTACATCGGGCGGAACCAGCCGGCGCGGGTGTCGTCCTCGCGGGTCCAGACCATCTTTACCGGGGCCCGGCCCTGAATCGCCTTGGCGATCGAGACCGCCTCCAGCACGTAGTCGCTCCTCGGGTTCGCCCGCCGGCCGAAGCTCCCGCCCGCGTACAGCATGGTGATGCTGACCTGTTCCGGCTTGAGCCCCGTCAGGGCGGCCACCGCCATCTGGTCCGGGGTCTGGAACTGCTCGCCGTTCCAGATCTCGCACTTGTCGGCGGAGAGCTGCACCACGCAGTTCATCGGTTCCATGCAGGCGTGGGCCAGGAACGGCACTTCGTACACCGCCTCGACCGCCTTGCCGCGGCCCAGATTGGCCGCCGCGTTGCCGTCCTTCCGGGCCACCAGCCCCGGCTTGGCCGCGAGGGTCCGGTACTGGGCAAAGAGCTCCGGCGTACTCCCGCGGAAGGCCTTGCTCTCGTCCCACTCCACCCTGAGCGCCTGCCGCCCCTGCTGGGCCGCCCAGAAACCGTCGGCAAGCACCGCGACCCCGGTGGGTATCTGCACCACGTCCTTCACCCCCGGCACCGCCTTCGCCGCGGTGGCATCGAAGCTCTTGACCGTGGCACCGAAGCGCGGCGGATGCGCCACTACCGCGGTGACCATCCCCGGCAGCGTGAAGTCCTGGGTGAACACCGCCTTGCCCGTGGACTTGGCCTTGGCGTCCACCCGCGGCGCGCTCCGGCCGATGAGCCGGAAGCTGGCCGGATCCTTGAGCGGGACATTCTCCGGCACCGGCAGCGCGGCGGCCGCCCGGGCCAACCGGCCGTAGCCGAGCCGCTTCCCGGTGGCCGGGTTGGTCACCACGCTGTTCTCCGTGGTGAGGCCCGCGGCATCCACGCCCCACTCCGCCGCGGCCGCGGCGACCAGCATGGCGCGTGCGGTGGCACCCGCGACCCGGTGCTGCTGGTAGCTGTTGGCCATGGCCGAGCTGCCGCCGGTGGCCTGCACCGGTCCGAACAGCGTGTTGTTGTACTTGGAGGCATCCGCCGGGGCCCCTTCGACCCGGACCTTGGTCCAGTCGGCGTCCAGCTCCTCCGCCACGATGGTGGCGAGGCCGGTATAGCTCCCCTGGCCCATTTCGAGGTGCTTGGCAACCACGATGACCGACCCATCCTCGGCCACCCGGACAAAGGCGTTGGGCAGGAAGACCGGGGGGCTCGAGGCCGTGGCGGCCTCCCCCTCCCCCTGGGGCCCGCACCCCTGCACCGAGACAGCCAGCGTCAGCCCCGCCCCGGTCACGGCGGTGACCTTCAGGAACTCACGCCGGGAAACCTGCGTCAGGATGGCCATGACTCAGGCCACCGCGGCGCGGTGGATCGCCGCCCGGATCCGCTGGTAGGTCCCACAGCGGCAAACGTTTCCGGCCATGGCGGCATCAATCTCGGCATCGCTGGGCTTCGGGGTCTTCGCGAGCAGCGCCGCAGCCTGCATGATCTGCCCCGACTGGCAGTAGCCGCACTGGGGCACCTGCTCGGCCACCCACGCCTGCTGCACCTTGTGGCTGCCGTCGGCGGAGAGCCCCTCGATCGTGGTGATCCGCTTGCCGCTCGCGGCCGAGACCGGGGTGCTGCAGGAGCGGACGGCTTCGCCGTCCAGGTGCACGGTGCAGGCGCCGCACAGGGCCATGCCGCAGCCGTACTTGGTGCCGGTCATGCCGAGGGAGTCGCGGATCACCCAGAGGAGGGGGGTGTCCGGCGCGACGTCCACCGACTGGCGCTTGCCGTTGATGGTCAGTTCGATCACGGGTCGAGTCCTGTGAGGAGGGGACGGCGGCTGGCTCGGAACAAATGCAGGATGGTCCGCCTGAGGCCGACGGTCAAGGGCGGCCATCAAACCGTGACCTCCGGTTGCTCCCCGGGGTGCGCTTTCCCGGCCGCGCCCCTAGTGTACGGACAGGCTGGTGCTTCCACCCGAACCTTGGACATACCGGTGGCCGGTGCTCAACTGACCCGATGGATGCTCCACCTCGGCGCCGCGAGCCTGCTCGCGACCTCCGCAGCCGCGCAGCAGCGTCCGGGCGTGGCCATCGTCGGCGGCACCCTCTGGGACGGCACCGGAGCCCCGCCACTGCCGGGAGCGGTGGTGCTGGTCCAGGGGGAGCGGATCAGCTGCGCCGGCACCCCCGCCGCCTGCCCGGTCCCGGCGGGCGCCGAGCGGGTGGACGCGACCGGCCGGTTCCTGATTCCCGGGCTCATTGATACCCACGTCCACCTGCTGTTCCGCCCGAACGGCGTGACCCACCCCTCAATCCGCAGCGACCTCCGCGACCTGCTGGCCCGCGGCGTGACGGCCACCCGGGACATGGGGAACAATGCGCAACGACTGCTCGAGGCGGTCCGCGAGGCCCAACCCGCGCCCCGGGTCTTCCCCATGCAGCTCGTGGCGGGAATCCACTTCTTCTCCCCGGAGAGCGAGCGTACCCCCGGGGGCGTGGTGCGTCACGCCCCGGCCTCGGGCGGCATGCGGCAACTGGGCTGGTGGCCGATCCTCTACGTCGCCGGCGGCGACCCGCGGGAGATTATCCGTCAGGCCCGCGAGGCCGGCGCGGTCGGGCTCAAGCTGTACCAGGGCCTCGATTCAGCGCAGGTGGCCCGGCTGTCCGCCGCGGCGGAGGCCGCCGGGATGCCGGTCTGGGGGCACGGCTGGGTCCAGCCGGCGAGCGTGCGGGAACAGGCACAGGCCGGTCAGGATGGCGTCGTGCACGCCGCCGGGCTCGCGGGGGAGCTGGTCGCCCGCGCCACCCGGGACACCCTGCGGACCAGCAGCGCGTTGCTGCAGGTCACCGCCGATTCCGCCCGCACCGCGGAGGCCGCGCGCCGGCCGCAGGTGCTGGCCACCCTCGACACCCTTGCCGCGCGCGGCACCTTCCTCGAGCCGACGCTGCATGCCATGCTGCTCGCGGCCGAGCGCGCCGGCCGGAACCGCCGGCGCACCCAAGCCCTGCCCGATCGCTACGCCATCGCGGCGTCAGTATTCGGCATGGAGGTCACCCGGCAGGCCTTTGCGCGGGGCGTGCCGCTCACCGCCGGCACCGACCATGTGGCCTACGGCCCGGCCGCGGAACGAGCCCAGCTCGAGACCGAGCTGGCCCTGTTCGTCGATTCCATCGGGATGTCGCCAGAACGCGCGCTGCTCGCCGCGACCCGGGACGCCGCCCGCGCCATCGGCCGGCCCGCCGCGGACCTGGGGACCGTGGTGGCGGGGAACAAGGCGGACCTGGTGCTGCTGCGCGAGGATCCCCTGGGTGACATCCGGCGGATTGCCGCGGTGGAATGGGTGATGCGGGGTGGGGTGCGGTACGATCCGGCGGAATTGCGGGGGTTGCCGTAGCAGGGCGGCAGGACAGCAGGACAGCAGGACAGCAGGACGGCAGGACGGCAGGACGGCAGGACGGCAGGTCGGCAGGACGGCAGGACGGCAGGACGGCAGGACGGCAGGACGGCAGGACGGCAGGACGGCAGGACGGCAGGACGGCAGGACGGCAGGACGGCAGGACGGCAGGACGAAGGTAGCGACGGTGTCGCGGGAGAGCGGAGGAGGGTCCGCCGCGCGGGAGCCTGTCACGAATTGAGCCTGTC
>JANRJZ010000169.1:0-7084 GCA_033763675.1 Gemmatimonadota bacterium
CCCCGCCACGGTCCTGGCGAGGGTGGCGCCCAACGCACCCCATCCCTTCCCCGGGGCGTCGCTGCGTCGGGCGTGGGAGGCAGGAGCGCAGACGGCAGACACGCTACTGTCCGGGGCGCCCAAGGGGATCGGGACCCCGCCGCATGAGCCGGTAACCCGGGGGAACATGAGCTCGCTCTTCGCGGGGTCGATGCAGTACATCCTCAATGGAGACGGGATCGAGGAGCTGTACGACGTCGCGGCCGACCCGGGCCAGCTCACCAACCTCGCCGCCGACAGCTCCCGCCTCGGTCCCTGGCGGTCGGCACTCGGCGTCCGGGTGCCCGCCGGCTGGCATCGGGAGCTCCCCCGATGACGGAGCCACAGCGGGGGCTGGTGCCGCGGGCGGCCGCGCTCGGCGTGGTCAGCATCGCCCTCGCGAGCGGGCTGCTGGAGGCGCTCATCCTGGTCCTGCTGCGCGTGTGGCATGGCTTCGCGTGGAGCGGCCCGGATGCGTTCTGGATGGCCCCGCTGGCGTACCTCGCCTTCTACTCGGTGGCGGCGGCGCCGCTGCTGCTGGTGGCCTGGCGCTGGCCCCGGCTCGCGCGCCTCCAGCTTCTGCTGCTCCCGTTCCTGGTGGCGTCCTGCTACTGCCTGCTGCTGGTGGCTTTCACTACCAGTCTCCACTGGAGTGCGCGGCTGTTGCTGGCGCTGGGGGTGGGCCTCACCGCGTCGCGGCGGCTGGCGACGAGCCTGACCGCGCCACGCCAGTGGCGGCCGGTGGCGGGCGCCCTGCTCGGGGCGGTCGGGATCGCGGCCGCCGTCGTGGTCGGGCTCCCGGCGCTGCTGGAGCGAGGGCGGGAAGGGGGCTCGCGCCGTGGAGCCCCGAGCGTCCTGCTGATCATCCTCGACACCGTGCGGGCCAAGTCGCTGAGCCTCTACGGCTACGCCCGTCCGACCTCCCCGAACCTTGAGCGGTGGGCCGCCCGGGGGGTGGTGTTCGATTCCGCCTACGCCCCCTCCTCCTGGACCCTGCCCTCCCACGCCTCCTACTTCACCGGCCGCCCACACCGGGAGCTGCGGGTGGACTGGCTGCAGCCCCTAGGGGATTCGGTGCCGGTCATCGCGGAGGCGTTCGCGGCGGCGGGATACCGCACCGGCGGCTTTGCGTCCAACTGGTTCTACACCACCCGCGAGTCCGGGCTGGCCCGCGGCTTTGCGCATTACCAGGACTTCCGCCGTTCCGCCAAGCAGCTGCTGCTTCACTCCGCCCCGGGTCAGCTGCTGGTGAGCCGTCACCCGGGGCACTACGACCGCGAGCGGGACGTGCACCGGAAGGATGCCGCGGTTGTCCGGCGGGAGTTCCTGAAGTGGGCCGCCCAGGATTCCACCCAGCCGTTCTTCGCGTTCCTCAACTTCTTTGACGCCCACAAGCCATACTCCACTCCGCTCGGTGGGCATCCGAATTTCGGGGGAATGAAGACCGCGTTGGACGGCTACGATGTGAATGTCTGGTATCTCGACCGGGAGCTGGGGGCGCTGCTGGAGGAACTCGAGCGGCGGGGGACGCTCCGGAACACCTGGGTGGTGATCACCTCCGACCACGGCGAGCTCTTCGGCGAGCATGGACTGCAGGGGCATGGCAACAGTCTCTATGGCCCATCGGTGCACGTTCCGATGATGATCCTGGGCCCGGACCTGCCCGGGGGGCGGCGCGTCACCCATCCGGTGACGGTCACCGACGTGGCCCGGACCCTGGTCGAGGTGGCCGACATCACCGCACCGGCCATCGCGGGCAAGTCCCTGGCGGACTGCTGGGTCAGGCCAGCATGCGGCGACACGGTGCCGCCGGTGATCGGGGCGGCGTTGACCGGGCCGGAGGAGGTTCCTCCCGGCGACTCGCTGGGCGCGAAGCCGTGGGTGGCCGTGATCAGCAGCGGCTGGGAATACCTGCGGCATGCCGACGGCGAGGAAGAGCTGTATCGGTTGCACGCAGATTCCAGCGAGGCGCAGAACCTGGCCGACAACCCCGCCCTCGCCGATACCCTCGAGTGGCTCCGGGAGGAGGCACTGGAGTACGAGCTGCCGGGCACGGCCCCGCCCGATACCATGCCACCCGTCCCGGCGCCCCCGGATTCGGCGCCGCCGCAGGAACATCGGTGACGCCGGGGACGGAGGCCTCGCCCCGGCCGGCGGCGCGGCAGGTCTTGACCCTGGCCGCCTGGCTCGGCATCGTGGGCGGGCTGCTCGAAGTGGCGCTGGTCTATTACCGCCGGGCGGCCGACGGGGAGTTCACCGGGCGACCCCGGGACCTGTTGTGGCTGGCGCCACTGACCTACGCGCTGATCTACGTCCTCTGGGCCGGGCTGATGCTCCTGGTGTCGGGCAAGTGGCGGCGGCTCTCGCCCATCCCCGTCGTCGGGTTCGGCTGCGGTAGCGCGATCGTGGCAAGCCTGCTTACCACGCACTTCGGCCCCCGGCTGCACCCGGCCGCGGTCCTGCTGCTCGGTCTCGGCGCCGGCCTCCAGCTCGCGCGGACGCTGGGCCGAAACGGCCGCCTCCTGCCCCTGGTCCGACAGACCACCCCCTGGCTGCTGCTTGCGCTGCTCCTGGTCGCGGTGGGGGGCGTGGGCTCGCGCGCCTGGCGGGAGCGACGCGCGCGGGCCGCGCTCCCGGCCGCCGCCGCGGGCGCCCCCAATGTGCTGCTGCTGGTGCTCGACACGGTGCGCGCCTCCAGCCTCAGCCTCTACGGGCACCACCGCCCCACCAGCCCCACGATGGAGCGGGTCGGGGAGGAGGGCGTGGTGTTCGACCAGGCGCTGGCCACCGCACCGTGGACCCTGCCGAGCCACGCCAGCATGTTCACGGGCCGGTGGCCGCATGAGCAGACCACCAGCTGGTTCCGGCCCATGGACAAGTCGGACTCCACCCTGGCAGAGGCGCTCGCCGGACGCGGGTACGCCACCGGCGGATTCGTCGCCAACCTGCTGTACACCGACTACGAGAAGGGCCTGGGGCGGGGCTTCCAGCGCTATGCCGACTTCGGGTTCGGCCTGGCGACGATGCTCAACAGCTGCACCCTCACCCGCCGGCTGGCAGGGGCACGGTCACTCAGGGTCCTGCTGGGCACCGACGAGATGCTCACCCGGAAGCACGGCACCGATGTCAACGCCGAGTTCCTGGCCTGGCAGGCCGGGCTCGCGGGGCGGCCATTCTTCGCGTTTCTCAACTACTTCGACGCCCACGATCCCTACATCCCGCCGCCGGAGTGGTTCCGCCGGATCGCCGGGTACGAGCGGCGCGACGAACTGAGCCCGCTTCGGCGCCTCGGTGTCCTGCAACGCCGGGACGGGATGCGACCGGAGGAAATCCTCTACGAGCAGGATGCCTACGAGGCGGCCATCGCCTGGCTGGACGCGATGGTCGGGGAGCTGCTCACCGAACTGGAGCGGCGCGGCGCCCTGGCAAACACCATCGTGGTGATCACGTCGGACCATGGCGAGGAGTTTGGCGAGCATGGCGTCTTCCTGCACGGGCACACGCTCTATCGCGACGCCATCCATGTGCCGCTGGTGATCCGGGCGCCGGGACGGGTCCCGGCCGGGATCAGGGTGGCGCCGCCGGTGAGCCTCCGTGACTTGCCCGCCACACTCCTTACCCTGGCCACCGCCGCACCCAACAAGACCTTCCCCGGCGCCAGCCTGGCGCGGTTCTGGAGCGGCGGCTCCCTTCCGGCCGAGCCGGTGCTGAGCGAAGTGCAGCAGGCGGTCCGGATGCCGGAGTGGTATCCCGCGGCCCGCGGCACCCTTCGCGCCCTGACCGACACCAGCCATCACTTCATCCTCAACCCCGCGGCGCCGCCGCAGCTGTTCGACTGGCGGGCGGATCCAGAGGAGCGGGTCAACCTGGCCGGCACCCCGGCCGGGGACTCGCTGGTGCCCCGGTACGAGGCGCCGCTCCGCGCGCTGCCCCCCTTCCCCAGTCCCTCGCGCAAGGTGGAGTTCCCGTGACGCCAGAGCGGTGGAGCCGGGACCGGCTGTTCCTTGGCGTACTGGCCGGCTCCGTCCTGCTCAAGCTGGTGCTCGCCTTCGTGGTGCGGAACGATGCCGCGATCCTCGACGAGGCCGCGTATCTGGAGCTGGCCCGGGGGCTGGCAGCGGGCCGCGGGTTCGACGGCACCTTCCGTCCCCCCGGCTACCCGGCGTTCCTCGCCTTCTGGCTCTGGCTCGGGGCCGGGACCCTGGGGGCCCGCCTGGTGCAGGTGGGGCTGTCCGCCGTCTCCACCGTCATCGTCTACCGGCTCGGCGCGCGCGCGGGCGGGCTCCGGGTGGCACGGGTCGCGGCGGCGGTGTTCGCGTTCGACCCGGTGCTGATCGCGTTCTCCCACCGGCTCTGGTCCGAGACCGTGTTCATCACCGTGCTGCTGCTGGCGGTGGACCTGCTGGTGCGCCCATGGCAGGAGCGCTCGCTGGCCCGGACCGCGGCGGCGGGAGTGCTGTTCGGGGTGGGCGCGCTGATTCGACCCATGCTGGTCACCGCCCTGCCGTTCCTGGCCCTCTGGCTGTTGTGGGAAGCGTGGCTGGGGCGGCGGGAGGGAGCCGGGATGCAGCTGATCGGCCGGGGGCTGCACCTGGCGCTGCTGGCCGGGGTGATGTTCGCGCTGATCCTGCCCTGGACCGCGCGGAACCAGCGCACCACCGGGACCTTCATCCTGATCGACAGCAACGGCCCGTTCAACATCCTGGTGGGGAGCCAGCCCGAGTCGCGCTTCGTGGACAAGGACGATCTCTGGTCGGACCGGTACGGCGTCATTGATGGCCGGGCCTACACCGAACTGGTGCGGGAGGACGCGGCCCGGGCGCAGGCCGGCGCCATGCGTCAGGCCCGGGCCAATATCGCCGCGGACCCCGCCGGTTTCCTGGCCAAGTGCCTCTGGGAGGCGGGCCACTTCTGGACCCTCGACTCCTTCCTGCTGCGCCACCTGCGCAACGACTGGTACGGGAAGGGTGTCCCCGGATGGGTTACGCCGCTGGTCACGGTGCTCGCCGCCGGCTTCTTCGCGGCGCTGGCGCTTACCGGGCTCGCGGGCCTGCTCACCGCGCTGGAGGTTCCGGTCCTCCGGCTGGGCCTGCTGCTGCTGCTCCAGTCCCTGTTCCTCTTCGCCGCCACCTATGCCCTCTCCCGCTATTCGGTGCCGCTCCGGCCGTTCCTGGCGCTGGGGGCCGCGGTGCTGCTGGCGGGTCCGGTCGCGCCGGGAGAGCGGTGGCGCGCGCTCGGCGGGGCCCGCCGGCTGGTGACGGTGCTGGCCCTGCTGCTGGTCTCCTTGAGCTGGGTGCGGGACCTGCCGCTCCTGGCGGACCTGCTCCGGAACGAAGGCGCCGGTCACCGCTTCCGCATGGAGCAGACGCCGACCCCGGGTTCCTGAGCCATGACCGCCATCCTCCTCGCCACTTTCCTGGCGCTCCTCGCCCTCGGGGCTCCCGGCCGCGGCCGGGGGCTCCTCGCCCTGCGCGACCTGACCCGCACCCTGTTCGCCGCCCGGCTCGTGAGTCCCACCGTGGTGGGGCTCGCGCTGGTCGCGGTGCTCGGGCGGCGCTATCTGGACGTGACGGCGTACGTCGAACGGGTGGCGGTCAGCAGCGTGGGGTTCCTCGCCCTCTACGTCCTGGCGGACCGGCTGGAGTGGGGCTCCGGCCGGATCGTATCGTGGTGTGACCGGCGCACCCTGCCCCAGCTGCTCCTGGCCGGTACGATCGCCAGCCTGCTCGCGGGATGGCGCGTGCTGGACTTCTTCCCGCATGTGAGCGACGAAGTCGCCTACCTGTTCCAGGCCAAGGCCATGGCCCAGGGCGCGCTGAGCTTTCCCGCCCCCGATCCCGCCGGCTCTTTCGTGTTCATCCACACGATGGTGGAGCACGGCCGCTGGTTCGGGATCATGAACCCGGGGTGGCCTGCCCTGCTCGCCCTGGGAGAGGCGATGCGCGCCCCCTGGCTGATCAACCCGCTGCTCGGGGCCCTCGCGCTGTGGCTGTTCGACGGCTTCTTCCGGGAAGCGGGATTCACCAGCCGCACCCGGCGGCTGGCGCTGCTGTTGCTGGCGGTCTCGCCGTTCCTGCTGTTCATGAATGGCACCTTCATGGCCCACCCGGCCAACCTGGCGCTTTTCGGCGCATTCTGCTGGAGCTGGGCCCGGCTGCTGCGCACCGAGTCGCGCCGGGATGCGGTCCTCGCTGGGCTGGCACTGGGCACCAACCTGCTGGTGCGGCCGATCGACGCGGTGGCGGTAAGCCTCCCCTTCGCCCTGCAGGGCCTGCTCCGGCTGCGGCGGAACCCGCGCCTGCTTCCGCTCTTCGCGATCACCACGATCGTGGCCAGCGGCGGGGTGCTGCTCACCCTGCTCTACAACCGGGCGCTCACCGGCGACGCGATGGTGATGCCGATGAGCCGGTACTTCGAGCTGCGGAATCCCCTCGAGCGCTTCGGGATGGGCTTCGGCGCCGACATGGGCACCAGGATCCACGGCGACGAATGGCCCGGCTTCTACCCGGCGGACGCGGTGGCGGTGAGCAGTTACCGGCTGGCGCAGCTGTTCCTGGATCTCTTCGGGCTCCCCGTCCTGCCGGTGGCCGCGCTGGCCCTCGCCGTGGTGCGCCGCCGGGACTGGGACGAGTGGTTCACCGTCCTGCTCGGCACCATCGCCTCGATGGTCGGGGTGTACTTCTTCCATTTCTACCACGGCATCGCGTACGGCTCCCGCCACCTCTACCTGGCCGCGCCGGCCCTTGCCCTCGCGATGGCCCGACCGGCCGCGGACTGGCTGGAGCGGGGGACCCCCGAGGTGACCCGGCGGGGGCGCGCGGTGGTGGTGGCACTGCTGGCGTTCACCGTCCTCTTTGCCTACCCCCCGCTCTACCGCGAGTACGGGCGGCTGTACCGCAACGTGGACGGACGGGTGCGGGAGGCGGACAGTGTGACGAAGCTCACCAACGCCCTGGTCTTCGTGGATGAAGCCCGGTGGGGCTGGAAATTCACCTTTCCGCTCAACGATTACCCTCTGGAGGAGAACCGGGTACTCTTCGTCCGGGACTCGGCCGCGCTCAACCCC
>JANRJZ010000170.1:0-2189 GCA_033763675.1 Gemmatimonadota bacterium
TGGGCGTAGTCGAGCGCCGCCGCGACCTCTCCCGCAATCCGGACCGCGGCCCCGATCGGAAGCTGCTTCTCCCGGGTGAGCCGTTCCCGCAGCGAGTCTCCCTCGACGAACGGCATCACGTAGTAGGCGGTGCCCTGCGCCTCGCCGGAGTCGATCAGGCCCAGGATGTGGGGGTGCTGCAGGGTGGCGATGGTCTTGATCTCGCGGAGGAACCGCTCGGCCCCGATCACGGCCGCCAGCTCCGGCCGCAGGACCTTGATCGCGACCCGCCGGTCGTGCTTGAGGTCCTGGGCCAGGTAGACCGTGGCCATGCCGCCGGCGCCCAGCTCCCGCTCGATGCGGTAGCGGTCGGCAAGGGCGGGAGTGAGGCGTTCGAGGGGGGAGGTCACTACCGGCGCCCCACCTTCTGCTGCAGTTCCGCGAGCCAGTTGTCCACCACGACGAGCGGGATGTCCAGGGCGGAATCCGGGGTGACCGAGCGCGCCATGATAAACCGGCCGTCGGCCCCCACGTCGAAGGGGGTGTAGTACTCGCGTGGGCTCATGTAGATCTTCTTGCCCAGCGGGAACAGCATGACGGGCGCGCCCAGCCGCGGCTCGGCTCCCGGGCCGACGGCGGCCGCCATCATCTCTCCCTGGGCGTTGACGTAGAACAGCTCCCGGCCATTCCGGGCCCAGAGCGGCGCGACCCCGCCGTCGTTCGACACCTGCCACTTGCCGGCATCTGCGTCGGGAAAGGGGCGGAGGAACACCTCGGTGCGGCCGGTCTCGTTCGATTCATACGCCAGCCAGCGGCCGTCGGGGGAGAGCGCGATCGCCTCCTCGTCGTAGGGCGTCGCGACGATCGGCACGGGGGCGGTGTCCACCCCGGGACGGATGCCGACGATATCGCGACCGCCCGCCTGCCCGACGACCCCGCCGGTGCGGAAGAGCAGCCAGCGGCCATCCGGCGACCAGGCGCCTTCGAAGATCCCCGCCGTCGCCCGCCAGATGAGGGAGTCGGCGCCGGTGCCATTGGCCGGCCGCCGGTAGAGCCCCCCCGTTCCTGCCCCGGTGCGGTTCGATCCGAACATCAGGGACACGCCATCCGGCATCCAGCGCGGCCGGAACTCCGCGGCGCTCTCATACGAGACCCGTGACAGCGGGCCCCGCGGCAGCTGCTTCACCCAGATATCGTCGCCCGCGTCGGTGGAGAGTCCGATGGCCAGGCGGGTGCCGTCGGGGGACAGGTCCCAGCCGATGTTGTCCCCGAACTGGGTGAGCCGGAAGGTCCAGCCCGGATCCACGGGCGTTTCTCGGCCGGTGCGATCCACCCAGACCATCGTGTATTCGCGAAGCAGCGAGAGGGTCGCGCCCAGGCGCGTGACCAGGGTGCCCGACCGCGACACCGCCATCAGCGGGATCTGCCGGTCGATCACCGCGATGCTATCGAGGATGGGGACCGGGGAACCCTTGATGGTCAGGGAGCCCAGGTCGAACGCGACCGCCAGCAGCGCGCCGTCCGGCCGGACGAAGACGACGTGCCCGGTCGGCACATACATGCCCTTCGAGGCACCGGCCACCACCTGGTGGGTGGCCCCGGAGCGAAGGTCCACGACCCAGAGATCCTGCTGGATCGCGCAGGATGAGGCACACCGGGTATAGAGCACCCCGCGCGCCTTGGGCAACGGTGAGGGAAAGAGATTGGGCAGGCTGTCGGCCACCAGGGTGTCCGGCGCCCCGCCCTCGGCCGAGACGCGCCGGAGCCCCAGCCCGCCGCCCACCGCGAGGAAGACGATGGTCTCGTCATCGAGCCAGGCCAGCCCGGGATTCCCGGAGGCGCCGCTGGTCAGGGTGATGGCCGCGCCCCCGATGACCGGGATCTTCCGGAGGTCCCCCTGCGCGGTGTAGGCAATCCACTTGCCGTCGGGAGACCAGGTGAAGTTCACCACGCCGGCGGTGCCAAGCAGCGGGGTGGCCTCGTAGCGGTCCCGCTGCTTGATCCAGAGCTGGACCGTCCCCTGCCCGCCCGGGCCCACGTAGGCGATGCGGGAGCCGTCGGGGGAGGGAACGGCCGGCCAGTTCGGCGCCGGCGTCTGCCCGGGCGGCAGCGCCAGCCCATAGCGGATGACCGGCTCCGGCGCAGGCCGGCGAGCGAGCGCCAGCGCGCCGGCGCCGAGCAGCAGCCCGCCGAGGCCGGCCAGCACCAGC
>JANRJZ010000171.1:0-8124 GCA_033763675.1 Gemmatimonadota bacterium
CACGCCTCGTTGCACTGCGCGGGGCCGGAGGGTCACTCCGGCCCCCGCCCCGTGTGCCGGGGCGTGTACGCGTCCTGCTCTGGCGGTAAGTGCCGTCGAGGTGCGATCCTTGGCTGTGCCCGATTCCCAGCACAGATTGCCGCGCCCCGACGCCCCCGGCCCGCGCCTCCTGAGCGACGCCCGGGAGGCGAGTCTCGCCGCGGGGCTCATCGCCCGCGACGAGCGTGCGCTGGTGCAGCTCGTCGAGCTGGCGACACCCTGGTTGCTGGCGGTGGCGCAGGCGATGCTCGCCGACCGTGACGAGGCCGAGGAGGTAGTGCAGGAGACGTTCACCATCGCCTGGCGACGCGTGGACCTGTACGACCAGCGCAGCGGCCGACTCGTGCCGTGGCTGCTCCGCATCACCCGCAACCGGGCGATCGACCGGCTGCGGGGACGCCGCCGCCGGGCCGACAAGGCCCGGCGGCTCCTGGCATTTGGCGGGCTGGGGGAGGGCAGCGCCTCCCCCGTGGAACCGGACGAGGCGGGGACGCCGGGCTGGCAGGTGCACCGCGCGGTGCACGCGGCGCTCGCCGCGCTCCCCCCGGACCAGCGCGAGGTCGTGCAGCTCGCCTACTTCGAGGGGCTGACCCATTCGGAAATCGCGGGACGGCTCACCATCCCGCTCGGCACCGTGAAGACGCGCCTCCGGCTTGCCTTCGACAAGCTGCGGGGCGGACTCTCCTCGCTCAAGGACTGGGTCGTATGACCGCACACGACTGGTTTGTGGACCACCGCACCGATTTCGTCGCCCGCACGCTCGAGCCCGACGAGGAGCGGAGCTTCACCGAGCACCTCGGCGGTTGCCCCGATTGCCGCGCGGCGATCGCGCGGCTGGAACAGGAGCTGGCGTGGCTTCCCATGGGGCTGGCCCCGGCGCGCCCCCGCCCGGGTCTCACCCGGTCGCTGGTGGCCGGTGCCCTGGGAGAGCACCGGGGACCGCCCCGCTGGCTGGTGCCGCTCGCCCTCGCCGCCTCGCTGGCCCTGAGCCTCGGCGCGTGGTTCTGGGCCCTGGGCACCACCCGGGCGTTCGAGCGGCAGCTGGCGGCGGAGCGGGAACGGCTGGTGGAGGAGCTGGCCATGACCCGGGATACCCTCGGCATCATCCGCGAGGCGGGCCTGGTGCGCCATGCGAGCATCAGCATGGGGAAGAAGCAGGGCGGGATGCTGATCTTCGCCGACGAGCGCAGCCACCGCTGGAACGTGGTGGTCTACGGCCTGCCGGCGTCCGAGCCGGGGGAGGTGTGCCAGTTCTGGTTCATCACGGACTCGGGGATGGTGCGCGGCGTGGAAGTGAAGACGGATGGCCGGAGTCCCGCGCTGCTGACCCTGCCGATGCCGCCCAACGCCCGGAACGTGATGGGCGCGGCGCTGACCATCGAGCCGCTGGGCGCCACCGGCGCCGCCCCCGCCGGTGTGGAGCTGGCCCACCTGATGATGTAGGCGGTCAGGTCGTGGTGGCGGGCAGGCGCAGGGTGAATGCCGCGCCGCGGTCCACCGGGTCCAGCGACAGGGTGCCGCCATGGGCTTCCGCGATCGATCGCGCGATCGCAAGACCCAGCCCGGTGCCGGCCGCGGCACCCGGGCCGCGGGCGAAGCGATCGAAGATCCGTTGCCGCAGCTCGGGAGCCACGCCGGGCCCGAAGTCGCGGACCGTGACCCATGAAGTGCCAGAGCCGCTGCCGTTTCCCGCCGAGCTGCCGGTGGAGATCTCGATGGCGGAGCCCGGAGCGTGCAGCAGGGCGTTGTGGACCAGGGCCAGCAGGGCCCGTTCCAGCATCGCGCGATCCCCCCGCACCGGTGCGGCCTCGAACTCGCCGTGCCGCAGCTCCCGGCCCGCCGCCTGGGGCAGCGCCCGCACCCGACCCAGCACCGGAGCAACCAGGTCATCGAGGTAGAGCTGTTCGCGCGCCGGCTGCAGGGCGTTGTTGTCGCCGCGCGCGATGAGGAGCAGGTCGCCGACCAGCGTACCGAGTTCCGCCGCTTCAGTCCCGATCCGCTCAAGGGCCTGCCGGTCCCGCACCGCATCGGGCCGGGCGCGCAGGGTGACCTCGGCCTCGCTCCGGAGGATGGCCACCGGGGTCCGGAGCTCATGCGCCACGTCCGCCAGAAACTGCCGCTGCCGTTCGGCCACGCCCCGTTCCCGTTCCAGGGCGCTTCCCAGCCGGTCCACCAGGAGATTGAGTGCGTCGGTGAGGCTGGTGATCTCGTCCCCGGCGGCGTGCGGGGCGAGCCGGGTGAACCCGGTGGCGCCGGCCTCGACCTGCTCGCTGATCCGTTCCGCCGACTCCGCCACCCGCCGGATCGGGCGGAGCACGAGCCCGGAGCCCCACGCGCCGATCACGGCCCCAAGCACCAGGATGAGCGGGAGGACCGTCACCAGCGACCGCCGCAGCCGCACCAGGCGCCGTTCCAGTGGCAGCGTGCCCATCGCCACGACGACCTGCACGCCGTCGAGGGGGACGCGGATGATCCGCGCCGGTCCATCCCGAAGCTGGACGGTGGCCAGGCGCAGCGCGGTCCCCGTGGCCGGGACATCGTTGAAGTAGGGTTCCCCCGGGAGCCGCTGGCTCGCCACCATGAACCGGCCCGCGCTGTCGAACGCGACCAGGGTGCGGTCCCCGTAGGCGAGTTCACCCACGACATGGGCCGCGGTCGCGCCGGCCGAGCCGAACTCGGGGCGGTCCAGCTGGAACAGCGCCTGGACGCTGCGCGCCGCGTCGCTCAGCCCGTGATTGAAGTCCCGCTGGTAGCTCCGGGCCAGGTGCAGGTAAAGCCCAAGGGCTCCGAGGCCCAGGAGGACCGCGAAGCCCGTGGCGAACACCAGCGCGAGGCGGGTGCGGAGGCCGAGCGGGTTCACCCGGTGCGGCCGCCCCTGGTGGGGTCGAGCGAATAGCCGGCGCCGCGCACGGTATGGATCAGCGGCGTGAGTCCGGGCTGGTCGATCTTGCGACGGATGCGCGACACGTAGACGTCGATGATGTTCGAGAAGGGATCGTAGTTCTCATCCCAGACCGCGCTGCTGATGGCGGCACGGCCGCAAACCTGTCCCGCCTGCCGGGCAAGATACTCGAGGAGCGCGTACTCCGTCGTCGTCATCTCGACGGGCCGCCCCGCCCGGGTCACGGTCCGGGCCGCGGGGTCCACCACGAGGTCCGCCACCGTGATCCGCGTGGGCCGGCTCTCGGGAGCCCGGCGCTGCAGCGCCCGGAGCCGGGCCACCAGCTCCTCGAAGGCGAACGGCTTCACCAGGTAATCGTCCGCGCCGCTGTCGAGGCCGGCCACCCGGTCCTCAACCGTGTCGCGGGCGGTCAGCATCAGGATCGGGACCGGAATCGCCCGCTTGCGGAGTTCCGCCGCGAGGCCGAAGCCGGAGCCGTCGGGCAGGTTCACGTCGAGGATCACGGCGTCGTAGCGCTCCAGCTCGAGCTTCAGCCGCGCCGACGCCAGGGTGTCCGCGACGTCCACTGCATGGGCCGCCTCGCGCAGCCCCCGGGCCAGGCTTTCGGCCAGCCGGTGCTCGTCTTCTACCAGCAGGACGCGCAATTGGTCTGCTCCCTCAATCGTCGTCGCCGTCATGTTGGCCTCCGCCCGTCGCTGCCTGTCCACCATCACCGCCCGGCGCAAGGGCGGCGGGCCCGGGCCGTACCTCCTCGTGCCGGATCACGCCGCCCGCCAGCGCCGTCCAGCCGAACAGCGCCGCGCTCAACGCCAGCCCCCCGGCCGTGATGCCACCCAGGGCGGGCGCGGCGGGGCGCGCGCCCCGGCTCTGCCACAACCCCACCACCGCGATGCCGCCGGTCAGCAGCATGGCAATGAGCGCCGCTTCCCCACGCTCCTCGTGCTCGTGCACCAGGCGCTCCTGGTACCAGGTGCTGTCCTCCAGCTGCTCCTCCGCCGGCTCGCCGGTGAGGAACACCGGGTAGGACACGACCGCCAGCAGGACGACGGCGCCCAGTGCCGCCCGCTGCACGTCCCGGGACCGGCGCAGGAGGCCCCACAGCAGCAGGGCCAGGACGATTGGGGTTCCCACGACGGGGAGGTGATTCAGCATCAGGTGCAGGTGAGCAGGGCTCATTGGCTCGGTCCGGTGAAGGCCCGGGCCAATCTACCCCCCACGCATGAATTCATGATTAACCTGGGCCCACGGCTTTGCGGCAGCTGAAGGCGCCCCCACCTGCATGCGTACGGCGTTATGTGGTAAGGACTTGTGCGGCTGGACGCAAACGACTCGAGGCGGGCTCGGCAAGGGCCGGCCCGGCTACTCCCGGGCGGGCTCCCCTCCGAGCTCGCCCACGGGATCGGTCATGTCCTCGTTCCCGTCCGCGGGGATCGAGGCCCCATCGGCGCCGAGCAGGCGGAAGGCCGCCCATTGGTGGCGCTTGGCGGTCTTGGAGCGGGGGCCGTTGTACATCAGGGAGACGAGGAACATGCCGTCGCGGCGGCCGAGATACCCGACCAGCGTGGACACGCCGCTCAGGGTACCGGTCTTGGCCCGCACCACGCCCGGCTCTGGCAGGCCGCCGGACAGGCGCGCCAGCGTCCCCACGCCATTCGCGGGGAGAAGGTAGGGGAAGTTCCGCCCCGCGGCGGTGTTCTGGAAGTTGGCCATGTAGGCGATGAACGTTGCGGGAGTCACCCGGTCGTCATGGGACATCCCGCTGCCGTCCACCAGGTTCACCCCGCCGGCGACACCGGCCACCTGCTGCACATGCTCGGTGAGGAGCGCCGGCCCGCTGTCCGGGCCCGCGGCCCAGCGGAGCAGCAATTCCGCGCCAATGTTGAGGCTGCGACGGTTCACTTCGTACGCCACTGAATCAAAGGTCGGCGACTCGACCGACGCCATCTCTTCAGTCGGCGGATTCTCCACCGTGATCGGCGAGGGCGTCCGGTCCCACTCGATCCCCGCCTGTTCCAGGGCCCGGGCCCAGGCCGCGGCAAGCACGGCCTTCGGATCTCCGGCCACGGTGACCAGCCGGCGCACCCCCGCGCCGCTGCCCACGGCCCCGGTGACGAGATAGCCGCCATCGGCCATGCGCCGGATCCGGAGCCGGGACCGCCGACCGGCGACAGTGGTCGCGTGGATCGTCACCAGGGCATTGAGGCCCGCGGGAGAGGTTTCCACCAGGGTGGGCCGGGCGCCGGCCTTCCGGCCTGGCGCCACGTGCAGCCAGACCACGTTTTCGTGCAGGGTGATGGCCCCGACCAGCGGGGCGTAGATGCTGCCCCAATTGGCGCGGCGCCAGCTCGCCGGGAAGCTGGCGTCGGCGGCGGAGCCGTCGCCGCTCACCACCGAGAGCGGGCCACGCAGGCGCCGCACGCCGGATTGCGCCAGCTGGTTCGCAAGGTCCTGCAGTCGCGGGCCATGGCCATCGGGACTCTCGAGGGTTGGGTCGCCGTTGAGTTCCAGCGCCCAGCGGCCGTGCCATTCCCCGGTGACCTCATCGAGCGACCCGTAGCCCACCACGCGTGTGGAACGGCGGGCTTCGCCGCCCAGCACGCTACGGGCGTATCCGGTTGTCAGGAGCTTGACCGTGGAGGCCGGGATGAGGGAGGCATCCGGGTTGATGCTCCACAGGATCTGGCCATGCTGGTCGGCGACCGCGATCCCCCAGGTTCCCGGCGCGGCCCGGCGCGCGGTGCGGTACCACTGATCGAGCCGCAGCTTGAGCGGGCGGGGGAGTTCCTGCGCCTGGACGCGCTCCGGCAGCGCCGTGACGCAGAGCGCCAAGGCGAACGCGAGGAGGGTGCCACGTGTGATCAGGCGCACAGGGTCGTCTTGCCTCGTGACCTCAGAATGCTCGTCGGCTGGCCGGAAGACGGAGATTGCCGGGCAGGACGGAGCAATTTACCGGTGGATCGAGAGTTGGCAACCCGTGATCCGGCAACACCTTGGAACGTTCTCAGGCCGGACGCGGGAACCGCCTGGGGGTGAAATCAGCAAGTCAGGGGCCACCGGCGGATGGTGCGTGGATTCACGGCGGGAAACGACACGGGCGGGGGGAGACCCCCCGCCCCCGGATGCCTGCGGGACCTACTTGAGCAGCAGCTTGGCGATGGTCTGAAGCTGCATGTTGCTCGTGCCCTCGTAGATGGTGCCGATCTTGGCGTCGCGGTAGAACTTCTCCGCCGGGTACTCCTTCGAGTAGCCGTATCCGCCGAACAACTCCAGGCAGCGGCTCGTGATCCGGTCCGCCACCTGCGAACTGAACAGCTTCGCCATCGCGGCCTCGCGCTGGAACGGCTCCCCCAGGTCCTTGAGCCGGGCCGCGTTGTAGACCATGAGCCGGGATGCCTCGAGCTCGGTGGCCATCTGGGCCAGCTGGAACTGCACCCCCTGGAACTCCGCGATCGCCTTGCCGAACTGCTTCCGCTCCTTGACGTAGGCGGCCGCAGCGTCCAGCGCCCCCTGCGCCACCCCGATCATCTGTGCCCCGATGCCGATCCGGCCCTCGTTGAGGGTCTCGATCGCGATCTTGTACCCCATGCCCACCGGGCCCAGCACGTTTTCCTTCGGCACCCGGCAGTTCTCGAGGATCAGCTCGGTGGTGCTGGAGGCCCGGATGCCGAGCTTGTTCTCCTTCTTGCCGACCGCGAAGCCGGGGAAATCCCGCTCCACGAGGAAGGCGGTGATCCCCTTGTAGCCCTTGGCAAAGTCGGTGTTGGCGAAGATCAGGAACATCCCCGCCTCACCGCCGTTGGTGATCCAGAACTTCCGGCCGGTGAGCTCCCAGTGGGTGCCGCGATCGTCGGCCCGGGTCTCGAGCGCGAAGGCGTCGCTGCCGCTCGCCGGCTCCGAGAGGGCGAACGCCCCCAGCAGGTCAGTGGTGAGGCGGGGGAAGAGCCGGCCCTGCTGCTCCTCGCTGCCCCAGCGCAGCAGGGCGTTGTTGAACAGGGTGTTGTGCACGTCCACGTAGATGGCGGCGGAGGCGTCCACCCGGGCCAGCTCCTCGATGGCGAGCACGGCGAGGAAGATGCTCCCCGCCGCCCCCCCATGGCGCTCCGGCACCTCGATCCCCATCAGGCCCAGCTCGAAGAACTTGGTGATGAGCTCGGGCCGGAACTTCGCGGCCTCGTCCATCTCGTGCACGTGGGGCTTGATTTCCGTCTCGGCGAACTCGCGGACGGTGGCGCGGAACAGCGCTTCCTCTTCGCTGAGCCGGCTGAGCGGGGCGGGAGCCAGGGTCTGGGTCATGGCCGGGATAATAGCGGGCGGGGGGCCTTGATGAAATCCTGATGCCTGACCGGGGTTCCCGCCGACCCACCGCCCCTACGGCGCGATCACCTGCACCGCCACCCCGGCACGGCCCATCGGCGCCGCCACCTGCACCCCGCGGACCCGGCTCCGCACCGCCGTGAGCATTTCCCGCGCGATCCGGATTCCCTCCTGCAGCGCCTCTTCCTTGCCGCGGGCCGAGGCGTCGCGCATCCGCTCCAGGATGATGGGTGGCACCGTCACCCCCGGGACCTCGTTGGCCAGGAATTCCGCGTTCCGGAGCGAGACCAGCGGCCAGATGCCCGCGATGATGGGCACCCGGAATGACTCTACCCGCGCCAGGAAGCGGTCCAGCTGCTCGATGTCGAACACCGGCTGCGTCATCGCGTACTCGGCGCCGGCGTCCACCTTCCACGCGAAGCGGCGCAGCTCGCGCTCGAGGTCCGGCGCCGCCGGGTTGACCCCGACGCCCACCACGAATTTCGTGGTCCCGCCCAGGGCGTTGCCGCCGGGATCCAGCCCGTGATTGAGCCGGCTCACCAGGTTGGTGAGGCCGATGCTGTCGATGTCGAACACCGCGGTGGCGTCCGGGTAGGGGCCCATCTTGGGCGGGTCGCCGGTGACGATCAGCAGGTTGCGGATGCCGCTCGCCGCGGCGCCGAGCAAGTCGGAGAGCATGCCCAGCAGGTTCCGGTCCCGGCAGGCATAGTGCACCACCGGCTCCATGCCCAGTTCGCGCTGGATGAGGAGCCCCGAGAGCAGGGCGCCCATCCGGCTCTGTGCCCGGGGGCCGTCGGGGACGTTCACCGCGTCCACGCCGGCGGCCTTCAGCTCGCGCACCTGGTCGAACATCGGCGCCGGGTCCACCC
>JANRJZ010000172.1:0-8679 GCA_033763675.1 Gemmatimonadota bacterium
GGTACGCGTCGGCCAGGCGGAACATCGGGAAATCCGTATCCGGGAACTCGCCGCTCGAGCCCTGGCTGCCGGTGGAGGTCAGGTTGGTGAACTTCATGCTCGCGGCGCCTTCCTCCTCCGACGTGATGCTCGTGATGACGTTGGGCGTACGGCCGGTGGTGAAGAACAGGCCGCGCGGGTCGCTCTGCAGCCGCGCGTATGCTTCCGGCCGGACCTTGAGCCCTGCCCAGCAGCCGTTGACGCCGAGGGTGGCCGGGTCCTGGCTCCAGGGATTGGTGCCGCCGACGCAGGCGGCATGAATCAGGAAGGTGGTCCCGCCGTACCCGCGGGAGAACAGGCCATCCGACACCAGCGGGAAGATGATCTCTGGCGACAGGTGATTGTCGGCCGTGAAGTTGTTCTGGAACACCGGGTTCAGCGAGAATTTGCCGCTGTTGATCACCGCCGCCGCCTCGTTGGCCGCCTCGGTGTAGTACGCGGTGCCGGTGTAGATCTCGCCATTGAGGTAGACGTGGGCCAGGAGCATGTGGGCCGCTTCCTGGGTGGCCCTGGCGTAGGTGCCCTGGCCGGCCGCGGCCGGCAGGTCCGGAATGATGGAGTTCAGTTCCGACACGATGAAATCGAAGACCTGCTGGCGGGTGGCCTGGGCCGGCGGCGTGCCGGACGGCTCCGTGACGATCGGGATGGGTCCGTACATGTCCACCCCATGCCAGTAGCTCAGCGCCCGGAGGAAGCGCGCCTCCGCCCGGAAGGTCTGGATGTCGGCCCGGAGCTGGCCGGAGACCCCCCGCTCGTCGAGCTTGGCGTCGGTGGTCTGGCGCAGGAACTCGTTGGCCGTGGAGATCTGGAAGAAAATGCGTGCGAACATCCCCGACACGAACTCGTTGGTGGAGCCCCAGGTCATCGCGTTGTACTCGAGGATGGGACCGTCATTGGCCCAGCGGAGCATTGCCTCGTCGGTCGGCAGCTCCTGGGCCTGCCAGTAGATGCGGATGTAGCTCTGGAATCCCGCATCGTTGATGGTGCCGATGTCCCGGTCGCAGCAGCCCCGGATGCCGGACAGGATCAGGCCGCCATACAGCTTGGCCAGGAAGGCGCGGTAGGAGGAGGGCGAGTTGAAGACCGTCGTCTCCGAGACCGTGCTGGTTGGTTCGACCGACGGGTCGGTGCAGGCCCCCAGCCCGAGGCCGAGGAGCGCCACGGTGCCAAGGACACCTCGGCGGAAGTTGCGAGACATGCGCGTATCCTTCATCAAGTGGTGATGGGCCGTGGGTCGCTTAGAACTGGATGCCCATGCCGGCGCTGACGGTGCGCGAGCGGGGGTACAGGTTGTTGTCGATGCCGTTCAGGCCCGCCGTCGGATCCACCCCGCTGTACCCGGTGATGGTGAAGGCGTTCTGCATCGTGGCAAAGGCGCGGGCGGCCTGCCCGCGCAGGGAGAATGCGTAGCCGAGCGTGATGTTGTCCATCCGCAGGAACGACGCCCGCTCCACATAATAGTCGGAGAACTTCTGGTTGGTGACGAAGTTCGTCTCCAGCACCGACGTATGCAGGTTGTACGGCGAGGCCTGGGCCAGCTGGTCGTAGAACCCGTTCGCCGAGGCGACGTTGTTGTACACGTAGTTGCCGAGGTAGGCCCGGAGGGTGAAGCCCAGGTCCCACTTGCCATAGTTCAGGTACGAGGAATGCCCGATGATCCACTTGGGCGCCGGGTCATGGTACGGCCGGCGGTCGTTGAAGTTGACCGTGCCGTCCCCGTTCCGGTCCACGTAGAGGTCCTGCTCGTTGATGACGTTGTCGCCGTTCTCGTCGCTGTAGATCGGCTTCCCGTTCCGCATCTTGTGTTCATAGACGTAGAACGAGTTGATCGGCACGCCCGGCCGGAGGATCTGGATGGTCTGCCCCAGGCCGCCGATGAAGCCGGTGGGAATCTGCTGGGCGACGGCGTTGCCGCCGAACGGATTGATGGCGATGAGTTCGTTCGTGTTATGCGCCGCCGTGAGGTCCGCGGTCCAGCGGAGGCCCTGGCCGGTTAGCCCGCCCTGGAGCACCCTGGCACTCAGGCTCAGCTCGATGCCGGTATTCCGCATGCTGCCGATGTTGGTCGTGATGTTGTCCCCGGGCGCGGTGCCGGCCGCCGCGGTCACGTTGAAGATCAGGTCGTCCGTGCTCTTCCGGTACACGTCGATGGTGCCGGTGTAGCGCTGGTTGCTGAACCCGAAGTCGAGCCCGAAGTTGAACGACTTGGTGGCTTCCCACTTGATGTTCGGGTCCACCGCGCTGGGGCGGATCTGGGTGAAGAACGAGTCGGCGAACTGGTACTGCGCCTCCGCGTCCCCGATGCTGTAGGTCGAGTACTGGAGATAGTTCCCGAAGGACTGGTTGCCGGTCTTGGCCCAGCTGGCGCGCAGCTTGAGGTCGGAGAGATTCCAGCGGCCCTTCAGGACCGGCTCCTCCGAGAGGCGCCAGGCCGCCGCGATGGACGGGAAGGTGCCCCACTGGTTCCCGGTGCCGAAACGGGAGGAGCCGTCGCGCCGCAGGCTGGCGTTGAAGAGGTAGCGGTCCCGGATATTGTAGTTCACCCGGCCGAAGAACGAGATCAGCTTGCTCTCCTGCACGTTGAACTGGCTGCTCACGGTGATGGCGCTTGGAATGCCGTTCGGGCCCAGCTGGTCGGTGCTGAGCCCCTGGGCAAGCACCGACGGGAACTCGCCCCGGGCCTCGGTATAGGAGTAGCCCGCGGTGAGGTCGAGCAGGCCCGGGCCCACTTCCTTCGGGACCGCGTAGTTCAGGAAGCCATCCAGCACCGTATTCGTCTGGGCCGGCTCCTCCCGGTAGAAGTCGCCCGGGTCGCCGCTCCCCACCTGCTCCCGATGGAGCGAGGTCGGGGTGAAGGTGGTGCGGGTCGCTCGGGTGATATCGTACCCGAGGGCCAGGTTGGCCGAGAGCCCCTCGAGGAAGGGCGTGCGCCACTCGCCCTGCAGGTTGCCGATGCTGCGCAGGGTGGTGCTCTTGTCGCTGGCGAGCTTCAGGATCGCGACCGGATTGTCGGCGGAGTTCAGGCCGCCGCTCCAGTCATAGTATCCGGTCGGCGTGGTGGAATCGTAGATCGGCTGGGTGCGGCCATACACGGTCGCATTGCCCAGCACCCCGCCCGGCGTGAAGTCGTCCTGTGCGCGCGAGCCGCGCAGGTTGGCCCGGAGGGTCACCCGGTCGTTGAACAGGTCCTGGTTGTAGTTGACGCCCAGCGTCACCCGCCGGGTCGTGGTACCCTGCAGGATCCCGTTCTGCTCCAGGTAGTTGCCCGAGAGGCGATAGCTGCTGTTCTGCCCCGCGCCCGACACGGCAAAGGTGTGCTCCTGGCCGTAGGCCGCGCGGTCGATCGCGTCGAACCAGTCGGTGTTGGCGTTGAGCAGCTGGGGGACGTTCGCGGGGGCGTACTGGGTCACCGCCGACCGGAACTGTGAGGCGCTCAGCATCGACGGATAGCGGGTGGCGGAGGAAGCCGAGACGCTGCCGCTGTACTCGAACTTCGGCCCGGCCCCGGCCTGGCCCTTCTTGGTGGTGATGATGATGACGCCGTTGGCCGCATTGGAACCGTAGATTGCGGCCGCCGAGGCATCGCGGAGGACCACGATGCTCTCGATATCGCTGGCGTTGAGGAAGTTGAGCGGATCGCGTCCGCCCGAGAGGCCGCCGCCGGCCCCCGATCCGCCCACGGCCAGGCCGTCAATCACGAAGAGCGGCTCGTTGCTCGCGTTGACCGAGGTGGCGCCACGGATGCGGATCGTGGTGCCGCCGCCCGGTTCGTTGTTCTCCACCACCTGAACCCCCGCCGCCTTGCTTTGGATCAGTTCGGTCGGGCTCACGATCCGGCCGGTATTGAATTCATTCGGCGTGACGCTGGTGACGGCACCGGTGATGTTCCCCGCCGTCTGTTCGCCGTAGCCGACCACCACGATCTCCGACAGGTCCACCGCCTTGGCGGTGATCGCGAGATCCACCACCAGGGTCTGGCCGGCGGCCAGGGTGAACTCCTGGCTGAGCGGCGTGAAGCCGATCATCCGGGCCCGGATCGTGTCCGTCCCCGCCGCCACCCCGGTGAGCAGGTAGCTGCCGTCCGGCCGGGTCACCACGCTCTTGCTGCCGACCGAGACGCTGACCCCCTGGACCGGCCGGTCCGTGCCGGCCTCCGTCACGTGCCCGAGGATGGATCCGGTGGGTGACTGGGCCGCGAGCGGCACCACCCCCAGCGCTGCCAGAAGCACTCCCAGACTGAAGCGTAGCCGTGTCATATGCGGGGACATCCTTTCAGGTGCGGGCTACAAAAAGGCCCCGGCCAGACGCGGGCCGAAGCATGAGCAAACAGGAACCGCCCTGGCAGCGCATGAACCGGCGCTGCGCGCGCGATGGGTGCGGTCGCGATCTTGTTCGTTAGGCAGGCGGGGGACCTGCATGGACACCACGCGTTCGGGTCGGCCACTCGCGGACATCATCGGCCCCGGCCGGGGAGATGGCCCCGGGGGCGGACGACCGGTCGGTTTCAGTAACGGGCGGATACCTGCGTGTCAGGACTGGAGACTGTGCCCGGGGCGGCGTCCCGGTCGCGCTAATATTCCCGCCGGTCTGGGGGTCGTCAAGAGCCCGTCAGGCGCGACTGGAACTTTATACGGCCTGGACGCCCGCAAATGAATGAAAAGGGGATGAAGGGAAGGACGTGCCGAAATTAGGGCAGCGCGGCGCCGCGGAATCCGTGGGCGGCCTGCCCTCCCGGAGTCGGACACGCGTGACCGGCGCGAGCGCGCCGAGCCCCGGCGGCGGGCTGCGGCTGGTGCCGGGCAGCTTGCGCCGGCCGCCGGGCCGGCCCATCCTGCCCGACGTGTCCCTGACTGCCATCTTCACCGGGCTCGCGCTCCTGGCGTTTGCGGCCAATTCGCTGCTCTGCCGCCTGGCGCTCAGCTCCGGGGCGATCGATCCCGCCAGCTTCACAGGGATCCGGCTCCTCACCGGGGCCGGCACACTGGTCCTGCTGGCGCGCCCCCGGACGCCTCCGGACACCGGGGCAACGCCGTCCTGGGTCTCGGCGGCGCTGCTGTTCCTCTATGCCGTGCCATTCTCCTACGCCTACGTGAGCCTGGGCGCGGCCACCGGCGCCCTGCTGCTCTTCGGCGCGGTCCAGCTGACGATGGTCGTCGGCTCCCTCCACCGTGGCCACCATCCCAGCGCGGGGGAATGGGCGGGGCTGGTGCTTGCCTTCGGAGGCCTGGTGTACCTCCTCCTGCCCGGGCTCACGGCGCCGCCGCCGCTCGGCGCCGCCCTGATGCTGCTGGCAGGGGCTGCCTGGGGGCTGTACTCCCTCCGCGGCCAGCAGGTGCGGAGCCCGCTGGCGCAGACGGCCAGCAATTTCGCCCGAACCGCGCCGATGGTCGCGGCCCTCGGGCTCGTGGCCGCTCCGACGCTGCACCTCGAGATCCGGGGAGCGCTGCTCGCGGCACTCTCCGGTGCGGTCGCCTCCGGGCTGGGCTATGTCGCCTGGTACCGCGCCCTGCCGGAGCTGCGGGGGGTCACCGCCTCGGTGGTGCAGCTCGCGGTGCCGGTACTGGCCGCGGGGGGAGGGGTGCTCCTGCTCGGGGAGCGGATTACCTCGCGCCTGCTGCTCGCCAGCCTCGCGGTGCTGGGCGGGATCGGCTGGGCGCTGCTGGCGCGGCCCCGGCCGGCCGCGGAGGCTCGGGAGTAGTCAGATCCGCCGGCCGCGGCCGGTACCTGCGCTCCCCTTCGGAAGTCCGCCTGATCGCCCGGCGCTCGTCTCGCGTCCGCCGGCGTATCCCGCGGAGACGCCTAGGGCACCCAGCGCAGGGCAAGGAACGGCACGGTGTCGAACCGCAGGTAGCGGGTGGATGCGCCACCGGCCGTCCCCCGGTAGCCGGTGACGTAGTGGCTCACCCCGGCCCGAAGCGCCAGCGCGCCTCCCGTCTGCAGTCCCAGGAAGAACTCGGAGTTGAGGGAGCCACGGTCCCGGTCGCCGTACATGAAGAGCGACCCGCGGGCCGGCTCGAGCGTGAGACCGGAGTCGCGGCGGGTGCCGCCGGTGGCGACCCCGGCCAGATCGAGGTTGGCACCCACCGTCAACGGACCGACGACCCGCACCTGCCCCTCCACCGCGAGGTTGAGCCCCCACACGCTGGGCGCCAGGCGCACCCGGCGGGGAAGCGCGGCGGGTCGGTCCTCGTCCGGGCTGCGGTAGGAACTGGATTCACCGCCGTAGCGGCTCAGGCGGGCGCCGACGCCGAGCCGGAGCGAGCGGCCAATCTCCACCCGCCAGAGGCCGGTCGCCGCGGCCCGCCAGGCGTCACCGGAGACCCCGATGGAACCATCCCAGGCGATTCTTTGGGCCCGGGCGGGCACGGTGGCGAGCAGCAGGGCCAATGAGCACAGCGGGAACGCACGCATCGAGGGCATCCAGTCAGGGGTACCGGGGGTAACGCCGGCAGGGGCAAATTGGTTCTCCCCCGCTGGAAACCGGCCCTGCCGACACGAGAGGAGATCACGATGGCCGTCACCCTGTCCCCCGAGGCGCGGAAGCAGGCCCTGACCTCCCTGCGGCGATTCTGTACCGAGGGCCTGGAACTGGAGCTGACCGACCTGCAGACGATCGGATTGCTGGACTTCATGCTGAAGGAAGTCGGACCGTCCGTGTACAACGGCGCCCTCAGCGACGCCCAGGCCTTTCTGCGGGACCGGCTGGCGGATCTCGAAGCGACCTGCTCGGAACCGGAGTTCTCCTATTGGCCCAAGGGGTCTTCGGTCCGCCGGAAGTGATCGCGCCCTGCGGCGTCTGGATCGCCCCTGGTGGTGGCAGGGAGCTGGGCACCGCCTGCCGTTCCGCGTTGATCCCGCTGCTCCCGCATTGGACCGGGCCCCGTGGCGCCGGTACATTGTCCCCGCCGCCACGTCGGGTCCGCTGGAATCGGACGAGGCATTCCGCGCCGGACCAATGCGCCACGCGCAACCGCCATGCCGCGGCCAGGACGAACCAGGCCGCCTTGCCCGCGACCGTGCGGCAGCGGATCGCGGAGGCATGAGGGCACCATGATTACCCACCTCACCGATGACGACCTGACCCTGCTCACCGCCGCACTCGGCGAATTACAGCAGCAAGGGGGTGCCTCCGGCCCCGAGGTCGCCCAGCTGCTGGCCCGGCTCGTCCGGTACCGTTCCGCGCTCACCCTGAGCCGGACCGGGGCGGGGCAGGAGGAGTGGTTCGATGACTTCAGCGCCCCGCCCCCCGCAGCGGAGCTGGTCTCGGATCTGGCCGCCGCTGCGATCGGCCCGGAGAATGCGACCCTGCGTGCCGCCCTGCGCCACTACGGGGTGCTCCGCGCGCTGGGCCCGGGCTGGATCGCGGCCCTGGAGGAACTCCCCGAGGCCCGGCGCGCCATCCCCGCCGCGGTGTGGCAGCAGATGCGGATGTTCCTCGACGAGCGGAAAGGGTGAGGCACGATGCCTGGCGGTGATCCCCGCGTCTATTTCGCGGCCGAACGAACCCTCCTGGCCTGGCTGCGCACCGGGATCGGCGTCATGGCCTTCGGGTTTGTCGTGGCCCGGTTCGGGCTGTTCCTCCGGCTGGTCCGGATGCAGGATGCGGCCGTCCCCGGGCACGGGCTGACCCCCCTTGTCGGGTCGGCGCTCGTCCTGCTCGGCGTCGTGGCGTCGGGGGTCGGCGCGGTGGAGTTCCGGCGCTTCTGCCGGCAGCTGGCGCCGGAGGAACTGCCGGCGCGGCACGCGCCACTGGTGGGGCTCACCCTGGCCTGGGCGCTGGTGGCGCTCGGGGCCGCCCTGGCGCTCGCCCTGCTCGCGTCCGGAGCAGGGCCGGGGTGATGGGCTCACCAGTCACCATGGCGCCGCGGCGGTTGGGTTGGCTGCTGCTCCTCGCTGCCTGCCAACCCCCCGCCGCCTCACACAGCGCCGAACCGTTCGTGGTGGACACCCTGGCGACGGCCGGGACCATTCCCTTCGAGCGCCCGGTGGATGGCGTGGCGCTTCCGGACGGGCGCCTGGCGCTGGCGGACTTCCAGGCGAACCGGGTCTTCCTGCTCGGCGTGGACGGGACGCTGCTGCAGACACTCGGGTCCCCGGGGGCCGGTCCCGGTGAACTCCAGGCTCCACGCAGCGTGGCGCTCCGCGGGGACACCCTTGCGGTGCTCAACGGTGGCAACAACCGGCTGGAGAACTTCATCCCCGGCCGCGGCTACATCGGCAGCCGTCCGCTCCCCCCCGGGGTGCAGTACCGCGAGGCACGGCTGCTGCCGGGGGACACGACCGTCATCGCGACTGGCGGCAGCGACTCCGCGCTCGCGGTGCGGCAGACTCCCTCGGGAGCGGTGCTGGCCCGCTATGGTCAGCCGGTTGTGCCGCCGGTCGAGGTCTGGGACTTCGGGGCCATCCGCGCGGAGATACTGGCCGGGCGGGTCCCCCCCGAGCTGCGCAACACCGCGACCCCGATCGTGGATCCGGATGGAGACGTGTGGCTGGTGATCCACACCGAAGGGCGCCTGGAGCGGTACGCCCCCACGGGTGAGCTCCGGGCCCGGTTGACACTCCCGGACAGCGAGGTGGCGCCGCTCCGCGCCGCCTTCTTCGCGGCCAATGCGGCGGAGAACCGCCCGGGGGTGTTGCGGG
>JANRJZ010000173.1:0-7287 GCA_033763675.1 Gemmatimonadota bacterium
CCTGGCAGGGTAGCCACCGGCTCACACACAGAATTCCGGATACCTCCCCCCCGCGCTTCAAGAGCCCGGGGGGGAACCCGGGGGCGAGCGGGGTGCCTCGCGGTGTCCCCGTGAACCCCCGTTCCCCGTTTCCCGTTCCCCTTCTATCCTTGAGCCCATGCTGACCCTGCTCAAGCTGCTCCAGTCGCTGTTCAAGACCCTGCACTCCGACGGCACGCCGGGGCAGGTCGCGGCGGGGATCATGCTCGGGGCCGGCATCGGGCTCACCCCGCTCCTCTCGGCCCACAACCTGGTGCTCTTCGCCGCCATCGTCCTGCTCAACGTCTCCTTCGGCGGCGGCATGCTGGGCCTGGCGCTGTTCACTCCCTTCGGTTTCATCCTCGATCCGCTCTTCGACCGCGTCGGGCTGGCGCTGCTCCGCCAGCCGGCGCTGGCCGGCCTCTGGACCGACTGGTACAACATCCCGCTCGTCCCCTACACCAACTTCAACAACTCGGTGACCCTCGGCAGCTTCACCTGCTGGCTGGTGCTCACCATCCCGATCTACTTCACGGCCAAGGTGGCCATCGGGCGCTACCGTGCCACCTACGGCGCACGGGTCATGAACTCCCGGTTCATGAAGGGCCTCAAGGCGTCGAAGGCGTACAACGTCTACAGCTGGTTCAACCCCGAATGAACGCGCCCCGGTTCAAGATCTTTCGCTGGCGCGCCGTGGGGATCATCCTGCTGGCGCTGCTGCTCCTCGTCCTCTGCTGGGCCCTCTTCGGGGACCGGTTCGTCCGGGCGCAGATGGAGGACAACCTCTCCCTGACGCTGGGCACCCAGGTGGATATCGGGAGCCTCCGGATCCGCGAGGGCGACGTGGCGGTGGACGTCGGCGAGCTGACCATTGCCGACCCGCGCAATCCGCACCGCAACCTGCTCGAGGCAGGGACGATCACCCTCGACCTCGACCCGGTGCCGCTGGCGGAGAAGAAGCTGGTGATCGACCAGGTGCGGCTCTCCGGTCTCCGGTTCCTGACGAAGCGGAGCACCCCGGCGCGCCCCGCCGATCCCAACAGCCCGGCCGGCCGCCTGCTCGCCGAGACCGAGGCCTGGGCCAGGGAGAAGTTCAGCTTCCCGAGCCTCGCCCTCGGGCGGGTGGACACCGTGAAGAGCCTGGTGCTCAATCCGGAGGAGCTGGGGACGGTCAAGGCGGCCCGCGCCTTCGTGAGCCAGGTGGATTCCACCACGGCCGCCTTCGAGCAGTCGCTCGCCGGCCTGCAGGTGAAGCCGGTCGTGGACAGCGCCGCCGCGCTCGCCGGCCGCCTGGCGCAGGCGGACCCGAAGCAACTGGGCGTCGCCGGGGTGCGGGATCTGGTGCAGCAGGCCCAACGCAGCCTCGACGGCGTCAAGCAGACCAGGCAGAGGCTGCAGGCACTGGAGCAGTCAGCCCGTGGCTCCCTGGCCCGGCTCAACCAGGGACTCGCGGCGGTGGACGCGGCACGGCAGCAGGACTACAGCTTCGCCCGGGGGCTGCTCAACCTCCCCAGCTTCGACGGGCCCAACATCGGGCAATCGCTGTTCGGGCGGCAGAGTATCGACTACTTCGGGCGGGCGCTCTATTACGCCCAGCTGCTGCAGCAATACGTCCCCCCGGGTCTCCAGCCGTGGAACCGGCCGGGGCCCAAGCGCGCCCGGATGGATGGCATGGACGTGGAGTTTCCGAAGGAGAAGGCCTATCCCACCTTCCTCCTCCGGCAGGGTTCCATTGACCTCGCGGCGGGCGCCGCCGAACAGCACCAGTTCGCCGCTACCTTCGGCGGCCTCACCTCGCAGCCGGCACTCTACGGCCGTCCCGCTACCCTGACCGCCAGGGGCACCATCGGCGGGGCGCACCCGATGGGAGTGGATCTCTCCCTGCTGTCCCGGCATTTTGGCGCCGCACCGCGGGACTCGCTCGCCGCGCGTGTGACCGGCGTGCCGCTCCCGCCCATTCCGCTGCCCGCCCTCCCCTTCGTGGTGAACCCGGGACCGAGCACGGTGGGCTTCCGCTTCAGCCTGGCGGGGGACGAGCTGCGCGGGAGCTGGGAGATCGCGTCCGATCAGGCCAGCTGGCGCGCGGACACCGCGCAGCTCCGGGCGGCGGGACTCGTGGAAAACACGGTCTGGCGGGTGGTGAGCGGCCTGACCCAGCTGCGGGTCCGGGCCGAACTTCGCGGCACCATCGGCAGTCCCAGCCTCACGGTTACCTCCAACCTCGACGACGCCATCGCCGCGCGGCTGCAGGGGCTGGTCACCGAGGAGCTGCAGCGCGCCGAGGCCCGCGCGCGCGCCGCGGTGGACCGGATCGTGGAGCAGCAGGTGGCGGGCCTGGAGGCGAAGGTCGGCGAGTTCTCCAGTCAGGCGCTGGCCAGGCTGCCGGTGGAGAAGAGCCAGCTCGACGGGGTCCAGGACCAGCTGGATCGCCAGATCAAGCGGCTGGCCGGCTCCGCCGCCGGCGGCCTCCGCCTCCCCAAGCTCTAGCGCATGAGCCTCGCCGCATCCTCCGGCCTGATCCTGCTCGGCCTGCTGCTGCTGGCCGGCGGCGGCGAGGCGCTGGTGCGGGGCGCCACCGCCATCGCCCGCCTGGCGGGGGTTACCCCGGCCGTCATCGGCCTGACCGTCGTGGCCATGGGCACCTCCCTGCCGGAGCTGGTGGTCAGCGTCCTGGCGGCGCTCGACGGCCGGCCCGACATTGCCATCGGCAACGTGGTGGGCTCCAACATCTTCAACATCGTGGGCGTGCTTGGGATCACCGCCGTCATCACTGCCATCCCGGTCACCGGCTCCGCCGTCCGGCTGGAGTGGCCCATCATGTTCCTCTCGAGCGCGCTGCTGCTGCTGCTCGCGCGGGACGGCGGCATCGACCGCCTCGAGGGCGGCTTTCTCCTGGCCGGTATCTTCGTCTTCGCCGCCTACATGGTCTGGGTGGGGCGCCGGGAAGTGGCGGGGGCGGAGGAGGCGGCATTTGCCGAGCAGGCCACCCGCCGCAGCGTCCGAAGTCCGGCGGCGGAACTCTCGCTGGCCATCGGCGCGGTCGTCGCGGGGCTTGCGCTGCTGGTACTCGGCGGCCGCACCCTGGTGCTGGGCGCGGTGGAAATCGCCCGGCTGGCCGGCCTCTCGGAGCGGGTGATCGGACTCACCGTCGTGGCCATCGGCACCTCGATGCCCGAAGTGGCCGCGTCGGTCGTGGCGGCGCTCCGCGGCCGGACCGATGTGGCCATCGCCAACCTCATCGGCTCAAACATCTTCAACATTCTCGGGATTCTCGGCATCACGGCCCTGATCCAGCCGGTGCCGGTTTCGCCGGAGATGCGCGCCACCGACATGATCTGGATGCTGGTGACCGCCGCGGCGGTATTCCCGGTCCTCCGGTCTGGAATGCGCGTAAGCCGCATCGAAGGCGGGCTCCTGCTGCTGCTCTATCTGGCCTACCTCGCCACGCTCCTGTTCTAGCGCCCAATCGCCTAATCGCCCAATCGCCTAATCGCCCACCCGCTGCTCCCCAATCACCCGACCGCCCCCCTCGCATCCCGCGCCGGTCCTGATAGATTCGGCACACCCGAAATACAACTGTGAGGCCCGATGCGCATCGCTGTACCCGCGGAGACCGCTCCCCAGGAGCGGCGGGTGGCGCTGGTTCCCGAGTCCTGCAAGAAGCTCATTCAATCCGGATACGAAGTCGCGGTGGAGGCGGGGGCGGGTGTCGCCGCCGGCTTCCCCGACCAGGCGTACGCGGCCGCTGGGGCGGAGGTCCAGCCGGATCCCTCCCGGTTGCTCGGCGCCGCGGACATCGTGCTCAAGGTGAATCCCCCGGCCACGGGGGGCGGGCGGAACGAGGTCGCCTGGCTCAAGCCGGACACGATCGTCATCGCCTCGCTGATGCCGCTCCGGAATCTCGGGGTGGTGCCGCTCCTCGCCGAGCGGCGGGTGACCGCCTTCTCCACCGATGCGATCCCGCGCACCACCCGGGCCCAGGCGATGGACACCCTCTCCTCCATGGCCAACATCACCGGCTACAAGGGGGTGCTGCTGGGGGCGGTGGAGCTCAATCGCTACTTCCCGATGCTGATGACGGCGGCGGGGATGGTGACCCCGGCCAAGGTGTTCGTGATCGGGGCCGGGGTCGCGGGGCTCCAGGCCATCGCGACGGCGCGGCGGCTCGGGGCCAATGTGCTCGCCACCGACGTGCGGCCGGAAGTGAAGGAACAGATCGAGAGCGTGGGGGCCAAGTATGTCGGCATCGAGCTGGCCCAGAGCGCGGCCGCCGGCGGCGGCTACGCCAAGGAGCTCTCGGCGGAGGACCAGGCCCGGCAGCGTCAGCTGCTGGTGGAGCAGTGCGCCCAGTCGGACGTGGTGATCACCACCGCGCTCATCGGCGGGGTCTTCGCCCCGCGGCTGCTCGACGCCGCCACGGTCCGGTCCATGAAGCCCGGGGCCGTCATCGTGGATCTCGGCGCGGACGGCGGCGGCAACTGCGAACTGTCGCGGCCGGGAGAGACGGTCGTGGAGGGCGGCGTCACGATCCTGGCGCCGCTCAACGTGCCCGCCACCATGCCGCACCACGCCAGCCTGCTCTTCTCCCGCAACCTCACCGCCTTCGTGCAGGCGTTCACCAAGGAGAAGGTCTTCGTGCTCGACTTCACCGACGACATCCAGCAGGGCGCGGTCATCACCCACGCCGGCGAGGTCCACCACGCGCGGAGCCGCGAGGCGCTGGCCCAGGCGGGCGCATGAGCCTGCTCGCCCTCCTCGCGCAGGCCGCGCCCGCGCCGACGGCCGGCCACGCCCCCGCCGATGCCGACTTCTGGGGCCTGCTCTTCGTCTTCGTGCTCGCCTCGTTCATCGGGATGGGCGTCATCCGGCGGGTGTCGCGGCTGCTGCACACCCCGCTCATGTCCATCACCAACGCCATCTCCGCCATCGCGGTGGTCGGCGCCATCCTGGTGACCGGCGGGGAGTACCCGCCGCACATCCAGGCGATGGGGGCGGTGGCTCTCTTCGCCTCCATGACCAACATCGTGAGCGGCTTCCTGATCACCAACCGCATGCTCAAGATGTTCAAGGCCGATGACAAGCGGGGCGGGGGAGGCCACGCATGACGCACGCGATCGCGCAGGTCGCGTATATCGTCGCGACCGCCCTGTTCATCTTCGCGCTGCACTGGATGAACACCCCCGCCACCGCGCGGAAGGGGGTCTACGCCGGCGTCGCGGGGATGACCATCGCCGTGCTGGTCACCTGGGCCCAGCCGGCCGTGGTGCATCACCTGTGGATCGTGGTGGCCATCGCGGCGGGCTTCGCCGTGGGCGTGCCGCTCGCCAACGTGCCGCTCACCGCCGTGCCGCAGCGGACCGCCCTCTCCCACGCCTTCGGCGGCCTGGCCGCCGGCCTGGTGGGCACCGCCAAGTACTACCTCTGGTTCAGCGAGGGCCCGGAGAACCTGACCGCCTTCCGCATGGTGGCGATCATCCTGGAGATCATCCTCGGTTTCCTCACCTTCACCGGCAGCCTCATGGCCGCCGGGAAGCTGCAGGAGATCAAGTGGATTCCCCAGCGGCCCGTGACCTATCCCTTCCAGAACCTCTCCAACCTGCTGCTGCTCCTGGTCGCGGCGGGTCTCGGCGTGGCGCTCACCCTGCACCCCACCGCCCCGTGGGCGCCGCAGCTCTTCCCCGTGGTGATCGTCCTGGCGCTGGCCTTCGGGGTGCTGCTGATCATCCCCATCGGCGGCGCCGACATGCCGACCGTCATCGCCATCCTCAACGCCTACGCCGGCCTTGCCGCCGTCGCGATGGGTTTCGTGCTGGACAACAAGCTGCTCATCACCGCCGGCGCGCTCGACGGCAGCAGCGGGCTCATCCTGGCCATCATCATGTGCAAGGCGATGAACCGCTCCTTCACCAACGTCCTCTTCGGCGCCTTCGGCCAGGTGCAGGCCGCCCAGGCCACCGGGGAGCAGAAGCAGTACAAGGCGGAGACCGCGGAGGGGGCGGCCCAGGTGCTGGAGCAGGCCAGCCTGGTCGTCATCGTCCCGGGCTACGGCATGGCCGTGGCCCAGGCCCAGCACAAGGTCCGGGAACTCTACGACCAGCTCAAGAAGCGGGGCATCACGGTCAAGTTCGCCATCCACCCGGTGGCCGGCCGGATGCCGGGGCACATGAACGTGCTGCTGGCGGAGGCGGACATCCCCTACACCGACCTGGTGGAGATGGACGAGATCAACGGCGACATGCCCCAGTGCGACGTCTGCCTCGTGGTGGGCGCCAACGACGTGGTGAATCCCGCCGCCCGGAGCGACAAGTCCAGCCCCATCTTCGGCATGCCCATCATCGACGCCGACAAGGCCCGCACCATCTTCGCCATCAAGCGCAGCAAGAACCCCGGCTTCGCCGGCATCGACAACGCGCTGTATTTCTCCGATCGCACCTGGATGCTCTTCGGCGACGCCAAGAACGTCCTCGGGGAGCTGGTCAAGCAGCTGGCCGGAGAGAGCGGGATGCACTAGACGGTTCGGCGGTTCGGCGGTTGGGAGCTCGAACGCATGACGACCCTCCGGTCCAGGCACCGGAGGGTCGTCTTGCATTTGCCCCGCGAACCGCCGAACCGCCGAACCGCCTTACGGCCTCCCCGGCATCCCCCCCGGCATCTTCATCTCCTGGTAGCCCGCCGGCACCTGGAACGCGCTGGCGTCGAGGCTCTTCTTCTCGATGCTGGTGGCGATCATCATGAGCTCCGACTTGCCCCCCTCGATCCGGGTCATGCGAAGCGGGAAGAAGCCGTCCTTGTAGAGCTTCAGGTACTCCGGGTTGGAGGCCGCGCCGGCCACGCCCGCCATCGGGTCGCGGCCCCGGCCCATCATTCCGCCGCCCGCCGGGCCCATCATGAAATAGCCGAGCCCCTTCGCGACACACATCTCCATCGTCTCCGGCTTGCCGGCCTCCTCGGCGTAACGGTACACCTCGCAGGTGTAGCCGGCGATGGTCTCGGTCTTTCCCGTCGCGGTGATCTTGGGCGGTGTGGTACGCGCGTCCGGCTGCCCCCCCTGCATCCCGGGGCGGTCGAGGCTCATCACCATGTACATCTTCTCGCTGGGCATCACCATCGTCATGGTGCGGGCGGCGCCGTCCATCAGCATGACGCCTTCCCGCCCGGCCCGGCCCATCTCGGTGCGGACCTGGTTGCCCTTGTACGCCTGCGTCATCGTTTCCTTCTTGGCGCCCATCTGCCAGGTCACCACCCCCTCGAACGCCTGGGCGGCGACGC
>JANRJZ010000174.1:0-12632 GCA_033763675.1 Gemmatimonadota bacterium
GCGTCCCCCCGCAGCCGGCGAGGAGGGTGCAGGCAAGGAGTAGCACGGACGACTTCACGGGCGGGGCCTCCGTTGGGGACGAGGTCGGGGATCGGGGGGGAACATAGTCGCCGCGGGCTCCGACCGGCAGGACCCGGAACGAAAACGGCCCCCCGTTGCCGGGGGGCCGCTCCGTACCGCAACTAGCTGAGCCTAGTAGAACAGCATCATGCCGAAGGCGCCGGTGAACGCCTTGTTCTTCCCGCTGCCTTCCTTGTCCTTCGACCACATGTAGTCGCCCTCGCCCACGATCTTCAGCGACTTGGTGGCTTGGTAATAGATCCCACCCGAGACCAGCGAGTTCTCGGTCTTGAAGTTGTCGCCGTCATCCTTCAGGAAGCTGGAGCCGAAGCTGCCGGCGAAGGTCGCTTTGCTGGCGGCCGGGGTGAAGGTGATCTGGCCGTAGTAGCCGTAGGAAGTGGATAGTTCGCCGGCGCCGTCGTGCGACAGGGCGCTGAACATGAGCGTCGTGCCCAAGCCCTTGCCGAAGTACCCGGAGCCGTGGATTGAGAAGGTGCTGCTCTTGTAGGTCAGGCCGCCGGAGCCGCCGACCGCGGTCTTGCTCTCGTCCGCGATCGGGTCCTTGCCGTTCTGCACCGTGCCGCCCACAAAGACGCTCAGGTTGCTGCCGGCCTTGAAGGCGACTTCCGCCTCGAGGCGGGGGATGGTCAGCTCGGTGTAGGCGCCAAAGGCGCTGGGCTCCATCAGGCCGATGTTGAAGGTGGTGGAGCGGCCGGCCGGCGAGGTGTAGGTGAACTGCGGCACGAAGTTCGGATAGATGTACCCGAACCCGATGCGGCCCAGGGTGGTGCCGCCCGGGGCGATGCCGCCGCCGCCGACGCCGAACAGGGTCTGGTCGTTCAGGATGTTGGAGCGCTGGTACACGCCGAGTTCCTTGCCGGCGGTGATCGTGCCCCAGCTGCCGCCCACGGTCATGAACACCTGACGCATGTCGATCTGAGCGCCGGCGCCGCCGCTCCCAGCCGTGCCGAAGCAGTCGTGCTGGTTGCCGCCGCACTGAACCTGCGGGGCGAAGCCGAACTGGACGCCCAGGTCGGTCTCCCCTTCCTTGCCCTTCGCGGTGAAGGTCGCGAACGAGGGCAGGAGGCCCGTCCCGTAGTACAGGCCCTTGAGGTCGGCGCCGGTCACCAGCTGACCCGGGGAGCCAGTCGCGTTGTTGCTGGAGCTGACGTTCTGGTACATCGCGAAAATGTTGACGTTGCCGGCAAACCCGAAGGTCCACCCATTGCTCATCTGCATCGTGAGGGCCTGCGCGTTGGCGCCGCTTGCCGCGCCAAACAGCAGGGCCCCAAACAACAGAGCGCTACGCTTCATCGGTGCTTCTCCTGACTAGAAGAGGACTGAAAACGACTGACACGCTTCAGAGCGCCTTCCTGCCTGCACCTGCCTGTGCTGCGTTTCCGACGATGTCTGGTGGGGCTCAGCGCCAAAGGGGGGAGGCCGGAGCCGTGAAGACACCTCCTGGGGGTCGGATCGGCCCGGACGCCGGTGAAATCCTGCCCGGGGCATGATCCGCTATGTTAAGGAGTGCGTATAAGATACCGACTCCGGCCACGGCCGCAACCCGAGGAGGGGCAAATCCTGCCACCGGATTCGGATAATCATGCAACGCCCCCTATACCCGGGCAATGGTCCCCGGGCCCTTTGCTCCCTACCTGTTGGTAGGTGTCTCCAGCATTGCCGGCGCGCTGGTGGTGGAATCCACCCGCAGCCGGATCCACATCCCCGACAGGCCGTGTCCCGGTACCCCGCAGTAGATCAGGTAGCGCCCGGCCGGCGCCGCCTTGAAGCGCATCACGTCCGTGGCGTAGTACCCCAGGCCCTCCGAGGCCTTCGTGGTGTAGGCCCGGGGGATCGCGGCCTGATCCGCCATGGTCGGCAGGGGCAGGGTATCCGGAATGACGACCGCGCTGTGGGGGGTCCCGTCCTCATTGACGAAGCTCATCACCACATTGGCCGCCACCGGAACCACCAGCGTCAGCTCCCCGTCCACGTAGCCGTTGAAGTTGAACGGGCTCTTGGCGCCCCGCCCGATCAGTCCGGCGACCAGCTTGAACTTGAGGCTCTTCGTCGCCGGGTTCCACTCCAGCCACGACGAATCGGGTGGCGCGGCCGCGCCGCGGATGGCCGTGGCAGCCGGCGCCGGCGGGTGGGCCAGGGCCGGGGCGTCGGGCAGGGCGGCGGCGGCACAGGCCAGGGCCAGGGCCAGGGCGGACAGGGAACGCAGGACCGGCATGCAGGACACCCCTCACAAAGTGAATCGGAAAGCGGGACGGGAGCCCCCCGAAGGGCGCTCCCGTCCAAGCTGCGGCGCAACCTTCGCGCGGTAATCTAGCGTGCTGCGGTCGTAAATGGCTTGGGGAGCCCGAAGACGTAGAGCGAGTTCCCCAGCGGGAAGTTGAGCTGGAAGTTCCCGCCGCAGGCCACCGCGATGAACTGCTCTCCCTTGTGGGAGAAGCTCATCGGGGCGCTGTTGCAGCCGGCCCCCCCGTTGAACTGCCACAGCAGCTTGCCGGTCCGGGAGTCATAGGCGTTGAAATTGCCGTTGCCCTCGCCGGTAAAGGTCAGGCCACCGGCCGTCGCCAGCGCGCCGCCCATCATCGGCTGCGGCACCTTGTTCTGCCAGGCGATCTTGCCGGTCGCGAGGTTGATGGCAGTGTAGGTGCCCCACTGTTCCTCGCCGGGGATGGCCACGAAGGCCGAGCCCAGCCAGAGCCGGCCCTTTTCCCACGGCGCGTTGTGGGTGATGTAGTTCATCGGCTGGTGGAGGCCCGCCACGAAGGCGTAGCCCAGCCGGGGATCCACGGCGATCGGGGACCACTCGGCGCCGCCGTTGGCGCCCGGCAGCATCCGGGTTCCCTCGGCGGTGGGCAGGGCGAACATGTTCTCCTGCGGCGTGAAGTTCTCGGTGCGCCGGACCAGCTTGCCGGTGGCGGCGTCGAGGACGTACACCCAGGCGGTCTTGCCGGCGTGCACCACGACCTTCTTCCCGCCCAGCATGGTCACGACCGGCGGGGAGACGGCGTCCAGGTCCCAGACGTCATGCGGCACGGTCTGGTAGTACCACTTGGTCTTGCCGGTGGTCGCGTCGATGGCCACGACGCAGTCGGTGTAGAGGTTGTCGCCGGGGCGGACGCCGCCGTCGAGGTCCGGCGAGGGATTGCCGACCGCGACGTAGATCATGTTGAGCGCCTTGTCATACGCCGGCGTCATCCACACGCCGCCGCCGCCCCGCTGCCAGGCGTCGGCGTACTTGGCGCTGTCCGCCTTCTCGGCCGCGACGTTGCGGTTGAGGTTGGCGCCGTCCGGAGTGTGCGTTGGCCAGGTGCCCCACCAGCCGTTGGGGGCGATCGGGTCGAAGGTCGGATCCCCCTTCGGGGCCGGGATCGAGAACCAGCGCCACACCTGCTCGCCGCTCACGGCGTTGTACGCGGTGACGTGGCCGCGGATGCCGTACTCGCCGCCCGACACGCCGACGATCACGTTGTCCCCGATCACCAGCGGGGCGTGGGTGATGCTGTAGCCATACGCCGGGTCCGCGACCTCGATGTCCCAGGCCACCTCCCCCGTCATCCGGTCCAGCGCCACCAGCCGGGAGTCCAGGGTCCCCATGTAGACGTGGGGCCCGTGCACCGCGACGCCGCGGTTGTTGGGGCCGCAGCAGTAGATCGAGGTGCCGAGCTTGTGCTCGTAGCGCCAGACCTGCTTGCCGGTGTTGAGGTCGTACGCGATCGCCGTGTTGTAGGGCGTGGTGACGTACATCATGTTGTCCACGACGATCGGGGTGTTCTCGAAGCTGCCGAGCCGGCTGATCCCGGTCTGGAACACCATCCGCGGCACCATGTTGCGGACGTTCGTCGTATTGATCTGCGCCAGCGTCGAGTACCGCTGGTTCCAGTCGTTTCCGCCATAGGTCGTCCAATTGGCCTGGGCGGAAAGAGTTGTCGCTCCGGCTGTCACCAGCACGAGCGACAGACCCCACGGCGTCTGCCTACGCATGAGATCGCTCTCCTGAGGGATGAATTGTCTACTGCAGGACCTGCGAGAACAGCAACGCCAACCGGCGTGTGCCTTCGGGGTTCGTGGTCCGCGCGCGGCCGGCGGGCGGACCCCGGTGGGGTGGTTCGGAACGATCCAAATATCCGTCCGGGATGGGCGTCGTCAAGGCGTCCGGTCAGCGAAACAGCAGGGCGGCCTTCCGGAAGGTAATGATGATCCCCCACAGCATGGGCACGCCCACCAGGGTCCAGCCCACCGCCACCAGCACCCAGCTGGAGGCGGAGGGATGCTCGTCATCGGATGCCGTCATCGGTTGTGGTCTCCCGGCCCCGGTCACTTGCCACCCCGCACGGCGGCCAGTTCCTCGTCGGTCATGAAGTAACGCTCCGCGACCGGGCGGACGGCCAAGTTGCAGAGGAACCCGAGGACCAGCAGGCCGGCCAGGATGAACATCGTGGTGTTATAGGCCTGCGCCGCGGGGACGCCCTGGGTCAGCTGGTACTCGCGGATGTAGTTGATCAGCACCGGGCCCAGGATGCCCGCCGTGGACCAGGCGGTGAGCAGGCGGCCGTGAATGGCGCCCACGAACTGGGTGCCGAACATGTCCGCCAGGTAGGCCGGGATGGTGGCGAAGCCGCCGCCATACATGGTGAGGATGACGCAGAAGATGGCGGCGAAGAGCGCGACGCTGCCGCTCTTGCCGGCGCCCGGCGCCGAGGCGTAGAGCACCGTGCCCAGCAGGAAGAAGATCATGTAGGTGCGCTTCCGGCCCAGCCAGTCCGACAGCGAGGCCCAGAAGAACCGGCCCACGATATTGAAGAAGCTGAGCAGCGCGGCGAAGGCGGCCCCGATCGTGGCCACCTGGGCCTTCTGGTCGGTGGTGAGGTCGGCCAGGCTGCCGGCCACACCGATCAGCTTCCCGCCGAAGACCTCCTGGATCATCGGCGAGGCCATCCCGATCACCCCGATGCCGGCACTCACGTTGAGGCAGAGCACGGCCCAGAGCAGCCAGAACTGCCTGGTCCGCCAGGCCATGCGGACGTGGACGTGGCCCCGCGTCACCATGGCGTTGGCCTGGACCTTGGGGACCCACCCCGCGGGCCTCCAGTCGGTGCGCGGGATCCGGTAGCCGAAGGCGCCGAGCAGCATCGCCACGAAATAGAGTGTCCCCATCGCCAGGAAGGTCTCGAAGGCGCCCACCGAGGTGGCGCTCGCGAAGCGCTTCATGAGCAGGTCCGCCAGCGGGGAGCCGATCAGCGCGCCGCCGCCGAAGCCCATGATGGCCATGCCCGTGGCCATGCCGCGCCGGTCGGGGAACCACTTGATGAGGGTCGAGACCGGCGAGATGTACCCCAGTCCGAGACCGCAGCCGCCGATGACCCCGGAGCCGAGCCACATGAGCCAGAGCTGGTGGGTCTTGATGCCCAGCGCGGAGATGAAGAACCCGCCTCCCCAGCAGAAGGCCGCCACCACGCCGGCCCGCCGCGGGCCCACCCGTTCGAGCCAGCCGCCGAAGATCGCCGCCGAACTGCCGAGGAAGAAGAAGAACAGGCTGTACATCCACCCCAGCATGCTGATCTTCCAGTCGCAGGTCGTCGTCACCAGCTGCTCGAAGAACCCGACCTCCGCCCCGCAGGGCAGCGGCTGGGTGACGCCGATGGCCTTGCTGAGCGGCAGCCAGAAGACGCTGAAGCCGTACGCCATCCCGATCGAGAGGTGGATCGCCAGCGCCGCCGGCGGCACCAGCCAGCGGTTGAAGCCGGGCTGGGCAATGATCCGTTCACGGTCGAGCAAGCCGGCCATCAGGGGGCTCCGGGGGATGGGGCGGACGGGGAAGACCGCATACATTACCGTCAGACCGACTAAAGCGCCATGACCGTTGACCCGGGAGTACCGGTGCGTCGCAGGGTGATCGCAGGGCTGGTGGCGATGCTGGTGCCGGGCGCGTTGGCCGCCCAGGGCCTTCCCGACTGGTTCGCGGTGGACACCGCGGGCCGGACCGTCAGCCTCACGCTCCAGGCGGAGGCCGGCGGGCCCGACGGCATCGCAGCGTTGAACGGCCTCCACCACGGGAGCGCCCAGGTGGTCGTCCCGCTCAACTGGACGGTGAAGTGGGCCTGGGTGAACCGGGACAGCCTGCAGTCCCATAGCCTGGTGGTCATGGCGGAGCGGGAGAAGTTGCCCCAGGAGGGGGGGCGCCCCGCGCTCGAAAACGCCCTCAGCCGCGCCGTGCTCGTTGGGCTCAAGCCCGGGCAGCGGGACCTGACCACCTTCGTGGCCGATCAGGCCGGCTGGTACTGGCTGCTCTGTGGGGTGCCGAGCCACGCCATCCGCGGCGAATGGATCGGGCTCAAGGTGGACCGGGACGCCACGCTGCCGGCCCTGGTCTTGCGAACCCCCTCGTAGGCGCGGCGCCGCCGCTCCCCCCGGCTAGGGCACCGGCTCCGCCAGCAGTCGCTCCACCTCCCGCCGGAACTCCGCCACGAGCGCCGCATGGGCAGGCCCGGTGGCCGGGCCGTAGAATCCGGCGTGCACCCGGCGGACCCGCCCGTCGCGCCCGACGAACAGTGTGGTGGGGTAGGCGGTGAACCCGTCCAGCTGCGGAATGGCCGCGCTCACCACCTCCGCCTCGGCCACCCCGCCGAGCAGCAGCGGAAAGGTGATGCCGAACTTGTCCCGGTAGCGGCGCACCAGCGGCGCGTCCTGCGCACTGTCTCCCGTCACCTCGAACGCCACACCCACCACCACCAGCCCCCGGTCGCGGTACTCCCGGTCGAGTGCCGCCAGCGTCGGCGCGGCATCATGGCAGGTGGGACACCAGGTGCCGAACAGGTCCACCAGGACCACCCGGCCGCGGAACTGCGGGTCGGCCAGGGAAACGGTCTTCCCCTCGAGATCGGTGAACGCCAGCTGGAGCGGCGCGGCGGTATCCGCCCGGGTGACGGCGGTGGGTGGCGTGAGGTGGGGCCGCCCCGTGGCGCGCGTTGCCACGAACGGCGTCTGGGTCCGGAGTCCCGCGTGGAAGGTGCCGCGGAGGCTGTCGCCGTCGAGCCGGGCGCTCAGGCGATAAACGAACGACCCATCAAAGTGCCCCAGGACCAGGCTGTCGCCCCGCATCCACCCGGCGAAGAGGCCGTAGTCCCCGGAGTTGGAAATGACCGTCCCCTCGAGCCCGAGCGGCCCGTTCCGGAACTCGAGGATGCGGGGGCTCTGTTCGAAGCCGCTCAGGAACCAGGCGTCCCACTTGCCCAGCAGGGCAGGTGCCGCGGCCACGCCAGCCCACGTGCCCCGGGCGGCGCGAAGGGGGATGGTCCGCGGCCCCCGGCGCCCGACGTTGTGGTACCGGCCGACCAGCGAATCCCCGCGGACCACCACGGCCATGGACGCCGCGTAGTCGCCCAGTTCGAGCACCAGGCTGTCCCCCTCCCAGCGTACTGCGGAGAACGGCTCGCAGGTGGTGGCGTTGCAGAGGCGTCCGGAGAGGGCGGGGCCGCTGCCCTCCAGGGTGAGCCCGAACTCAAGCGGTCCGCCGGCGAGGTCGAGCGCGGCCCGCCAGGGGCCGGCGACGTCCGGGGGGGCCAGCAGGGAAAGCAGGATGGCGAGCATCGGGGAAATCAGGCGACTCCGACCCCCGTCGCGCTAGGGCGTGGCGGCCTGGTAGCGCTCCCCCGCGGGGATCGGGGCTGGCACGGCGTTCCCGGGCCAGGGGGCGGGGCAGGGGAAGATGGTGCTGTAGGCGCAGTAGGGGTTCCGGGCCCGGTTGAAGTCCACCAGGTAGCGCCCGCCGCCTTCGGGGATGAGCTCCACGAACCGCCCCGCCGGGTAGGTCCCGTGGGCGTTGGTGGAGTCCCGGAAGAAGATAAGGAGCGGCGCCTCCTCGTCATCGGCCGCACCGACCCGGTAGACCCGGAGCCTGGGACGCGTGGTGGGCAGCGTGGGGGTCACGAAGCCTGCCTCCGTCGCGTCGGTCTCCGCGCCGTCCAGGCCCAGGGTGCGGAAGCGGCCCCGACGCTCCGGCGGCTCGAGGGTCGCGCTCAGCCGCAGCCCTGCCTCGTGGCCGTAGTACACCGGCGGCTTGGGCTGGCGCACCGCTCCGAACGCCACCACCACGGCGCGCCCCGGCGCCCCCGAGACGACCAGCCGATACGCCCCCCCGAGCGGCACCACCCGTTCCCGCGGCAGTACCCGGCGGGCGCCGGCCGTGGTCAGCACCACCACGCCCCGCTCCTCGGTTATGATGCCGCGCGCCACGCCGGGCATCGGGATGTCGGAGGGCTCGGCCCCGATGCTCATGCCGCTCCCCACCGGGTGCAACCCGAGGGCGGCGTAGGGGGAGGTGGGGTCGGTGCTCAGCCAGCGGGCGAACTCATCCCGTTCCCGCTGGAGGTCGGCGGGAATCTGGGCTCCCAGGGGAGCGGCCAGCAGCACCGCAGCGAGGAGCAGGCGCGCGCGGCTCACGACCCTGCCGGGGCGAAGCTCGCGACCAGCAGCACCGGCGTCGTCGGTTGGGGGGATCCCCCTTCCGGTTCCTCGGTGATCGCGGCGGCGGCCAGCTCCATGCCGGCCGGCACCTGCACCTCTGGAACCAGCCCGTGGCCGCTCGGCTCGGTGTTGAACGTGATCGACGGGATCGGAGCGCCCTGCTTGGGGATGAACCAGAGCTGGTAGGCGCGGCGGCTGGCCGCCGGCGCAAGCTGGAAGGCGTGCACCAGCATCCGATTCGTCTTCCGGTTCCAGAACAGCTGGATGGTGGGCTTGGGGGAGTCCGCCTCTCCCATCAGGGTCAGGGTGACATTCGGGTCGAGGATGGCGTTGATCTCGGCCTCGCGGAACGCCAGCAGCTCCTCACGGGCCGCCAGGCTATCGCGCAGGACGGCGATGGCGCGATCCCGCTCCACCAGCCCCTGCCGGGTGCTGTACCAGAGCAGGGAGGTGGCGCCCAGTGCCACCACCGACGCGGCCAGCGCCAGCCAGAGGAGGCGGGGCGCCCGGGGCGGGAGGTGAGCCTGTTTCGAGGCCGCCGCCTGCGCCAGCACCCGGGCCCGAAGCTCGGCCGGCAGCCCGGCGCCCGGCGCCGCCTGCGCGAGCAGGGCACTCACCTCCCGGTACTCGGCGACCTCGCGCTGCAGCTCCGGCGAGCCGGCGAGCGCTGCCTCGAAGGCCCGGGTTTCGTCCGGGTCGAGGGCGCCGAGGCTGTAGGCCGCGGCGAGTTCCCTGGGATCCTGACCGGCGCCGCTCACACCGCCCCCTCGAAATAGTACGGCCGGAGTGCGTCGCGGAGCTTCTGCATCCCGATCCGCATCCGGGTCTTTATCGTGCCGAGCGGCTCCTGCAACCGCGCGGCGATCTCGGACTGGGACAATCCCTCGTAATACGCCAGCTCGATCGCCTGCCGTTGCGGGGGCGCCAGGCCGTCGAGCGCCTGGCGCACCGCGCGGCGCCGTTCGTCCTCTTCCAGCGCCGAGCCCGGGGCGGTGAAGCCGCCGCTCATCGCCGGGGCACTGCTGCTGTCCTCCCGTGCCGCGGTGTCGGTGATCCGGGCCCGCCGGGAATGCGCGCGGAGCAGGTCAAGGGCCCGGCTCCGGGCCATCATCGTGAGCCACGCCGCCGTGGAGCCGCGCGCCGGGTCGAACCGTCCGGCGTCCCGCCATGCCTGCGCAAAGGTCTCGAACACCACTTCCTCGGCGTCCGCCTTCTCGCCCAGCAGCCGGAACGCCACGGCGTAGAGGACGCCGCCGAAGCGATCGTAGAGCGCCCCCAGCGCCGCTTCGTCGCCGCGAGCCATCCGGATTACCAGGTCGGCGTCCCGGGGCGAAGTGGAGGGATCGGTCATCGGCCGTGGACGCGTGATAGGCCCGGGGGGAACGAGGGAGACGGAGTTGTCCCCAGCGTGCATCAGTCTAGTCCGCCCCGCGAACAGGACACAAGGCCAGAGCGCGCCCTCACGGGTCACGGGAGCACCTTCGGCCCCTGGCCGGGGAGGAAGAGCAGGCTCGTGGCACCAGCGGCGGTCCGGACCTGCACCACGTTCACCTGATCGGAGTAGCGCTCCATCAGCATGACCTGCTGGATGCGGGCGCCGCGGAGACCGCCCGGAAGGGCACCGGCAAGCAGGAGGTAGGTCACGTTACCATCGGTCCGCGCCCCCCGCCACTCGAGCGCCACCGGCTGGCCCGCCGGCCCCGTGATCCGGAGCGAGCGGCGGACGTACCGGGCCAGCGCCGAGTCTCCAGTGCCCCCTTCGGCCGCGCGCACCGCCCCGTGCAGGTCGTCGGTGAAGGCGCGCACCGTGAGGCTCACGCCGCCACCCCGCTCCTCCCGAAGCTCGGTATGCGTGGAGTGCAGCGGATGTGCTGCCAGCGCCAGCCCGAGCACGATCCGGCTGAGGATCATGGCGCCACCCGGACGTCCCCGCCGCTTGCCCGTGCGATGATCGCCGCCCGGCGCTCGAGTCCCGGGTCGCCGATCCGTCGCGCCATTGCGGCCCGGGCGAGGCGCGAGGCGGTCCGCAAGTCCCCCGCCCGGTACGCCGCCCACGCCGCCAGGTCATAGCCCGGCGCATCCCGACGGGTCTCGAGGTCCGCCACGGCGCGGTCCCGGATCTCGGCGACCCGGATGCCACGATCGAGCAGGAAGAGCGCGGCGACGCGATGAAAGCCGCTGGGGGTGCCGAGGACCGCGAGTTCCACTGCGGCCAGGTAATCGGCCCTCCGGGTACTATCCCCCCGCTGCTCCGCCACCTCCGCGAGCAGCATCAGGGCCGCCGGATCGTACCGCAGGGCAAGCGCCTCCTCGCCCAGGCGGCGGGCCTCGGCCGTGGCGCCTCGGGCGAGCGCCAACTGGCCACGGGCGACGAGGAGCCGCGGGTCGTCCGGCGCCACCGTGAGCCCGCGCCGGTACGCCAGGTCCGCCAGGTCGGGCCTCCCGTGGCGCGCCGCGAGGTCGCCGAGGCGCAGGTCGTACCAGGCCAACTGCTCGGGGGAAACTCGGAATCCCTCCGCCTGGCCGGCACGGAGCTGCTCGAGCAGCTGCCGCGCCGCGCCGGACTCCCCGCGCATCTCGAGCCAGCGCGCGTACCGGGGTCCGATCGCCGGGGCCAGCGCCACGAGGCGCAGGGGCCCGAAGATCCGGTCCGCCTCCTCGTACCGGCCCAACTCGAGCGTGATCTCGCCGAGCGTGGCGCGGATTACCGCATCTCCCGAATCGCGGGCGAAGACGGCGGCCATGATCGTGTACGCCTCCGCAAAGCGGTGCTGGGCCACCAGCGCCCCCGCGAGCACCGAGGCCGCCGCCTCATTGTGCGCCCGCCGGCTCGTGGTGCTGGCCCGTGCCAGCCGTTCCGCCGAGAGCAGGTCCGCTTCGGCGCCGGTCGCGCGGCCCCGCTCGAGGTAGAGCGCCGCGAGCATGGCCCGGTCCCGTGCACCGTAGGGGTCTCGCGCGGCCCGGGCCTCATAGAAGGCGATGTCCGCATCGCGGATCTCCGCGACTCGGCGGCTCGCCGAGTCGGCCACCACGCTGCCGGTCGGCGCCAGCCGGTCACGCCCGACAACCGCCGCGCCGGTCCCGGCGAGGAGTCCCGCCAACATCCACCACTTCATGCTGTGCCTCCTTGGCGCCGGCACCCGGCGGCCCAGCGATCCCGTCGCCAGGCCGCCGAGCCGCCGGGCCGCCTAGTTCGGCGGCGCGAGGTACGGGAACGCAGCGAGGAACGGGCTGTCGCTCCCCACGTTGTCGGTGGTCAGGCTCGGGGTCGTGTTGCCCGGATCGGCGCCGAAGGGGTCACCGAAGACGGCCAGCAGGGCCAGGTCCACGACATCGTCCTGGAGCTTGCGGCCGCCCCAGCCGTTGGCGAGCGGAGGCACGCCGACCCAGTTGAGCCAGCTGGCCGTCGCCGGGTCCTTGTCCGTCTGCACGATCAGCATGTCGGGCAGGAGGACGCTCGCCAGGACGTTCACGTACGCCGTGTCGCGGTTGGCGAAGCTGGTGGGCGAACCCTTCACCAGGTGGGCGAAGATCTCCGGTCCGATGAGGGCGCCGTCCTGGTCCGGCCCGATGGAGCCATGGGTCGGGTGGCTCCGCTTGTCCAGCAGGACCTCGCTGATCAGCGGGTTGCCCAGGCGCTGCACCTGGTTGTAGGTCGTGGTCTTGCCGGGGCCGGTGCCGGCGCCATCATCGTTGCTGCACGCGGCGGCGCCGAGCGCCAGGCCGAGCAGGATCATGCGGATGCGCATTGGGTATGGTCTCTGTGGTGGAGGTCAGCGGCTCAGGGTGCCCCAGATGCCCAGCTTGCCGGGGACGCCGCTCTCGAGCAGGGCCGACGGCAGCTCGATGACGATCGAGAGCACGTTGAACCCGCTTACGTAGTTCACGGCCTGTCCGGCGGCGCGGAACCCGACGCTGGGAAGCGCGCAGGGCTGCGACAAGGCACCCGTCACGGGCCGGCGGTCGGGCAGGATGCAGAAGGCCGCCTCGAGGTCGATGAAGAACGAATCGTCGCGCGGGCCGGCGAACACCTGGATGCCGTTGGCCGAGCCGAAGGTGGTGTTGAAGTCGCCGCGGAGGGTCGGGGCATT
>JANRJZ010000175.1:0-1516 GCA_033763675.1 Gemmatimonadota bacterium
CCGGGGATAGGGGCGTGGGCCCCCCGGTCTCCCCTCCACCTCCCCCGTGCGACCCTCCGCCGGGGTCCCGCATCATTTCCGGCGTCCCCAGCTCCCGTGGAGTCACCATGCTGCACCGCCGTTGGTCGAGGGCCCTGACCGTCCTCGCCGCTCTCTCGCCGGCCATGCTGCCGGCCCCCCCCCTCGCCGCCCAGGATGACCGTGAGCCCCGGGTCTACACCTTCACCGCCGGCCGGCCCCGGATCGGCGTCACCGTCGACATCCGGCCCGACAAGGACACCGACCGCCACGGGGCCCGGATCTCGGCCGTGATGGATGACGGCCCCGCGGCCGAGGCCGGCCTCAAGGAGGGCGACATCATCACCCGGTTCAACGGCGTCGCGCTCGGCGGTCTCAAGGCGGATGACGACGACGAGTCCGGCCCCGCCGCGAAACTCCTCGAACTCGCCCGGAAGCTCGAGCCGGGAGATACTGTGGCGGTGGAATTCCGCCGCGGCACCGACACCGGGAAGACCAAGCTCGTCGCCCGCGACGTCGGCCGGATGGCGTTCGGGCGGAACTTCCACTTCGAGATGCCGGAGATGCCCCGCCTGCGGATGGGGCCGGAGGGCATGCCGCGCATGCCCCTGATGCTGGAGGGCCGGCCGGGCGAGTTCAGCTTTTCCTTCCGGCGGCACGGCGGGCTGGACCTCGCCGAGCTGAGCCCCGAGCTGGGGGAATACTTCGGCGCCCGCGAGGGGCTGCTGGTGCTCCGCACCCCGAAGGACTCCGCCAGCGAGCTGCGGGCAGGGGACGTGATCCTGACGATCGACGGCCGCCGTCCCACCTCGGAGGCGCACGCCCATCGCATCCTGGGCAGCTACGACGCCGGCGAGAGCGCCAGGCTCGAAATCATGCGCAGGCAGAAGAAGATGACGGTCAGCTGGAAGTCCCCGGCCCGCGGCGACGAGCCGGAATGGAAGACGCCGCAGCCCCGCCAGCGGGTGAGGGTCGAGCGCAGCTGAGCCGGTCGTCGGTCCAGCGCCGGAACGGCACGAGGCCCGCACCCTTGGTGCGGGCCTCGTCGTGCCGGGGGGTCAGTTGGTGGTCAGGGCGAACTTGACCGGCCACTTGCTGAGCTGGCGCACCGGGCGCTCGCCATAGAGTGCCGGCTGGAACCGGGCGCCCATGACTCCCTCCCGCGCCGCGATCGCAAAGGCCTCGTGGCTCCGCTCGAGGACGGTGATCGAGGCCGGCTCCACCGTGCCCAGGGTGTCGATGATGAACTGCAGCACGACCCGGCCCGGGATGCCGGCCGCCTGGAGCACCACCGGATAGGTGAACGCGGGCTGCCGCACCAGTTCTGCCGGGGTGAAGCGCACGTCCTCCGTGCTCGCGCTGTAGAGCAGCTCGGCGATCTGCCCCGGCGGCTGGTCCGCCGGTCCGGTGCCGCCCGCCACCCCCCAGCCGACGCCCCCTTCCACCCCCCGCCCGGTGAAATCCCGCGCATCGAGGGCCCGGAGGCTGGGATCAATCG
>JANRJZ010000176.1:0-21081 GCA_033763675.1 Gemmatimonadota bacterium
AGGCCACCGGCCCCTGGTCGTAGGGGAGCTGGACCGGCACCACCTCCACCGCCGCGCCGAGCGCGGCCTGGATCTGCCGCAGCCCCTCGGCGTTGGTCCGGAAACCGAGCCCCACCGCGAGAGTCCGCTCATCCAGCCAGAGGCAATCGCCACCCTCGGCGAGGGCGCCCCCGGAGAGCCGCGCCACCACCGGCACCCCCGCCGCCTCGAGCGCCGCACCGACCGCTTCCTCCTCCCCACGCCGGAGCGGCTTGCCCATGCGGAGCAGGATCGCGCCCCGGTCGGTGACCAGCGCCGGATCGTGGACGTAGATGGCGTCCGCGCGGTCCGTGAGGGGAGCGTCGTGACGGATGATCCCGGCGCCGGCGGCGTCGAGCAGGGCCACGAAGGCGGCGTGCTCGTCCCGGGCGCGGGTCAGGTCCGGCGTGGCGGTGTAGTGCCAGCGGGCGGGGTCGGCAGCGCCGAAGGCGGCGTCGGGGGAGCGCACCAGGACCCGGCGCAGCGGCGCCACCATGGACTGTGCGCCGAAGAGGCGGGACATGGAGGCCTGGGGGGTCGTCGGTTCAGCCGTCGGAGACGGAGGAGCGTGAGGCACCGCCGCTCTCGGGGCCGGAGGTGAGGGAACGGGGCTCGCGGGCGTCGTCGAGCAGCCGGAGCTCTCCCAGGGTGGCGACCGGCACAGCCTGGGTGCTCCGAAGGCTCGCCACCTCGCGCACCGGGGCGCCGCGGGATCCCAGGCGCCAGTGCAGCCGCTTCAGGACCGGCCCATAGAACACGAAGTCGGCGAGGACCTTCCCCCCAAGCACACCCCAGGGCAGCGGCAGCAGGCTCAACCCGAGATAGAAGGCGAGCGGCCGAAGCACCAGGCTGTCCACCGCCTCTGCCACGCCGAACTCGCGGATGAGGTTCTGCACCACATCCTCGGCGCCGCGGCGGCCGAAGCCGAGCCCGGCGTTGCGCCGCTCCCGGGCCTCGTAGCGCAGGTCCCGCAGCAGCAGGGCCGCGTAGTAACAGATGGTCTCGGCCGCGACCGCGGCGATGACCATCGTGATCCGCCCGCCGCCGAGCCCCTGGGCCAGCCAGGCGCCGGCCACGGCGGCGGCCGCGCCCATCAGCTCCGAGGGCCCGAAGCGTCCCAGCCACCCCGCGACGCGCCCCCGGGTGGAGAGCTCGCCGCGGAGGGTCAGGCCGGCGGGAGCCAGGTCGACCTTCACCTCGTAGCGGCCGATGCGGATGACGTCCCCCGCGGCCAGCAGCACCGGGCTCACCACCTGGGCCTGGTTCACGAACGTCCCGAAGCGGCTCCGGTCCACCAGCAGCGGGCCGGCGGTGGTGGGAACGATCCGGGCGTGCCGGCGCGAGACCTCCCACCCCTCGAGCATGACATCACACTCGGGGAGGCGGCCAATGGCCACCGGGCGCCCGTCCAGCGGGATCACCACCAGGCCGTTGAAGAGGGCAAGCCGGTCCGTCACAGCTCTTCCAGTTCCCGGCTCAGGGCCGGTCCGAGGTTCCGGGGACGCTCGAAGTACCACCAGTTCCGCTCTTCGTTCCAGCCTTCCTCCCCCGCCACGATGCCGCCCCAGAGGCAGCGACCGGCAGGGACCAGCTCCAGGCGGATGCGCATATCCGCGTCGCGGACCCGGGGGAGGAAGGCCTCGCGGAACTCGTCCGGGGCCAGCTCCAGCGCGTTGGCCAGGAGCTGGCGGGCGTCCATGTCGTTGAGGTAGTCGTCCAGGCCGAGGGTGTAGCCCGCGATGACCTGCTCCACCACGCGCTCCCAGTTCTCCACCAGGCCGCGAAGCCCCTGGGTGACGACCGAATAGGGGGCGCCGCTCCGCCGGAGGTACTCGCGGACGGGATCGTTGTTGGGGCCGGAGATGCGCTGGGTCATTGGGTGCCTGGCAGGCGCTTTGCCTGCCGCCTGAAGTATGCCTCACCGTCGTTCGGACGGAAATAGGTGCGGATCGTGAAATCGGGATTGAACGCCAGGAAATCCCCGGTGCCCCGATCGAAACGCGTCACCACCCCGTCCCTCCGGCGGGCTTCCAGGATATCCCCCCCGGCCGCCCGGTCCCGGAGCGCCTGGGCGCGCCGCAGGTACTCCCCCTCGGTGATTTGTCCGAACTCGGCCCCGTGCTTCGCGAAGTGTTCGGTCAGGGCGGCTCGGTCCCGGAAGCCGATCTGGGGGTGGCCCGGCGCCGAGGGCGCCTCGACCGCGACGGTGGGTCCCACCGGCCCGGCGGGCGCTGGAGTTCCCCTGCGCCCGTTGTTGTAGAACCAGACGCCGAGCGCGACCAGCACGGCCAGCCCCAGCCGGAGGATCCGCCGCGGGCTCACGGCACCCCCTGGTTATTCCCCCGCTCCACGTCGGGGAGGGTTCGTTCCGGATCCACGACGACGCTTCGCACCGCCTCGCCCCCGCGATGCCGGTAGGTGAAGCGGTTCCCCAGGTTCCACATCTCGACCGGGAGCCGCACGTAGCGGGTGACCGGCGCACCATTGCCGGTGTCCAGCACCAGGGCGAGGGTGGCCGGCATGACCAGCTCGCCCCTGCTGGAGAGGTAGATCTCGGTCAGCGAATCTCCGCGGGCCCGCACCGAGTCCACCGCCTGGTCCAGCCGCCCGGTGCCGTACACCCAGCCACGCCAGAACCAGTCGAGTTCCTGCCCCGACTGGTCCCGCATCAGGCGAAAGAAGTCGGCGGGGGTGGGGTGCTTCCAGGCCCAGGTGCGGAGGTACTCGCGGAACGCGGGATCGAAGCGTTCGCGGCCCAGCACCTCGTCCCGGAGGAGGCCGAGCATCAGCGCCGGCTTCTGGTAGCCGGTCCAGAAGAGGTTCTTCACCTCCACGGGGCGCGCGATGAGCGGCTGCTCAAGCCCCGGGAGGGCGTGTTCCCGGTGCAGGTACAGCGGGTGGGCCTCGATCGAATCCCCGTAGGGGGTGCCGGTGAAGTACTCGGCGGCGTTCCCGAGGTCCATCCAGGTGTTGAAGCCCTCGTCCATCCAGGGGTAGAGCCGCTCGTTGGAGCCGACCAGCATCGGCATCCACTGGTGGCCCAGCTCGTGGGCCAGCACCCAGTGCAGGTCCTCGCGAGTCGGGCCGGCGGGGTCGAAGGTGAGCATCGGGTACTCCATCCCCTCGATGGGGCCCTCGACGCTCGAGATCTGCGGGTAGGGATAGGGGTGCCATTGCTCGCTGAAGTAGCGGAGCGCGGCGCGGACCATCCGGTTGGCCTCGGGCCAGAGCACGGCGGAGGGCCGGTAGTAGGTGTGCACCAGGATGCCGCGCCAGCCGCTCGCGTCCCAGCGGAAATCGGGCGAGGCGGCGAAGCCGAAGTCCCGGACGCTGTCAGCGTGGAACCGCCAGGTGAGGGTGCCGGTGGTCCGGGGCCGGGTGCGGCGGGGCTGGCCCGCCTCCTCGCCGCTGATGATCGCCACGGTGCTGTCGGACGCCCGGGCGCGGAGCAGCCGGGCACGCTGGGTAGCGGTGAGCACCTCCAGCGGATTGTCGAGGGTGCCGGTGGCGGCCACGATGAAGCCGGCGGGGACGGTGAGCGCCACGTCGTAGCGGCCGTACTCCAGGTAGAACTCCCCCGCCCCGATGTAGGGCTCGTGGTTCCAGCCCTTTACGTCGTCGTAGACCGCGAGCCGCGGGTACCACTGCGCGATCTCATAGAGCGAGCCATCGCGCCCCATCCGGCCGGCGCCGTAGGGGGGCACGGTGAAGCGCCAGGCGACGTCGAAGTCGAAGACGCCGCCGGGGGGGATGGGCCGCGGGAGGTCCACCCGCATGGTGGTGCCGTAGATCGTGTGGCGGAGCGGCCGTCCCAGTGCGGTGAGCGCCTCGAGGGTCAACCCGCCGTCGAAACCCTTGCAGGAAAAGTCGAAGGCCGTCCCCAGGAACATGAGCGGCGGCTGGTCCAGCACGTTGGCCACGCTCCCGGGGGCGCAGATGTTCTGCTCCACGTGCATCCAGAGATACGGCAGGGGATCGGGGGAGCGGTTCACATAGTGAATCGCCGCGCGGCCCCGGAGCTGGTGCCGGGCGGGGTCGAGTGTTGCCTGAATACGGTAGTCCACCCGCTGCTGCCAGTAGCCGGGGCCGGGCCGGCCGGCGCCGGTGCGGACCGCGTTCGGCGTGGGGAGCGGCAGGGGGCGGAATGGCGAGGCGTCCTCGAGCTGCCCCGCGAGAGGAGGGACGACGATCAGGCTGAGCAGCAGGAACAGTCGGCGGCCGCGCACGGGGTCTCAGGGCAGAGAGGGACCGATCAACCACAAAGGACACGAAGCGCACGAAGGAAACACCGTGCCCCTTCGTGCCCTTGGCGGTCTGCGTGGTTGAAGTATGCCACCGAATCGCCCCGACGCAAACGTTGGGCAATTCCGGTCGACCATCCGCCTATCTTTCGCCCGTCCGTCCACCGCACGGAGCCCCGATGGCGACCCACCGATTCGAGCTGGCCACCGAACTTCCCTTCCCCGCCCGCGTCCTGTGGGATTGGCACGCCCGCCCGGGCGCGCTGGAACGGCTCACCCCGCCGTGGGAGCCGGTGCGGATCCTGGAGCGGCGCGGTGACCTCACCCGGGGCACCGTGGTGCTCGAGGTCCCCATCGGCCCCATCCGGCGGCGCTGGGTGGCCCGGCACCTGGGGGGCGAGGAGGGGGTGTACTTCGTGGACCAGCAGGTGGAGGGGCCGTTCGCCCGGTGGGTGCACACCCATCGCTTCGAGCCGGTGGGGCCGGAGCGCTGCCGCTACGTGGACCAGGTCGAGTACGAGCTCCCCTTCGGCGCCGCCGGGGAGATGGCCGCCGGGAGCGTCGAGCGGCGCCTGACACGGAGCTTCCGCTACCGCCATGCGACCCTCGCCGCCGACCTCGCCAGCCACCAGCGGATGCAGGCCATGGGGCCGCTCACCGTCCTGGTGACCGGCGCCTCCGGCCTGGTGGGCCAGGCGCTCACCGCCTTCCTCTCCACGGGCGGCCACCGAGTGCGCCGGCTGGGCCGCGGCGCCCAGGGCCCGGAGGCCTTCCGCTGGGATCCCGCGAAGGGAGAGCTCGACCCCGCGGCCCTCGCCGGGGTGGATGCCGTGGTCCACCTCGCGGGGGAATCCATCGCCAGTGGCCGGTGGACCGCGGCCCAGAAACGCCGCATCCTCGAGAGTCGAGTCCGGGGCACCGCGCTCCTGGCCGAACGCCTGGCGGCGCTCCCCGACCGTCCGCGAGTGCTGGTGTCCGCCAGCGCCGTCGGGGTGTATGGCAGCCGTGGCGATACGGCGCTGCCGGAGACCACGCCGCTCCACACCGGCCCCGAGCTGATGTTCGTGGAGCAGGTGGGACAGGCCTGGGAGGCCGCGACCGCTGCGGCGGAACAGGCCGGGATCCGTACCGTGCACGCCCGGATCGGGCTGGTGCTCACCCCGGCGGGTGGCGGACTGGAGAAGATGCTCCTCCCCTTCCAGGCCGGCGTCGGCGGGCGGTTGGGGAACGGGCGACAGTACATGAGCTGGATCGGGATCGACGATGTCGTGGGCGCCATCCATCACGCCATCGGGACCCCGGCGCTCCGCGGCCCGGTGAACTTCACCGCCCCGACCCCGGTGCCCAACGCCGAGTTCACCCGGATGCTGGGCGAGGTCCTGGGCCGCCCCACCATCTTCGCAGTCCCCGCGGCGGCGCTCCGGCTCGCGGTCGGCGAGATGGCCGACGAGCTGCTGCTCGCGAGCACCCGCGTGATTCCCGAGCGGCTGCGGGAATCCGGCTACCCGTTCCGCCACGCGGAGCTGGGGCCGGCGCTCAGGCATGTGCTGGGGAGATAGACGATTGGGCGATTGGGCGATTGGGCGATTAGCGTGTATCGCCCTGCCGCCCTACCGCCCTACCGCCTGACCGCCCTACCTTCCCCGCATGCCTTCAACTCCGCGCGCCGTGGTGCTGGTTTCCGGCGGCCTCGACTCCGCCACGGCCCTGGCGGTAGCAAAGCGCGATGGCTTCGCCGCCTACGCGCTCAGCTTCCGCTACGGCCAGCGGCATGCCGTCGAGCTGTCGGCGGCGCGCGAGGTCTGCCGCCGCGCGGGGGTGGTGCAGCACACCGTCGTCGCGATTGACCTGCGCTACTTCGGCGGCTCGGCGCTTACCAGCGACCTGCCCGTGCCCAAGCATGCGAGCGTGGCCGACGTCGGCGGCGACATCCCGGTCACCTATGTGCCGGCGCGCAACACGATCTTCCTGAGCTACGCCCTGGCCTGGGCCGAGGTGCTCCGGAGCAGCGACATCTTCATCGGAGTGAACGCCCTGGACTACAGCGGCTACCCCGACTGCCGCCCGGAGTACATCGCGGCGTTCGAGCAGATGGCCAACCTCGCCACCAAGGCCGGCGTGGAGGGCGGCGCACGGATCCGCATCCATACGCCGCTGATCCACCTCACCAAGCGGGAGATCGTCGCGCTGGGACGGGAGCTGGGCGTGGATTACAGCGTGACCCGGAGTTGCTATGATCCTTCCCCCACGGGCGAAGCCTGCGGAGCCTGCGACTCCTGCCTGCTCCGGCTCAAGGGGTTCCGGGAGAACGGGATCGAGGACCCGGCGCCGTACGTCGGGACGACGGACGGTCGGTCGGTCGGACGGTCGGACGGTCCGAGCGGCTCCCCTGTCGCCCAACCGCCTAATCGCCCAAGCGCCTGACCGCCCAATAGCCCCATGCCCTACGCCATCAAGGAAATCTTCTACACTCTCCAGGGGGAGGGTGCGCAGGCGGGACGCCCGGCGGTGTTCTGCCGCTTTGCGGGCTGCAACCTGTGGACCGGCCGCGAGGCGGACCGGGCCACGGCGGTCTGCCGTTTCTGCGACACCGAGTTCGTCGGGACCGACGGGCCGGGGGGCGGGAAGTTCGCCACCGCCGCCGAGCTGGCGGGCGCGGTGCGCGGCGCCTGGCCGGCCGGCGCCGACCCGCGAGCCCGCCCGCTGGTGGTGTGCACCGGCGGCGAGCCGTTGCTGCAGCTCGACGCCGCGGCGATTGACGCGCTGCACGCGGCGGGATTCGAGATCGCGGTGGAGACCAACGGCACCCAGCCGGCGCCTCCGGGCCTCGACTGGATCTGCGTGAGCCCCAAGGCCGGTGCCCCGCTGGTGCTTACCGCGGGGGACGAGCTCAAGCTGGTCTTCCCGCAGGAGGGGGCGGAACCGGAGCGCTTCCGCCAGCTCCCGTTCCGGCATTTCTTCCTGCAGCCGATGGACGGCCCCGACCGCGCCGCAAACACCGACCGGGCCGTCGCCTACTGCCTGAGCCACCCCGAGTGGCGGTTGAGCCTCCAGACCCATAAGCTGCTGGGAATCCCATGAGCCATGGCTACTCCGATCGGATCGCGCATGCCTTCGCCTTCGCGGCCAAGCACGGCACCAGCCGGCCGCGGGAGAGCGGCACGGGCAGCTGGCCGACCGCGCCCGCCAACGTGGCCGTGATCCTGGCGCGACACGGCGCGGAGGAGACGGCCATCGTCGCCGGGGTGCTGCGCCCGGTCGTGAACGACGCGGAGGCCCCGCGGCGGCAGCTCCTGCTGGACAAGGTGCGGGACAAGTTCGGCGACCGGGTGGCGGACCTGCTGGGGCAGGTGCTGGAGCCGCGCTTCGACTCCCGGGGGAAGCAGCGCAGCTGGGAGGTGGCACGGATGGAGTTCCTCTCCTCCCTGGCCGCGGCCGAGACCACCGCGCTCGACGTCCTTGCCGCCCACGAGATCTACGCCTGCGGGGCGCTGCTTACGGACGTCAGGCGGCTGGGGCCGGAGTATCTCTCCACCTACGCGCCGGGGGGCGGCCCCGCGGTGCGACGGTGGTTCGACGGGGTGGTGGATATCCTGACCCGCCACCCGACCGGTCCCCGACCGGCCCTCCTCGTGGAGTTGCGGCACTTGGCGGGGAAGCTCGGCGGCCTGCTGGACTGATCCCGAGCGGGGGGGGCCCGCACTCGCGACGTCTCACCGCATCCGCCGGCCGTCCCCACTCGATTGTCCAACCTCGCCTCCCGGGGCGGCTATCACTATATTGGACAACAGGATGCATTCCTCCCCCAGTGCGGCGCTCGCGTCGCTGCCCAGCGCCTTCGCCACTGCATGCCGGAGCGCCAGCTCCGACACCGAGCTGTTCGATCGCTGCCGGGACGCCCTGGTTGCCCGATTCGGGAATGAGCGCATCTGGTTTCAGGTGAACTCCCCCGGGGCTCTGGTGCCACTCCAGCCGCCCCCGGACTGGCTTCCGGGTGCAGTCGAAGTCATCCGGCTCTCCAGCGGCCAGACGGAGATCGCCATCTTCGCGGACGCTGGGGTGGCGCCCGAGCTGCGGGGTCACGCCACGCCGATCGCCCTGGGGCTCTCGGTGATCCTGGAGCTGCACGGGGTGCTCCGGGAGCGGCAAAGCCAGCTCGACGACGCGGTGTTCCAGCTCCGGGCGCTGCGGCAGGTGGCGCGGCTGCTCTCGTCGGTGCATTCCGGCGAGGAGACCGAGAACCTGATCCTCGATTTCATGGCCGAGGTGTTCTTCTGCTGGTGGGCCTGCCTGTACCGGCCCATGGGGGAGGTCTACATCCCCAAGGTAGTGCGGTCGCTCAGGGGCTCCATGTCGCTGGCGCCGGTGCCGGGGGCGGAGCTGGAGCGGACGCTCCCCGGGGACAGCCCGGTCACCACCGCCAACGACACCGCCATCGCCACGCTCTTTCCTCCCACGACCCAGCTGGTGGTGTCCCTCTCCGCCGGCGCCGAGCGGCTGGCGGTGCTGGCGCTCGGACCGCGGCTGCATGAGCAGGCATTCGGACCAGCGGAGTCGGACCTGGCGGGCACCCTGGCGTTCGCAGCGGCGATCGCGCTCAAGAACGCGCAGCTGGTGGAGCAGCTGCAGAGCGCCGCGAGCACCGACCCGCTGACGGGGCTGCTCAACCGCCGCGCCATGGAGGAGCGGCTCGCCGCGGAGCTCTCCCGTACCCACCGGCACCAGATCCGGACCTGCGTGGCAGGGATCGACGTGGACCGCTTCAAGCTGGTCAACGACACCCTGGGCCATGCCGCGGGGGACCGGTTGCTGGTCGCCATCGCGACCGCGATCCGGCAGCAGTGCCGCTCGCTGGACGCGGTGGGCCGCATGGGCGGGGACGAGTTCCTGGTCATCCTGCCGATGACGAGCGCGGAGGAGGCCCGGGTCTTTGCGGCCCGGGTGCAGCGGGCGGTGGCGCTGGTGGGGAAGGCGCAGCCGGAGTTCGGGCAGCCCTCGCTCAGCATCGGGCTGGCGGAGGCGCCGCGGCACGGAGCCTCCCCCGATGCGATCCTGGTGGCGGCGGACGCGGCGCTCTATCGCGCCAAGCGCGCCGGCCGGGACGCGGTGCACGTCGCCGAGGATCCCTGAGCGATGAGCGACCCCGAGTTCCTCCTGCTCGGTGACGCGCTGTGGCTAGAGTTCGTCAACACCATCCACACCCCCCCGGGTCCCCGCGACACCCTTCCCGACCCGGGCGCCCTGCACCGCTGGACCAAGGCGCTCCGGCTGGAGCCTCCGGCCGACCGGGCCGGCTTCACCGAGGCCCTCACCTTCCGCGCCCAGCTGCTGGCGCTGGCGCACGCCCTCGACGATGGCCGGAGCCCGCCCCCCTCGGTGGTGGAGGCGGTGAACACCCGGCTGGCGGCGCTGGATGGACGGGAGCAGCTGGTGCGGGTCGCCGGGAGCTGGCGGCTCCGCTTCCAGGCGGCGCGGCCCCCTACGGCCCTGCAGGCGATCGCGCTCTCGGCGGCGCAGACCCTCGCCAATCCGCTGCTGCTGGTGCGGCACTGCGCCAACCCCGACTGCGCGGTGTACTTCGCCGATGAGAGCGCCCAGCAGGCCCGCCGCTGGTGCAGCCCCAGCCGCTGCGGCCAGCGGGGCCGGTACGAACGCCGCCGCGGCACCCGCCCGGTGCCGATCGTGGCGGATGCGTAGGTCCTCCGCATGACCAGCACCCCGCCCCCTCTCACGATCTTCGAACGAGTGGAGTCGGCGCTCGGGAAGCGCTACCGCCTGGAGACGATGGTTGCCGCCTCCCGCGAGCGGGTGCTGTTTACCGCCAGCGACACCCTGCTCAACCGGCGGGTCTCCCTCCGCGTCAACCTCTATCCCAATGACCAGACCCGGGCCTGGTTCCTGCGCGAGGCGGAGGCGCTGGCCCAGCTCGATCACCCGGCGATCCGGCATGTCTACGACGCGGGCATCGTGGGGGAGCTCGCCTACCGGGTGGGTAACTGGATCGAGGGGGAGAGCCTGATGGAGGCGGCGCAGCGCGGCCCCCGCCCCTTCCCCGCGGTGCACATCCTGGCGCGGGACGTCCTGAGCGGGCTGGAGCATGCCCATGCCCATGGCGTCGTGGTGCGCCGGATCGCGCCGACCTCCCTGCTGGTGAACCTGGGGGGTCGAGGCACCGTCACCGACCTCCGGTTCTCCAACTGGACCCTCCCGGCGATCCCCCCCGGCGAGGCGCCGAGCGCCCAGGCGTTCATGGCGCCGGAGATTCGCGGAGGCGCCGCGGGCGACCCGACCAGCGACATCTACACGGCCGGGGGGATTCTCTACTACGCGGTCACCGGCCAGGAGCCGCCGCTCGATTCGCTGGAGCTGCGTCCCCCCTCCGAGCTCCGCCCCAACTGTCCCCGCGCCATCGAGCGGATCCTGCTCCGGAGCCTCCGGCCGGCGCCGGACGACCGCTACCTCACCGCCGCGGAGATGCTGGAGGACTTCGCCTCCGACGCCGGCACCTTCGAGAACGCCGCGGTGATGGTCCAGGTGAACCCGCGGCTCCTCCCCGGCGAGAGCGACGACGGCCGGCACTGGGAGAAGCGGCTCCGCCGCGCGCTGGGAGACGACTACGAGCTGCTCTCGCTGCTGGGCCGCGGCGGCTACGGCCGGGTGTACCGGGTACGGGACCTGCACCTCGAGCGGGAAGTGGCGCTCAAGATCCTGCACCCCCACCTCACGGCGGATCCCGGGGTGGTGGAACGGTTCCGGCGGGAGGCCCAGCTCGCGGCCCGCCTGAGCCATGCCAACATCGTGCAGATCTATGATATCGGCGGGCGGTCGGGGCTCCTCTGGTACACCATGGAGCTGGTGAAGGGACCGAACCTGGCGCAGCTGGTGGAGAAGGAGGGCCCGATGCCGCTGGAGCGGGTCATCCGGCTGCTCAAGGAATCGCTCAGCGCGCTGGCCCAGGCCCACGCCAGCGGGCTGGTGCACCGGGACCTCAAGCCCGAGAACATGCTCATCGACCAGACCGGCGCGGTGCAGATCACCGACTTCGGGCTGGCGCTGGCGCTCCGGGGGCAGGGGCGGTTCGGAGGGGCCACCAGTCAGAGCGGCACCCCGATGTTCGCCAGCCCCGAGCAGCTGCTGGGCGAGCGGGTGGACCAGCGCTCCGACCTCTACAGCCTGGCGGCGGTGGCGTACTTCGCGCTGCTGGCGGAGCCCCCCTTTTTCGGGAAGACGGTGGAGCAGGTGCTGACCCGGCAGACCACCAACCAGCGGCCGGAGCTGCGGGAGCTGCGGAACGACGTCAGCGACGACCTGGCCCGGGTGCTGGAGCGGGCGCTCCACGCCGAAGTGGACCAGCGGTTCCCCTCGGCGACCGAGTTTCTGCTGGCCCTCAACCGGGCCACCACCAGGGGGTTGCGGCGCCGGAGCGGGGAATGGGCCCAGGCGGCCATGCGGTGGTGGCGCCCCTAGACCCCCCCCTTGACGAATTCCCGGAATCTCAGATATTGGTGTCGGCTGGAATTGGCCAGATGGCTTGGCCGGGTACAATCGAGCAGGTCCTCCCTACAGGAAACTTGCGAGACCCGGGCACCACGCTCGGGTCTCTTTTTACAGTCAGAGTATGGGCCGGGACAGTCCCGTGCCCGTTTTCCCTGTCGGTGGTACCCGGCATTCCGGACCCCGACGATGTCCCCTTCCGAACGGAGTACAGCAGCATGCCTCGCGTCACCGGCACGGTGAAGTGGTTCAACGACGCCAAGGGTTATGGGTTCATCACGCCCGAGAACGGCTCCAAGGACTGCTTCGTCCACCACACTGCCATCAAGGCCGATGGCTTCCGCAGCCTCTCGGAAGGTGAGCGGGTTGAGTTCGACATCGTCGAGGGGGCCAAGGGCCCCGCGGCGGAGAACGTCACCAAGGTCAAGTAAGCTCACTGGGCTGACACAGACGGGGGCCGGTCGCAAGACCGGCCCCCGTTTGTCATCGGGGGCCGTCCATTGCGCCCCGGCCCCCTCCGGGCAAGATTCTACCCCGCCCCGCGCCCCCCTTGGGGGGCGGCAGACATCCCCCGTCGGAGAGCGTGAATGGCGAAGGAAGAAGGCATCGAGATGGAAGGCGTGGTCCAGGAGGTCCTCCCGGATCGCAATTACCGGGTGCTCCTGGAGAACGGCCATACGATCCTCGCCTACGCGGCCGGCAAGATGAGCAAGTTCAAGATCCGGGTCCTGGAAGGGGACCGCGTGACCGTCGTGTTGTCTCCGTACGATCTCACTCGCGGAAGAGTGATCTACAGACACAAATAGGCAGGTGCTGGCACGGGCGGCGCGACCGTGGTGTCGCGTCGGAGGGTGGCCGCACAGGAACGCATAGACCGCCGCGCGGCGCAGCCATTCCCTCGCGCCCGAGTCGCCGCTCCGCGGCTCCTGAGGGGCGCTCGGTCACCGCTCCCCCACGGCAGCCTCACCAGCCTCCCGCTCGCCGTTTCCCCGTTTCCCCGTTTCCCCGTTTCCCCGATTCCCCGTTTCCCCGATTCGCCGTTTCCCCGGTCCCCCGTTCTACCGCAGCTCTTCCCGTTCCCCCTCCACCACCTCCACCAGCTCCCCCATCAGCCCGGCATCGAAGCTCAACTCCACCCCCGCCGCGCGGTACAGCTCCGGCAACGACCGGGTGTTCCCCAGCGCCAGCGCCGCGCGGTAGCGGGCCACGGCCTGTCCCTGGTCCTTGAGGCTGTTGCGCCAGACCTGGAGCGCCCCCACCTGGGCGATGCCGTACTCGATGTAGTAGAAGGGATAGAGGAAGATGTGGAGCTGGCGGTACCAGCGCGCGATCCGCTCCCGCTCGAGCCCGCTCCAGTCAATGCCGCGCTCGAACCGGCCGCGGATCCTGAGCCAGGCCTGGTCCCGCGCTGCCCCGTCCCGCCCCGCCCCGCTGGTGTAGATCCAGCTCTGGAAGGCATCCACCGAGGCCACGTGCGAGAGCGTGACCAGCACATCCTCCAGGTGCTCCACCCGGGCCCGCACCAGCTCCTCCTCCGAGAAGAAGCCGCCGGTGGCCTTTCCCAGGTATGGCGTGGCGAGCAGCTCCATGGACATCGACGCCAGCTCGCACATCTCGAGCCCTGGGTGCCGCTCCCAGACCAGCGGCCGGGCGTGGGCCTCGAAGGCGTGGAAGGCGTGCCCCGCCTCGTGCAGCAGGGTCGAGACGTCGTCGAACACCCCGACGGCGTTCATGAAGATGAAGGGCCGGCCCCGGTGGTGCAGCGTCTCGCAGTAGCCGCCGGGGGCCTTCCCCTTCCGGACGCCGAGGTCGAGCAGCCGCTCGTCCATCATGATGCGGTACTGCCGGCCGAACTCCGCGCCCACCCGGTCGAAGATCCGCTGCCCCCCCTGCTCCAGCTCCTCCGGCGCCCGGAACGGCCGGAGCGGCGGCCGCCCTTCCGGATCGGGGCCGACATCCCAGGGCCGGAGCTCCGCCACGCCCAGCCGCTGCCGGCGGCGTTCCATCACCCGGGCGACGGCGGGGGCCACCACGGCCTCGACCGATTCATGGAAGCGGCGACAGTCGGCGGGGGTGTAATCGAAGCGGCACTTGGCCTTGAAGGCATAGCTCTCGTAGTCGGCGAAGCCGGCGTTCCGGGCCGTCCGGCTCCGGAGGTCGAACAGTTCGTCGAAGATCCCCGCCAGCTCGTCCCGCCGCTCGGCGTAGGCGCCCGAGCTCAGCCGGAAGGCCCGCTCCCGCACCGCGCGGTCCTGCTGCTGCAGGTAGGGCTGCAGCTCGGGCAGGGTCTTCTCGACGCCGTCCCACTCGACGGTGAGCCCGCCGGTCACCTTCTGGTAGCGGGTGGAGAGCTCCTCGATCTGGGTGGCGAGGGGGACGTTCTCCTCCCGGAAGATCTCGGCCCCGGTCTTGAAGCGCGCGAGGGTCACCGTCAGCTCCGGCCGGCTGTAGCCGGTCTCCAGCAGCCGCCGGGCCAGGGCCACCTCCAGCTCCTCCAGCCGCGGCAGGATTTCCCCGGAGTACCGAAGGTGCGCCGCCTCCTTGGACGGATCGGTGGTGTCGCAGGTGTAGGCGATCATCGCCAGCGCCGCGGCCTCCCCCACGACCTCCTCCAGCCGCGACCAGTCCGCCAGCCAGGCCGGCACCCCGCCCTCGGCGAGGGGCCGGTCGAGCAGCTCCTGGTAGAGCGGCCGGATGTCGTCCCAGGAGGCGGTGGCGAGGGCGGCAGGGGTGAGGGATGCGATGGGGGTCGGCTTCATGACCGGGAGGCTAGCCACACTTCACGGAAACAGGAAGAGGGGAACGGGGAACGGGGGAACGGGGAAATGTGGGCGACGCAGCCGCGTTGTCGCGTCGGAGGGTGGCCGCACAGGATTGGGGAGACCGCCGAGCGGCGCACCCTCCTCCGCTCCCCCGCGGCACCGTCGCCCTCGTCCCGTCGTCCCGTCGTCCCGTCGTCCCGTCGGCCCCCTACATCCGCTCCAGCGCCACCGCGAAGTCGTGTGCCGTCTGGAACCGCGCCGCGGGGTCCTTGGCCAGCGCCTTGAGGACGGCCTGCGCCAGCGCGGGCGGGACCTCGGGGCTCAGGGTCCGGGGATCACGGGCCGGCTCCTCCACCTGCTTCATGATGAGGGTGGGAAGGGAATCGGCGGGGAAGAGCCGCTCTCCCGTCAGGCACTGGAACAGCACCGCCCCCGTGGCGTAGATATCCGCCCTGCCGTCCACCTCGCGGCCCAGGAGCTGCTCCGGCGCCATGTAGTCGGGGGTGCCGACCACCGCGCCGTCCATGGTGAGGCCCTTGGAATTGTCCGCCAGCCGCGCGATGCCGAAGTCCATGACCTTCAGGAACCCCTGGGCATCCACGATCATGTTCTGCGGCTTGATGTCGCGGTGCACGACGCCCTGCGCATGCGCGGCCTCGAGGGCACGCAGCAGCTGGCGCGCCACGGTCAGGGTCACCCCGACGGGGAGCCTGCCGCGCTTCCGGATGAGGTCGTCGAGGCTGGTGCCTTCCACGAACTCCATGGTGATGAAGTAGAGCCCGTCGGCCTCACCCAGGTCGTGGGTGCGGACCACGTTGGGGTGGGTGATCCGGCGCGCGAGGCGGATCTCCTGCTTGAACCGCTCCAGCAGCGAGGCGTCCCGGCGGACCATCTCCCCGTGCAGCAGCTTGATGGCCACCTGCTCGTCCAGCTCCCGGTCCACGGCGCGGTACACCACCCCCATCCCCCCCAGCCCCAGCACGCGCTTGATCTCATAGCGGCCGGCGAAGACCTCGCCGGGGATCGGCCCCACGGCGTTGACCGCGATGCTGGGCCGCATGGCGACCGTGTGGGCGCCGGTCGCGCTCAGGAAGTCCACCAGCTGCTGCTTCTCCTTGAGCTCCGCCACCATCCCCTTGAAGGCCTCGGCCAGCTCGCCGATCTCGTCCCGGCTGCCGACCTTGATCTCGGCCTCGTAGTTGCCGGCGCTTACCTGTCGGGTGACCGCCACCAGCTCCCGCACCGGCCGCGCGATGCCCCGCGCCAGCAGCAGCGCCCCGAGCGAGGCGAAGAGCAGCCCGCCCACGAAGGCAATGAGGATGGCCTGCTGCAGCCGGGCATACGGCGCCAGCTCCACCGCGCGGGAACGGAGCGCCGCGAAGCCGCCCACCGGTGCGCCCGAGGCCGTCCGCAGCACGCCGAGTTCCCCGATCCAGGTGTCCCCACCGGTATCCAGGCGCAGGTGCGAGGCGGCGGTGTCCTCGGTGGAGAGCCGGTCGAAGGTGACCTGCCCCGCCACCGCCGCCGCAACGTCTCCGGCCAGAGTGCTCGCGACCACCAGCGGCTGGTCCAGGGTATCGAGCACCACGAAGACGATCTCGGAGGCGGTCTGCCGCTTGAGCCGGGCGGCGAAGGCGCTGTCCAGCGCGAGCCCCATCACCAGGGCCCCGCGCACCGGCCCCTCTCCCACCCGGATAGGCACGGCGGCGGCCTGGAAGGCGGCGTTGTCCGGCTCCACCCAGGTCCCGGTGGCGGAGGAGCCGAGCAGCGCCTGCTCCACCATGCTCCCCTCGCCGGCCAGGGAGATGCCGAAGAGCTCGTTGCTGCGGGTGAAGGCCTGGAGCGTCCCCTGGTCGTCGGTCAGCAGCGCCCAGTCCGCCTCCCCCTGCTGCTGGAACTCAGCCGCCTGGTCCAGCAGGTCGGAGCGCCCCTCCGACTGGAACCCCAGCTCGATGCGGGAGACGTAGGTGGGCACCTGGGCCAGGGCGCGGGCCACCTGCTGCAGGGTGTGGGAGCGGCTCTCCAGCTGGTCGGTAAGGGCCGAGGCGGTGGCCGCCAGTCCGCGCCCGATGGACTCCTCGGCGGCGCGGATGGCGAAGTGGCGAGTAAAGAGCAGCGCCACGCCGAGCGCCAGCACCACCACCAGGGCGGTGGCGGCGAAGATCTTGAGGGCGAGACGGGGGCGGGGCAACGCTAGTACCGTCGGCCGCGGTCGGAGTAGGCCCGGCCGGTCTTGTCCTTGTGCTGCACGAAACGCCAGCGGCGGGCATCCAGCGTCAGCGCGAGCGGCGCCGGCGCGGCGGCGCCGACCCGGAGCGGCTGGCTCACCGGCTGGGCCCGCTCGTGCCAGACGTGGAGGGTGTAGTCGCCGGCGGGGACGTCGCTGAAGCGGAAGCTGCCGTCGGAGCCGGGGCGGACCCACTGGCCGTTACCCCGCACCAGGATCACCGCGCTCATCTGCGCGTGGACGTTGCAGTAGACCTGGACCAGGCCGGAGTGTGCCAGGACGGTGCCCTTTTCCTCTCCCCGGCCGTACAGGCCCAGGTCGAAGGACCCCTGCTCCGAGAGGGAGAACACATTATGGTTGAAGGGGTCGTTGTTGGGGAACCGGACGGTGGAGCCGGCGGGGACCACGACGATCCGGGGCACGAACTGCTTCCCCTCCGTCACGATCCGGGTCTCCACCGGCATCGCGGCCGGGAGGGTCGGGGACTCGAGCCAGAGCACCGCGTTCCCGACGTCCTGCCCGGGGCGGTCGCCCCGGTCCAGGATGGTCAGCCGGCCACTCACGGCGACCTGCGCCACACCGGGCTGGGCCGCGAGACATCCGATCAGGGCCGTCAGTCGGAGTAGAGGGGGGATCCGCACCGGGGTAGCATACCCGGCGGAGCGGGACACCGTCAACCACATGGACACCATGCGTACTTCTCGAGTTCTGGCCCTGGCGCTCGCGCTGCCCCTGCTGGCCGCCGACGGGCTCGCCGCCCAGCAGGACCGCCCCGGCGTGGACGTCAGCTTCCACGGCACCATCCTGCTCAACGGGTTCTACACCTCGGCCCGGACCAACAACAGCGACCTGCCCCAGTTCGCAGTGCCGGAGACGGCGGCCGACAGCTTTCCCACCGACGGCATCGGCGGGACGCTGCGGCAGACCCGGGTGATGGTGCGGGCCTTTCTCCCCGAACTGGGCGGCGCCGAGTGGCGGGCGGAGCTGGACGCCGACTTCTTTGGCGGGCAGCAGCCTTCCAATGGAGGGCGGACCTTTCCGCTGCTGCGGATCCGGCGGGCCTGGCTGGAAGGACAATGGAACCGGTTCTCGATGCTGATCGGGCAGGAGGCGCCACCCATCGTGGAGCTGAATCCCGTCACGACATCGAGCTTCGGGCTGAGCGCCCTCTCCAGCAGCGGCAACCTCTGGCTCTGGATTCCGCAGATCCGCTTCACCGGGGACGTGGTGCAGGGGAAAAACGCGCGGGTGCAGCTCGAGGGGGCGGTGCTGGCGCCGACGGGCTACACGCCGCAGCCGCCGTTCGCGACGGACTTCGACCGGGCGGAGCAGACCAAGCGACCCTACCTGCAGGGGCGGCTCCGGGTGCGCTGGGGGAGCGGCGAGACCGCGGGAGAGGTTTCAGCCGGCGGGCACTACGGCTGGCTCAGCACCGCGGGTGACACCACGCTTGCCTCCAAGGCCGTCGCGGCGCTGCTGCTGCTGCCGCTGGGCAAGCACCTTGAGGTACGGGGAGAGGCGTTCAGCGGCGAGGGGATCGCGGGGCTCGGTGGCGGGTCCATCGGGCAGGTCTTCGGGCTCGGCGGGCGCACCATCCGCACCAAGGGAGGGTGGGGCCAGCTCAACATCCGGCCCACGCCGGAGTGGACCCTGGGCGGGAGCTTCGGGATGGATGATCCCAAGGATGCGGACCTGGACACTACCGTGCAGCGGCTCAAGAACGTCACCTGGGGGGGGCATGTGCATTGGCGCCCGGCGCCGCTCCTGTTCGGGCTTGAGCTGCGGCAGGCGAAGACCACGTATGGGGCGGGCGTCGGGGAGCTCAAGGCGACGCATGTGAACGTGGCGGCGGGGTTTGAGTTCTGACCGACGGGACGGCAGGACGGCAGGACGCGCCGAAGGTAGCCCCCTGGTTGTCATCGCGAGGAGCGCGCAGCGCGACGACGCGATCCGGTGGCTCCGCGCGCAGGCGGCCGGATCGCTCCGGCCCCTGCGGGGCCTCGCAATGACAGCCGTCCCTCCCTACGCGACCGTTGCCTCGTCCGTCGTCCCGTCGTCCCGCCGCCCCCTCCAGGCCACGTTGCGCGCGCTCTTCCAGGCGGCGAGCAGTTCGGTGCGTCCCTGGAACCGGTGGCGGTTGAGGCAATCGAGGTGCCGGGCGAGCTGGACGATCTCCATGCCCAGCCCCCGCAGCCCACCGTAGGCCCCCACATGGGCGAGGAAGCTGCCGCTCTTCAGTGCCTCGAGCGACTCGAACTGTTCCAGCGACGCGGCCAGGCGGTCGAGCAGTACGTCGATCGGGCCGTAGTCCCGCAACTTCTCCCGGTGCTCCTTCCCCTGCCCTTCGATGGTGCGCGCGACCGTGTGGAAGGCGACCAGGTTGTCCTTCGGCTGCGGGAGGCGGATCAGGTCCACCCCGTCCAGGCCGTCGCGATGGGCCATGCGGCAGAGGCTGGCGAGGACCACGAGGTCGAGCTGGATGGAGGCGCGAACTTCGTCCCGATGTGCGATCGCGGCCGCCTCGTGCTTGTGGCCGGAGAGCTCCCGCGCCTGGGAGCGCCGGGCCTGCTCCAGCCGGTCGGCGAGCCGGTTCACCACCGCCTGGTGCCCCGGGTCGTCGGCCGGGTGCTGGCGGGAGAAGTGGAGAATGCGCTGCCCCATCTCGATGCGGCGGCGGGTATCGGCATCCATGGTTCTGTTCCCCCCGGGCTTTTGTCTCCCAAAGTGGACACTTCAGGGCAAAAACGAGCGGTTTTGGGGGAAGTACGCGAGGAGCATGCCAGCCGGACGGGGCTAACGGGAGGGCGGACGGGGGACCAGGCGGACCGGGTTGGTGGCGAGGCGCGGGGAAGTGCCGGCGAGCGGGAGGTGTCCGGGGCCGAGGGGTGCCGAATCGGAGTCGAGGGATCGGGGATCGCGGGGCGAGGCATCGGAGATTGCGGGATGAGCGGGCGTGGGTGCGGGACGAGGCGCCCGGGGGGTGAGCCGAGGACACGCGGCAGCCGGTCGAGGAAAGGAGCGGGCGAACGGAGCCGGCGGCTGGTACAGGCGACGGGGTGCCGACGGCGCCAGAACGCGCCCGCCCCGAAGTGGAACCCGGGGGGGATCTCTCCGGCTCCCCCCGATCGGCTGCCGATGGGGCTGGCGCTCCAGTCGAGACGGCCGGCCCGGGGGCCGAGTGGTGCCCCGGCGGGATTGAGCGGCCCGGGGTGTCGCGCGTGGGGGGCCGGAGTGGGGTCGGCGAGGATGCGGGGTCTCGCGAGCGGAGGGGGGTGCTACTCGTGGAGTTCCGGGCGGGGCCTTACATTTCCCGGATGCAAGACGATGCTTCCAACGCCCGCGTGACTGCTCGCCAGGGCTGGCCGGTGCGGATCTTTCGCCTCGGCGAGGAGCCGGGAGACGATCTTTCGGCCGAGACGACGGCCGAGCAGCGCCTGGCTATGGTATGGGAGCTGTCGGCCCGGATGTGGGAGCTGGCCGGGAGCCCGCGGCCGAGTTATGCGAGGGGTGATATGCCCATCCGGCTGACCCGGCGCGGATGAACGACGATTGGGCGGACCTGCTGGGCGAGTTGCTGGACGCCGGGGCACGTTTCCTCGTAGTCGGAGCCCATGCGCTCGCGATCCACGGCGTCCCGCGCGCCACCCAGGATCTCGACCTCTGGCTCGATGCGTCTCCGGACAACGCTGCCCGGGTCTGGACGGCGCTCGCCCGATTCGGTGCCCCGCTTGGCAGCCTCTCGCTCAGCCCCGCCGACCTGACTCGTCCCGACAATGTCATCCAGTTCGGCCTGCCCCCCAACCGGATTGATCTCCTGGTGAGCATCTCCGGTGTGTCGGACTTCGCGGCGGCGTGGGAGCACCGGGTGGTGCACGAGGTGCGCGGGCGGCCGGTCCCGTTTCTTGGCCGGGCGGCGCTGGTGGCCAACAAGCGGGCGGCGGGGCGGAAGAAGGACCTGGCAGACCTGGAGGCGCTGGGGGAGGAGGGGTAGGCGGTCGGGCGGTGCCAAGGGTAGCCCTAGCTGTCATCGCGAGGAGCGCGCAGCGCGACGACGCGATCCGGTGGCTCCGCGCGCAGGCGGCCGGATTGCTTCGGCCCCTGCGGGGCCTCGCAATGACAAGCGCAGGCCCACGGCCCCTGCGGGGCCTCGCAATGACAAGCGCAGGCCCACGGCCCCTGCGGGGCCTCGCAATGACAGGCGCGGGGGTGGGGGATTGCTTCGGCCCCTCCGGGGCCTCGCAATGACAGGCGGACTCCCCCATCACTGTCGATTCTCCGACCGTCTGACCGTCCGACCGTCCGACCGTCAATCCACCGGCCCGTCGCCCCGCCGATGATA
>JANRJZ010000177.1:0-8526 GCA_033763675.1 Gemmatimonadota bacterium
GGCTGCCCCATCGGGGCCGACGCGGAGGAGGGGGTCATCGGCGCCGACTGCCAGGTACACGGGTATCCGGGACTGTACGTGGTGGACGGGTCGATCATGCCCGCCAACCCCGGCGTCAATCCCAGCCTCACGATCACCGCACTGGCGGAGTACGCGATGAGCCAGGTCCCGGAGGCCGCCCGCCGGCGTACCACTGGGAAGTTGCAGCCCACCTTCACGGGATCTTAAGCCGGGCCATGCTAGGGTGGTTCATGCCTATCACCTAGGGTGAGCCATGCCTGCCACCGCCCTTCCCCCCGCAATCCCCTTCGTCCCGCTGGCGCCCTCCGACCGGCACACTCTCAACCAGGTCTTCTTCGAGGCAATCGACCGCTTCGGCCCGCAGGAGGCGCTCCGCGCCAAGCGCGACGGCCGCTGGCAGAGCCTGACCTACCGCGAGGTGGAGCTGCGGGTAGCCCGGGTGGCGGCGCTGTTCGAGGAGTGGCAGCTCCGGCCTGGCGACCGCGTCGCGATCCTGTCCGAGAACCGGCCCGAATGGGCCATTGTGGACTATGCGGCGCTGGCGCTGGGCCTCATCGTGGTGCCCGTCTATCCCACCCTGCCTGCGGACCAGGTCGAGTTCATCCTGCGAGACAGCGGCGCCCGGGTGGCGTTCGCCTCGACCTCCGCCCAGCTCGAGAAGCTGCTGGGCATCCAGTCCCGGCTGGCCAGCCTCGACCGGGTGCTGGTGTTCGACACGGCGGCCGTCCTTGAGGGGATTCCCGCGCTGGACGCGCTGCTGGAGCGGGTGGACGAGAGCCTCGCCAGCTGGGGCCGGCAGATCCGCAAGCGGGCCTACGGGATCGCGGCGGAAAGCCTCGCCACGATCATCTACACCTCGGGCACGACCGGCACCCCCAAGGGGGTGATGCTGACCCATGCGAACATCGCCACGATGCTTGCCGCCACCCGGCAGCATGGGTCGCTGCGGACCCGGCCGGGGATGGTGGGCCTCTCGCTACTGCCGCTCTCCCACGTCCTGGAACGGGCCGCGGCCTACTACTACTGGGACAGCGGGGTGACCATCGCCTACGCGGAATCGGTGGCGGCGGTCCCGGCCAACCTGCTCGAAGTGCGGCCCCACTGCATGGTCGCGGTGCCTCGGCTGTTCGACAAAGTCTACGGCAAGGTGATGGGCAGCGAGGGCGTGAAGGGGCGGCTGGTGGCGTGGGCCGCCCGGATCGGGGGCCGGATCGTGGACCACCAGGCCGCCGGCACGCGGCCGCCGCTCGGGCTCCGGATCCGGCACCGGATCGCCGATGCCCTCGTGTTCCGGAAGATCCGGCATGGACTGGGCGGCCGGCTGGAGACCATGATCTGCGGCGGGGCGCCGCTCTCTCCGGTCGTCGGGCGGTTCTTCCTGGGAGCGGGCATCCCCCTGTACGAGGGGTACGGGCTCACCGAGTCCTCGCCGGTGCTGGCCGCCAACCGACCCGAGGATTGGCGGCTGGGAACCGTCGGGTTGCCCTATCCGGGGGTCGAGCTGCGGATCGGACCGGAGGGGGAGATCCTCGCACGGGGACCGCAGGTGATGCTGGGCTACTGGAACAATCCCGAGGCCACCCGGGCGGCGATTGACGCCGACGGCTGGCTGCACACCGGCGACGTGGGCGCCTTCGACGAGGACGGCTTCCTCACGATCACCGACCGGATCAAGGAGCTCATCGTCACCGCGGGCGGCAAGAAAGTCGCGCCGCAGCCGATCGAGGGGATGACCCGGCTCTCGCCGTTCGTGGCGCAGTCGGTGCTGGTGGGGGACCGGCGGCCGTTTCCGGCGCTGCTGGTGGTCCCCGAATTCGAGCGGCTGATCCACTGGGCCAGGGAGCGCGGGCTGGAGATCACGGATCGCGCCCGGCTGATCCGGGAGGCTCCGGTAATCGCGCTGCTGGAGCAGGAGACGCTCGGGCGGCTGGCCCACCTGGCGCAGTTCGAGCGGCCCAAGAAGCTCGCCATCCTGTCCGAGGACCTGACCGTGGATGGCGGCCTGCTCACCCCGACGTTCAAGGTCAAGCGGCGCCTGGTCGAACAGCATTTCCAGGCGACCATCGAGGCGCTGTACGCGGAGGTAGCCGCGAAGAACTAGGCGGGGCTAGACTTTGGGGAGCACCGGGCCTCAGCCGAGGGGATGGCACATGCGCAGTCAGCGGGTATCGCCGGGCCAGATCGCGTCCGCCGGGGAGGACCCGCTGGCCGACGCGGTGCTGCTCGCCCCCATCCGCCTGGCTGACCGCACCATTCCCAAGGGCACCCGGCTGGATGCGGCCCTTCGCAGCGACATCCGGCGAGCGGTACGGGACGGAACCCTCACCGCCCCGCTCCGGCTCGGCTGGGCCGAGGCGGGGGACCTGCACGAGGACGAGGCGGCGCTCGCGCTGGCCCGGGCCGTGGCGGGACCGGGGGTCCTCATCGGATCCCCCCGCCAGAGCCGGGTGGATCTCACCGCCCGGACCGACGGCGTCCTCCGGGTGAACGTCGAGGCGCTGGCCCGGATCAACCGGGTGGATCCGCTCGAGGTCTTCTCGCTGTTCCACGGACAGTCGGTGCGCACGGGGCAGCCGGTCGCGAGCGCCAAGGTGGCGCCGCACCTGGTGTCCGGCGCCGCGGTCGCGGCGGGAGTGGCGGTGGCGCAGGCGGCGGCACCCGTGGTGGACGTGATGCCCTACCTCCCGCTGGAGGTCGCGGCGATCGCGGCAGAGCCGCTGGCCGCGGGCGCGCTGCAGCGGTTCGACACCGCCGCCCGGGCCAAGGTCACCGCGCTGGGCGGACGCTTCGCCGGAACCACCCTGGTCCCGGAGGAGGACGTGGCCGCGGCGGCCGCCCACCTCACGGCACTGCTCAGCCGGCTGGTGGCCCGGCAGGTGCGGCTCGTCCTGGTGGGTGGGGTCTCCGCCGGCGACCCGCTCTCCCCGATGTTCGAGGCGCTCGACGCGCTCGGCGGCACCCTCCTCCGGCGTGGGGTGCCGGCCCATCCGGGCTCCATGATCTGGCTGGCACGGCTCGGGAGGACGACGCTCCTCGGACTGCCCCAGTGCGGCATGTTCAGCATGGCCACCGCCGCGGACCTGGTGCTGCCCCGCCTCCTGGCCGGGGAGCAGGTAACCGCCGACACCCTCGCGGACCTGGGGCACGGCGGGATGCTGGGCCGGGAGATGCGGTTCCGGTTTCCCGACTACGCGCGGGACCTGGAGGCGCCGGAGTAGCGGCAGCGCGGCGGCTCGGCGGGTCGGCGGATCGGCGGCTCGGCGGCTCGGCGGTTCGGCGGTTCGGCGAAGGTAGGCGCTGCCGCGGCGGAGCGGAGGAGGGTGCGCCGCGCGGCGGGCTATCCAATCCTGTGCGGCCACCCTCCGACCGCGAGCACGCGGGAGCGCCTGCGACATTGAGTATCCACCACTAAGGGCACCAAGGGGCTGATGACGAGAACGATCGAACAGATCCAGGCCGCGTTCGCGGCCGAGGGCTACATCGCCGACCGCGAGCTGGCCACGGCGGTGTTCCTGATGCTCACGCTCGGGCGGCCCCTGCTGCTCGAGGGGGAGGCCGGCGTGGGCAAGACCGAAGTCGGGCGGGTGCTGGCGCGGGTGCTCGGCACCGAGCTGATCCGGCTGCAGTGCTACGAGGGGATCGACGTGAGCACCGCGGTCTACGAGTGGGACTATCCCCGCCAGATGCTCGAGATCCGGCTGCTCGAGGCCCGCGGGGAGGCGCGCACCGCGGCGACGAAGGACATCTTCAGCGAGGAGTTCCTGATCCGGCGCCCGCTGCTCCGGGCCATCGAGCCCCGGAAGGGCGAGCCACCGGTCCTGCTCATCGATGAGGTGGACCGCGCCGACGAGGAATTCGAGGCCTTCCTGCTGGAGCTGCTGAGCGACTTTGCCGTGACCGTGCCCGAGATCGGCACCCTCAGGGCCACCCGCCCACCCCGGGTCATTCTCACCTCGAACCGGACCCGGGAGATCCACGACGCCCTCAAGCGCCGCTGCCTCTACCAATGGATCGAATATCCGACGGCGGAGCGAGAGCTGGCCATCCTGCTGGCGCGCCAGCCGGACATTCCCCAGACTCTCGCCGGGGAGGTGGTGCGCTTCATCCAGCGCCTGCGGCAGGCGGACCTGACCAAGGTTCCCGGAATCGCCGAGACCCTCGACTGGGCGGCGGCACTGACGGCGCTCGGGGCCCAGCGGCTGGAATCGGGACTGGTGGACGACACCCTCGGCGTGCTGCTCAAGTACCAGGAGGACGTCTCGGCCATGAAGGGCACCGGTGCCCGGACCCTGCTCGCCGAGATCCGGGCGTCGTGATCGACGGCGAAGCCCTCGTCGCCAACTGCGTGGCCTTCGGCCGGCTGCTCCGGCGGGCCGGGCTCCCGGTGGACCCGGACCAGACCCGCAGCTTCACCCAGGCGCTCAGGCTGCTGGGCGTAGAGCGGAAGGGGGATGTCAAGGCGGCGGGGCGGGTCCTCTTCGTCCGCCGGCGGGAGGACCGGCCCGTCTTCGACGAGGCGTTCGAGCCGTTCTGGCGCCGCGGCGCCTTCGGGGGCGAGCTCTCGGGCCAGCTGCCGCGACTGGCCCAGCGCGAGCGGCGTCCCGGCGGGCTCGACCTCTCCGCCGACACCGGCTTCGGCGAGGAGCGGCGGGAGCCGCTCACCGTGGTGCTGCCCCAGGCGGCGTCGAACACCGAGACGCTCCGGGTGGCCGACTTCGGCGAGCTGAGCCCGGAGGAGGAGCGGGATGCCCTCCGCATGCTGGCCACCCTCAAGCCGCGGCTCCCGCTCCGCCCCGCTCGCCGCGGGCGCATCCGCCGCCATGGCCGCCGCCTCGCCATGCGGCAGCTGCTCCGCCGTTCCCTCGCCACCGGGGGCCAGCCGCTCGACTGGCGATGGATCAACCGGCGGCGCCGCCCCCGCCCCATCATCCTCATCTGCGACATCAGTGGCTCGATGGAACGCTACAGCCGGTTCCTGCTCCGGTTCGCGCACGCGCTGGCGCGCTCCGGCGCGCCGGTGGAGGTGTTCGTGTTCGGCACCCGGCTGACCCGGATCACCCGGCAGCTCCGGGTGCGGAGCGCCGAGGCGGCGCTCCAGCGGGTGGCGCACACGGTGGTGGACTGGAGCGGGGGGACGCGCATCGGGGACAGCCTGCGGGAGCTCAACCGTCGCTGGGTGCGGCGCACCATCCGGAGCGGCGCCGTGGTGCTGCTGGTGTCGGATGGCTGGGAGCGGGGCGATCCGGCGCTTCTCGGGGAAGAAATGGCTCGGCTGCGGCGGGCCTGTCATCGTCTCGTCTGGCTGGACCCGCTGGCGAGCCGCGCGGGATTCGAGCCGCTGACCGCCGGCCTGGTGGCGGCGCTGCCCTACGTGGACCGGTTCCTGCCGTGCGCGAGCGTGGCGTCGCTGGAAAAGCTGGGAGAGGTGCTGGGGGGGATGGGGTAGGGGGTGGGCGATTGGGCGATTGGGCGGTTGGGCGGTTGGGTGGTTGGGCGGTTGGGCGGTTGGGCGGTTCGAGGCTGACGTCGCGGACGGGCGAGGAGTGCCCCCGCGACCGAACGCGGCGCGAGGGCGAATCGCGCGCTACCCTTCCACCCCGCACCAGTCCGCCAGGAACAGCGCCACCACCTTCACCGCCGTGAGCAGCTCCTCGACCTCGAGGTACTCATCCGGCGCGTGGGCCACCCGGATATCGCCGGCGCCGTACATCACGCAGGGCATCCCCCCGAACACGATGAAGTGCCGCATGTCGGCGCCGTAGGTCGCGGCCTCGACCGGCGCCTCGCGGCCGGTGACGCGCCGATGCGCCGTCCGGATGGCGCCCGCCAGCGGCGAGTGCGCGGGGGTCTCCGCCGCGATGAACTGCCCGCCGAAGAAGGTGATCACCGGCGGATGCCGCCGGAGCCAGGGATCCTGTGCCGCCACCTTCATGATGCGCTCGATGACCAGCCGCTTGAACGGCTCCAGCTCCTCGCCCGGAAGGAAACCCACCCGGATCTCCGCCTCGAGGATCTCCGGCACCGTCGAGGCCCAGTTCCCCGCCCGCACCACCCCGACGTTGATCGGGACCTTGTTGGCGAAGACGTCGTACAGCGGGTGCCGCAGGGTGGCGTTCCGTTCCTGCTCGAAGTGCTGCAGGTCCTGGAAGATCGGGATGAACTTCTCCAGCGCCGAGACGCCTTCGTCCCGGGTGGCGGCATGGGCGGAGCGGCCGGTAATGGTCAGCCGGAAGACCAGCGAGCCCTCGCAGGCGGTGACCAGCGCGAGCTGGGTCGGCTCGGTCACCAGCGCGGCGTCCGCCTTGTAGCCCCGGAGCACCGTGGACAGCGCGCCGATGCCGCCATCCTCCTCGCCCACCGTGGCGGCGACGGTCACGTCCCCCTTGAGCCGGAGCCCGCAGGCGGCGAGCGCATCGAGCGCGGCCAGGTGCGTGGTGAGGCCGCCCTTCATGTCGCAGCTGCCGCGGCCGTAGATGCGGCCCTTCACCAGGTTGGCGGCGAAGGGGGGCTGGCTCCAGAGCGAGTGATCCCCCTCGGGGACGGTATCGATGTGCGCGTTGAGCAGGATCGAGCGGCCGCCGCCGGTGCCCCGCTGCTTCCCCGCCACGTTCCAGCGCCCCTCGTAGCCGGGCTGCTCCCCCACATGCTCGAGGTAGCCCTTCATTTCTTCAGCGGTCGCCGCCCAGGTCTCGGTCTCGAGCCCCCGCTCGCGAAAGGTCTCCGCCACCCGGAGCCCCATCGGCCCCTCGGCGCCGGTCACCGAGCGGACCTGGACGTAGGAGCGGTGCAGCGCGAGAATCCGGTCGCGGGCGGCGTCCACGGCCTGGCTGATTCGATCGGCGAGGGCCTGCTGCTCATTCCCGCTCACGCCACGCTCCCTGGGCTCGGTGTCCGGCCGGAAAGGTAACCCGCGACAGGGACCTTGCCGAAGCCCCGCCGGGGGGCCAGACTCGTCCCATGCCGCCACGCCGCTTCCCACCCCGCCATGCGTGATCTCCTCCAGGAACTGCAGGCCTTCACGGCCGTCGGCGACTCCGTCGGCCGCGGCGTGGTGACCAGCGTCTGGGGCTCCGCACCACGCCCCGAGGGGGCCTGCCTCCTCGCCACCCGCGGCGGCCAGGTGGCGGGCTCGGTGTCGGGGGGATGCGTCGAGGGTGCCACCGCGGAGGCGATCCGGGCCTCGATGGAAGGGGGCGGCCAGAAGCTGGTCACCTTCGGGGTGAGCGACGAAACCGCCTGGGCGGTGGGGCTGGCCTGCGGCGGGACCATCAAGGTGCTGGTGCAGCCGACCGTGCCCGCGCGAGTGCTGACCGCCGCCCGCGGGGTGGCCGGGGTCGTGGTCGCCACGGTGATCGCAGATCCCGACGGACGGTACCTCGGCAGCTCCGCCTCCATCGGCGAGGCCGACACGGTGGACCCCGATCCGGGCGCGGAATGGCTGGGGGCGGCGGTGCGGCAGCCCGCGCTCGCGGCACTCAAGCGGGAGGCCAGTACCACAGTGGATGTCGTGGCGCCCGGGGGGGCCGCGGTGGAAGTCTTCCTCGAAGTGTTCCCCCGCCGTCCCACCCTGGTGATCTTCGGCGCGGTGCATATCGCGGCGGCGCTGGTGCCGATGGCACGCGCGCTCGGCTTCCGCACGGTGGTCGCGGACGGCCGCGCCGCGTTCCTTTCCCCCGAGCGCTTCCCCGAAGCCGATGAGCTGATCCTCGGCTGGCCCGAGGAGGCGTTCCGGCAGGTGGAGATCACCCCCGCGACCCACATCTGCGTGCTGTCCCACGATCCCAAGTTCGACGAGCCGGCGCTCCGGATCGCACTGCGCTCCCCGGCGGCGTACATCGGAGCCATCGGCTCACGGAAGACCCAGGAGGCGCGGCGGGCGCGGCTCCGCGCCGAGGGGTTCGGCGCCGCCGACCTCGAGCGGCTGCACGGCCCCATCGGGCTCGACCTGGGGGGGCGTTCCGCCGCCGAGACCGCGCTCGCCATCCTGGCCGAGATCACGATGGTGCGTTACGGCGGCCGGGGCGTCCGCTGACCATCCGCGACGTCTTCATCACCGGCGGCACCGGCTATATGGGCCGGCGTCTGATCGAACGGCTGCTGGACCGAGGCCACCGGGTCGCTGCCCTCGCGCGTCCCGGATCGGAGGGACGGGTGCCATCGGGCGCGGCGGTGGTCACCGGCGACGCCCTGCACGGCCTCAGCTACGCCGCGAAGGTCCCGCCGGCCGATACTTTCGTCCACCTCGTGGGCGTGCCGCACCCGAGCCCCGCCAAGGCGCAGGAGTTCCTGCGGGTGGACCTCGCCTCCATGGCCGCGGCGCTGCCCGCGGCCGTCACGGCGGGAGTGGCGCACTTCATCTATGTGAGCGTGGCGCACCCGGCGCCGGTGATGCAGGCCTACATCGCGGCCCGCACCCGTGCGGAAGCGTTGCTCCGGGAGAGCGGCCTGCCGGCCACGGTGCTCCGCCCCTGGTACGTGATCGGCCCGGGCCACTGGTGGCCGGTG
>JANRJZ010000178.1:0-63543 GCA_033763675.1 Gemmatimonadota bacterium
GCTCGGCGGCTCGGCGGCTTGGCGGCTGGCGGCTTGGCGGCTCGGCGCGATTTTCTTGGTCCGCGAGATGGCGAATTGATGGGGTGGCCCCGCGCCCATGATCCCAGCCTTGGGGCATGCCTGAAGCAGCTTGCCTCCCCCAGCGCCGCTCCATTCGCCTCTGGAGCTGGGATTATTCCCGCCCTGGCTGGTACTTCGTCACCATCACCACGCGGCTGGGCTGGTGGTATTTCGGGTTGAATGACGAGCGCGGATTACGACTCTCAGAACCCGGCCGCGTGGTCTCGGCAACCTGGGCCGAGATGCCCGCCCGATTTCCACGGCTCCAGCTGGATGCCTGGGTGGTGATGCCGAACCACTTTCACGCCATCCTGCACCTGATTCCTGGAACTGAGGCCTCTCGTCGCACCGTCGGGAGAATCATCAGCGCCTTCAAATCCCTCACCACCGTCCGCTACCTGCGCGGGATCCGGGCCTGCGGCTGGCCGCCATTCCACCGGCGCCTCTGGCACCGGAATTATCACGACCGGATCCTCCACACCCCCACAGCGCTGGCCGCCACCCGCCGCTATATCGAGCAGAACCCCCAGATCCACCTGCAGCGCGCCCGCCGCCAATAGCCGCATGGGCCGCGGCTGGGCATGGCCCCCCAATAGCGGTACGGGCGACCCTTGTGGTCGCCCGTCCATGCTTCAAGCTTCCGCCGAGCCGCCGAGCCGCCGAGCCGCCGAGCCGCCGAGCCGCCGCGCCGCCGCGCCGCCGCGCCGCCGCGCCGCCTACCCCATCACCAGTCCGAGCAGCACCCCGGCCACAAGGATCCGGAGCACCCCACCGATCAGCGGCTTGACCGCCACCGCCCGGAGCGATTGCCCCCGGATCCGGCCGGGCACCTCCATCAGCAGCCCCACCAGGAGGAACAACAGCACCGCCCCGCCGCTGCCGAGACTCCCGAACCAGAGCCCGGCGAACAGCGTCAGCAGCCCGGCCTCCACCAGCAGCGAGGGCCACGGCACTCCGGCCGGAGCGGCGGCAGCCGGTTCCTCGCTCGATCCCAGCCGGCGGCCCACCTCATTCCACGCCAGGAGGAACACGCCGACCGCGACGAACCCGAGCAGAACCCGGCCGAACGTCATCGGTTACAGGCCGGCCTTGAGCGAGTCGGCGTTGTAGAGCTGACCCCGGACCATGACCCGCTGCACCGTCCGCGTGTTGCGGATGTCGGTGAGGGGGTTGGACCCCAGGATGAGGAGATCGGCCACCTTGCCCGGCTGGATTACTCCCAGGGAATCGGCGCCGAGGAGTTGTGCCGCGTTGCGGGTGGCGGTCTCAATGGCGTCCTGCGGCGTGAGGCCGGCGGTAACCAGCAGCTCCAGCTCGGTGTGCAGGCTCCACCCCGGCACCAGCATCTGGTTGACGGCATCGGTCCCGGCCACGATCCGCCCGCCGGCGGCGCGGAACTCCCGAAGGAAGAGGTCCTGATTGGCCCGCGAGGCACGGAACGCGGGGTAGTCATTCGCCGTCCACCCCGCCCGGGCGATCATCTCCGGCAGGTTCCAGCGCTGCAGTTGGGCATCGGGAATGGTGCGCAGGTCGGGATGGCTGAGGATGGCGGGATCGTCGAGCCGGCTGAAGGTCTCGTGCAGCACCAGCGTCGGGATGAGAATGATCTTCCGTTCCGCGAGGGTCTGGGCCACCCGGGCCAGCGCGGCACTGTCCAGCGTGGCCCAGCTCTTCTCGAAGTAGGTCCATCCCCGGAAGAAGCCCGCCCGGTGCTCGGCGTAGAACTTGTCCGGCTTGGGGCTCGCGGCCTCCGGGACGCCACTCATGTGTTCGATGGCCGCGACACCCAGCTGGCTGGCGGTCAGCGCATCGGTGAGGCCGAGGTGCGCGGTGACCTTGATGCTGAAGGTGTTGGCCTCGTCGAGCAGGGGCCGGAAGAGCGCCGGGGTGACATGGGTATAGGTCTTGATGTAGTCGACACCGGCCACCGCGCGCGAGTCCACCGCGCGGCGCGCGGAGTCGGGGGTGGCCACCTCGGTGGCGGACGGGTAGGTGGCGGGCGGGCCGTCGATCATGGCGCCGGCGCTGTACACTCGGGGCGCGACCAGCCCGCCCAGGTTCACCTCTTCCCGCAGCGCCAGGATCGAATCCTGTTCGCCGTGGACATCGCGCACCGTGGTGACGCCCGCGATCACGTAGCGGCTCAGCGCCCAGCGCTCCAGGTGCCCATGGCCGTCCACCAGGCCGGGGAGGATCCAGGACCCGGTCACGTCCACTTCCTCCGCGGAGGAGGGGATCTCGAACCCCTCGCGCGGGGCGACGGTCTCGATCCGTCCCTGGTGGACCACGATGACCGCGTCCCGGAGCACCGGGTCGCCGGCGCCGCTGATGACGTTGCCGCCGACCAGCGCGATCCGGTCCTTGGGCTTCGGGGTGCACGCCTGAAGCAGTGCCAGGGCCGCGAGCAGCACCCAGGCCGCCGAGCCGCTGAGCCGCCGAGCCGTCATCGTGATCCTCCGACGTGTGATGCCGCGTGGACGCCCGAAACGTGGCCCCGCCGATGGGGGGACGCAAGTTGAGCCCGGGGCTTCCCTCCGCGCCCCCTCCGGAGCTACCCTGCGACCATGGCGATCTTCCGCTGGCTGTCCCGGGCCCCCGCCACGCCCCTGATCCTGCTCAGCAACCGCGAGCCGTACGTGCACACGCGCGGCGCGAACGGCGAGGTACTGGTATCACGGCCCGCCGGTGGCCTGACCAGCGCACTGCAGCCGGTCATGGCGGCCGCCGGGGGCACCTGGGTCGCGTGGGGCCACGGGAGCGCGGACTTCGATGTCACCGACATCGGCGATACCATCGGCCTGCCGCCAGAAGCCCCCAGCTATCGCCTCCGCCGCATGCGGCTCACCGCCGAAGAGGTCGTGGGCTACTACCTCGAAACCGCCAACCGCGCCCTCTGGCCCCTCTGCCACGCCCAGCTGCCCCGGTTCGTGTATGACGCGGCCAGCTGGCTCACCTATCGGCGGGTGAACGAGCGGTTCGCCGCCGCGGCGATCGCGGAGGCACAGGGCCGGCCGGCCACCTGCTGGGTGCAGGACTATCACCTGGCGCTGGTGCCGGGGGTCCTGCGCCGGGTGCGGCACCTGTTCGTGCACCAGTTCTGGCACATCCCCTGGCCGGCGCCGGACATCCTCCGGGTGCTGCCGAACGCGCGCGCCCTGGTGCGCGGGCTGCTGGGCAACCACCTCCTCGGGTTCCAGACCGGGCTCGACGTTCGCAACTTCCTCGACAGCGCCCGCCGCATGTTCCGGGATGCGGTGGTGGAGCCCACCCGGGGCCTGATCCGCTACCGCGGGCGCCGCACCCACGTGCGCGAGTTTCCCATCTCGATCGATGTCGCCACCTTCGCCGCCCAGGCCCGGACCCCCGAGACCGAGGCCCACGCCCGCGAGCTCCGTCGCCGCATGGTGCCCGCCGGCGGCCAGCTGCTGCTCGGCGTGGACCGGGTGGACTACACCAAGGGCATTCCGCGCCGCTTCACCGCCTTTGCGCGGCTGCTGGAAGAGCACCCCGAGCTGCACGGCCGGGTCACCCTGCTGCAGGTCGGCGTCCCCAGCCGCACCGACGTTCCGGAGTATGCCGCCTTCGAGCAGGAGGTCGCGGACCGCGCGGCCGAGGTCAATGCCCGCTTCGGTCGGGACGGCTGGCTGCCGGTGGAGCTGGTGCGGGAAAGCCTCGACCAGGCCACCCTGACGGCCTACTACCGCGCCGCCGACGTCTGCATCGTCTCGCCGCTGCAGGACGGGATGAACCTGGTGGCCAAGGAGTATGTCGCCTGCCAGCAGGGGCGCATGGGCGTCCTGGTGCTGTCCCGGTTTGCCGGCGCGGCGCGGCAGCTCAAGGAAGCGCTGCTCATCAATCCCTACGACATCGGCGCCACCGCGGAGGCGCTGTACCGCGCCCTGACCCTGCCCGCGGAGGAGCGGGAGCGGCGCAGCATCGCGCTGCACCATCGGGTCGAGCGTCACACCATCCATGACTGGATGGGCGATATCTTTGCGGAGGTGGATCGCCTCCGGCCGCGGGCGTGACCCATCCCCTTGGCCGGGGGCCGGCGGCGCGGCGGGCCTTCCAGGGCCTGGTCCGGGCCGAGCGGCCGCTGCTCTTTCTTGACCTCGACGGGACCCTGGCGCCGCTGCAGGAGAATCCGGATCGCGCGCGCGTCCCCGCCGCCACCCGGCGCACCATCGCCGCGCTCCGCCGGACCGGCGCCGGGGTGGTCCTGGTCTCGGGCCGCTCGGCCCGGGCCGTGGCCCGCATCAGCGGCACGCCGGTGGATGCCATTCTCGGCGATCACGGCGCGCGACTGCTCCAGGGTGGCCGGCTCCAGCCCTGGCTCCCCGCCGACCGCGCCCGGCTGCGGCGAGCGGCCCGGGCGGTGGCGCAGTTCCTCGCCGGTCGGCGCGGAATCTGGCTGGAGCGGAAGGACCGGTCGCTGGCCATCCACCTCCGGCTGCCCGGCGGGCATGCGCACCGGACGGTGGGGAACGTGGCCGCGCTCCTCCGGCGGATGGGGCTCCGGGTGCTGGCTGGCAACCGGGTGCTGGACGCCCAGCTCCCGGGGGTGAACAAGGGTGCCGCAGTGCGCCGCTGGCTCGGGCGCGGAAAGCAGGATGCCGTGCTCTACGCCGGCGACGACACCACCGATCAGGACGCCTTTCTCGCGCTCAGGCCGGGGGCCGTGACCATCGCCATCGGCCGGCGGGTGAAGGGGGCGGCCTTCGCCACCCGGAACCCCGCCACCTTCGCCGCCTGGCTTGGGGGCCTCGCCCGGGCGCGCGCCGCCGTACGGGCGGGCCTTGTGCCCGCCCGTGCCGGCTTGGGCGCGCGCCGGGCCCCCCGGCGAGGGGCTGAAGGATGACCGACCAACCCACCATCTCCGATTACGGCCTCATCGGCGACATGCAGAGCGCCGCCCTGGTGGGCCGCCACGGGGGGATCGACTGGTGCTGCCTGCCCCGGTTCGACAGCGGCAGCGTCTTCGCCGCGCTGCTCGACCCGCAGCGCGGCGGTACCTGGCTGATCCAGCCCGCCGAGCCCTACGCCGCCGTGCAACGCTACCTCACCGGCACCAACATCCTGGAGACCACGTTCCGCACCGCGGCCGCCGAGGCGGTCCTGACCGACTTCATGCCGGTCACCGCCGAAGGGCGCCCCGCGGGGAATCACCGGGAGATCCACCGCCGGCTGCACGGGCTCCGGGGGGAGATGCCAATGCGGGTGCGCTTCATGCCCCGGTTCGAGTACGGGGCGCGCAGCACCCGCCTCGAGATGATCGGCGAAGGCCTCTTCGCCAGCGATCGCACCGACCAGGTCCTGACCCTGGCCAGCGTCCGGCCATTCGAGTGGCGCATCGAGCAGGGGGCGGCGGAGACCGACTTCACCCTCCCGGCCGGCGACACCCGCTGGCTGGTGCTGCGCCACGACGACGACGATGTGCACCCGGTGGACCGCTACGAGAGCCAGCGGAAACTCGAGGCAACCACCGCCTTCTGGCTCCGCTGGAGCTCCAAGGTGCGGTACACCGGCCCCTGGCGCGACGCGGTGGAGCGGTCGGCGCTCACCCTCAAGCTGCTCACCGACTGCGAGACCGGGGCGGTCATCGCGGCCCCGACGACGTCGCTGCCCGAGACCCTGGGCGGCATCCGCAACTGGGACTACCGCTTTGTCTGGCTGCGCGACGCAGTCTTCACCCTCACCGCGCTGCAGAGCGTGGGGCACGGCGCGGAGGCCGATGCCTTCATGCGATTCCTCCGCCGGGTCTGCCGCCATGAGGGGGGCGGCCACCTGCAGATCATGTACACGGTGAACGGCCGGCGGGACCTGGAGGAGCGACAGCTGGAGCACCTCAGCGGCTACCGCGGCAGCCGCCCGGTGCGGGTGGGGAATGGGGCGGTGGACCAGCTTCAGCTGGATGTCTACGGGGAGGTGCTCGCCGCCGCGGATGCCTGGCGGCGCGAGCACCCGATGAGCGAGGGCGTCTGGCGCACCCTGCGGCCACTGGTGGACTGGGTGAGTGGCCACTGGCACCTTCCCGACTCCAGCATCTGGGAGGTCCGCGGCGAGACCCGGCACTACGTCTTCAGCAAGGTGATGAACTGGGTGGCACTCGATCGTGGCATCCGGATCGCCACCGACCTCTCACTACCGGCGGATCTGCCCGCCTGGACCGCCGCCCGTGCCGCCGTGCGGGCCGAGATCCTCGAGTGCGGCTGGAACCCGGCCCGCGGGGCGTTCATCCAGGCCTACGACCATCCGGACACCCTCGATGCGGCGGCGCTGACGATCCCCATGATGGGGTTCCTGCCGTGGGACGACCCGCGGGTGATCTCCACCGTGCGGGCCATCCAGCGGGACCTCACCACCCCCGACGGCGAACTGGTCTATCGCTACCTCACCCCCGACGGGCTCGACGGGGAGGAGGGGGCATTCTCCATCTGCACCTTCTGGCTGGCGGAGGCCCTCTGCCGGATCGGGGACCGCCCCCAGGCCGAGCGGATCTTCCACCGCATGCTCGGCTACGCCAACCACCTCGGCCTCTATTCCGAGGAGATCGATCCCCTGTCCGGCGAATTCCTCGGCAACTTCCCCCAGGCCTTCACCCACATCGGCCTGATCCAGTGCGCGGTGGCGCTGGGCTGACCGGCCCTATTTGAGGAAGATGCCCAGCCCGAAGTAACAGGGCTCCTCCTTGCACGCCGCCATCTCCACGTTGATGGTGTACCGCCCCGCCTTCTCCGGCTGCAGGGACAGGACCGGCGTGTCGTCGTCCTTCCGGTCCTTGTCCACCGTGTTGCCGTCGGCGTCCTTGATCAGCAGGTCGACGTTGCTGCAGTCGTTGTCGCAGGCACCCGTGATGATGTAGCTCTTGCCCTTGTCGAAGTAGAACGTCCAGCTGTCGGTCCCGCCCTTGTTCAGCCGCCCCATCAGGTAGTTCTGCAGGTACCAGTCGTCGTCATTCTTGGAGATGGTCTTCCAGTGCTCCTGCAGCTGGTCCCAGACCTGGACGGCATAGCTCTGGGCGGTGAGCCGCTCCGGCGCGAGGCCAAGCAGCAGGAGGCAGGCGGGGACCAGCAGGCGGCTGGACATGGGGGCGTGTTCCTTTCGGGGTGCCCGGGTGAGGGTCAGTACGCGATGGTGCCGTCGAGGGTGGACAGGTCGCCGTCGGCCAGGGCGGCGGTGAGCGGCAGCGCCGTAAACGTAATCGTGCCCAGCGCCAGGTCGGCGACGCCCTTCGCCGGATCACACGGGGATCCGACCATGCCGCCCGCATCACACAGGGTGAAGCCATCCGGGGCGTTCAGGTCGGTTCCCCAGGAGTGCTCCAGGTTCGGGATGCTGGCGTCGGACTTGAGGATGTTGAGGGAAATGGAATGCTGGATGCTGCCGACCGATCCGGTGATGACCACGAGCACGGCCGGTCCCTGCGACACCGCCGAATTGGTGTCTACGATGATGTTAATGCCGGTCAGCGCGCCATTGCCATTGCTCGGGGTGGCGTTGCTCACGGTCAGGGCGCTGCTCCCGCCCCCACCGCCCCCGCCGTTATTCGGGCCGGAGGAACTGGAGCAGGCGACACCGGTGGCCAGCAGGACAAGGAGCGGGATGGGGCGACGCATGAGCGAGTCTCCGGGAGGGGATGGCTCGGGACCCCGGCCGGGATGACCGGAGCAACTCCCTGTGCCATCGTCGGATAGGCCAGCGCCACGATTTGTGGAGTGCCTACCTGCGCGGTACCTTGCACCTGCGGGCTCACCCCCCTCTCACCCAGGTCTCACCGCTCAGCATGCACCAGCTCCAGACCTTCGGCGCCCTCGATCTTCGGGGTCCGGATGGCCGCGCGGTGGACGCTCTGCTGCAGCAGCCGCGTCGCATGGCGCTCCTGGCGTACCTGGCCGCGCATCGGCCCGGGGTGCTGGTGCGCCGCGACCGGCTGCTGCTCCTGTTCTGGCCCGAGCTGGAGGACGGCCGGGGGCGGGCCGCGCTGTCACAAGCGCTGCACGTCATCCGGAGGGCGCTGGGAGCGGAGGCCCTGGTGGCCCGGGGCACGGAAGAAGTGGGGCTCGATCCGGCGCACCTCACGGCGGACGTGACCCGCTTCCTTGACGCGGCGGCGGCGCAAGACTGGACCGGGATGGACCGGACCTATACCGGGGAGTTTCTGCCGGGGTTCCACCTCGGGGACGCCCCCGAGTTCGGTCAATGGCTGGACGAGACCAGGACCGCCCTCCGGCGGCAAGCGTGCCAGGCGGCATCCCGGCTGGCCGAAGCGGCGGCCGCCGGCGGCGACCCGGCCGCCGCGGTCGGCTGGAGCCGGCGGGCGCTGGGCCACGATCCGCTCGACGAGGCGCGGGTCCGTGACCTGCTCACCCGGCTGGGTGCCTTGGGAGACCGCACCGGCGCCGCCCGGGCCTACGAGGAGTTTGCCGGCCGGCTGAGCCGTGAGTTGGACCTCGAGCCCTCGCCCGAGACCCGCCAGCTCCGGGACGCGATCCTCGACGCCGATCTGCCGCCGGCGTTCCTGCCCGCCGCATCCGGCGATCGTGCCGCGCCCCCGGTGACGGCTCCCGCCGCGGAACCGGCGGCGTCCCCCAGCCGCCGCCGCTGGTTGCCCCCGCTGCTCCTCGCCGGCTGCGCCGCGGTCGCCCTCCTGCTCTGGCGCCCGTGGGTCCGCCCCCCCGCCACCGGCCCCGAACGGGTGCTGGTCCTCCCCTTTGCCATCCTCGGAGACAGCTCCCTCGCCTATTTGCACGAGGGCATGGTGGACCTGCTGGGGAGCCGGCTCGAGGCCTTTGGCGTCCTCCACGTGGTGGATCCCGCCCAGGTGCTGACCCACCTCGCGGCCGAGGACTCGAGCGGCGCGGTGCCCACGCCGAAGCCGGCGCTGGCCCGCGCCCTGGCGGAGCGGTTCCAGGCCCAGATGTACCTGACGGGGACGGTGGTTCGGCTGGGCAGCGGGATCGAGATCTCGGTCGCGCTGCACGACCGGAACGGCGAGCGTCGCGCCACCGTCACCCGGAGCGCGGCGACCGAGTCGGACCTGGGCGGCGCGGTGGACGCCATTGCCCGGGAGCTGCTCGGCCGGCGCTGGTCCCGCCCCGCCGAGCGACTGCTCCGGTGGGCCGCGCTGGAGACCGAGTCTCCGGAGGCGCTCCGCGCCTACCTGGCGGGGGAGCGCGCCTTCCGGCAGGGCAACTACGGGGACGCGCGCGCCCAGTTCGCCCTGGCCGCCGAGGTGGACACGCTCTTCGCGCTGGCCTGGTATCGCTGGAGCGTCGCGGGAGGCTGGCTGGGGGACAGTGTGGCCTATGTCCGGGGTGCGGAGCGCGCCGTGGCGCTGGCCGGGCGGCTCGGCGACCGCGACGCCCGGCTCATGCGGGCCCACCTGGCCTATGTCCGCGGGGAGGTGGACCAGGCCGAAGGGTACTATCGCGAGATCCTCGCGCAGTACCCCGACGACGCCGAGGCTTGGTACAACCTCGGCGAGGTACTGTTCCACTGGAACCCCCGCCGCGGCCGCGGGATGGACGAGTCGGTGGAGCCCTTCACCCGCGCCACCGCCATCATGGGGCCACAGGCCGAGTCCGCCAGCCATCTGGTCCTGCTGCGGCTGCTCGGCGGCGAGCGCGCAACGCTGCTGCCGGCCATGGATTCGCTGGTTGCGCTCACCCCCGCCAACTCGCCGCGCCGCGTCACGTACACGGTGCTGCGCGCCATCGCGTCGGGGGAGCGGGAGGAGATGGCGGACGCGCTCGAGGGCATGGCCGGCCACGACGCCGGCGAATCGATCATCGCCGCGTGGGCGGTGAGCAACTACACCGATCGGTTCACCCTGCTGGACTCGCTGCTCGACCCCCTGACGGCACCCGCGGGGCAGCGCCCCACGCGCGCCGGCGCGCTCGGGCTCCTGGCGCACGCCGCCGTGGGACGGGGAGACTGGCCCCTGGCGCGGCGGCGCCTCGAACAGCTCTCGGCGCTGGACCATGCCACCGCCCTCGAGACCCGCGCCTGGCTGCTGGGCCAGCCGTGGGTCGCGGCCTCGCGGGACGAGCGGCTCGCCGCGCGCGCCGCACTCGAGGCGGCGCGGGAGGAATCGTACCCGCCCGGCGTGATCCACTTTGCCCCGGTTGCCCAGCAACAGCGGCTGCTGCGCGCCTTCCTCGTGGGGCTGCTGGCGCTCCGGGTGGGAGACACGTCGGCGGTGGAGGCGGCGGTCGCGGCGCTCCAGGCGGCCCCGGAGGCCCACGGCGGGCCGGGACTGGCGGTCAGCCTCCGGGTGGAGCTGGCGCTGGCGCGGGGGCAGCCGGAAATCGCGCTGGCGGAGCTGGAACACCTCGATCGGAACCGGGTGCGGCTCCCGCCTGACATGCCGCAGCACAGCGTCGTGCGGCTCCGGCTGCTCCGGGGGGAGGCGCTGGCACGCGCGGGACGCTACGCCGAGTCGGTGGGCTGGTTCGAATCGTGCCGGGCGATCTTCACCTACGACTTTGCCTGGCGCGGGGCGGCGCTGCGGGGGCTGGCCAACGCCGCCTGGGCGGCGGGGGACAGCGCCCGGGCAGAGGGGGCCGCGCAGCGCGCCAAGCGGCTGGGGTACTGAGCCGGCGGGAACGCTACTCCGCGTCCGCGTCCCGTTTGGCCATCCGGTCGTTCAGCTCGTCCACGTCTTCCTTGAGCTGGTCCACCTCGGTCAGGAACTCCGCCGGCGTGGTGGTCGGGATCCAGCGCGCCGGGAGCGGCTTGAGCTGGCTGTCGGAAGAAGCCCCGGCGAATTCCGGCTGGTCCCCGCTGTTCGCCAGCGTCACCACCCCCGTGAGCGCGCCGACCACCGCGAGGCTCCACAGCCACTGCGCCGCCCGGGAGAGCGTGGACACCCGCGCCAGGTGGGCGGCGAGCCCCCAGACGGAGAGCGCCAGCCCGACTCCCGCGATGAGCGTTGCCCACGCGAACCCTTCCGGCACCAGGAAGGAGAGCCACTCCTCCACCGTGTTGGCCACGATGTACCCCGACAGGACCACGCAGGGGATCGTGAGGTGTTCGGGAAAGCGGAAGCGCTGCTGAGTGATCCGGTTGACCAGCGCCCACCCCCCCGCCCAGACCATGACCATGAGGAGCGCGATCAGGGCCTCACCCGCCAGCTCGGAAAGCCGGGTCCGGTCGGTCTTGCCGAGCCAGGAGTTCAGCGTCAGCAGCACGCCCGTCCCGAGGATGATGGCGGCCATCACGAGCGGGTGGGCCATCGGGCCGTCCCCCTCGCGGATCGCGCCGTCGCGCAGGGCCGGCTCGAGCGCCGTGGCGGGGTCCATGAAGCGGAGCGTGGTCCGGCCCAGCCGGACCTCCACCCCCGAGCGCACCGGCAACTGGCGGGTCCGCTGTCCGGAGGCGGGGTCCCGCAGCAGGTTCACGCTCCCCTGGTCCACCAGCACCAGGCCGCCATGCCCATCCCACTCGAGCCGCGCGTGGAGCGGGTCCACGTAGCGATCATCCAGGATGACATCGTTGCCGTAGCCCCGGCCGATGGTTGCGGGGAAGGCGGCGAGCCGCACCCGGTGCCGCACCGCGCCGCGGCGGTCGAGGATCTCGACGATCACTCCGGCGCCCTCCCGAGACTGGCCAGGAACCGCTCCACCACCCGGCGGGCGTTCTCGAAGGTCACCCCGGAGAGGGTGAGGGTCGTGATCAGCCCGCTCGAGGGGTCGCCGAGGGTGGCGGCCTTGAAGAACACATCGTACAGGCCGTCCAGCTTTCGGTAGCGGCGGGTGCAGAACACCGTGGCAAGCGCCAGGCCGGGCTGGCGGACGTTTCCGCTGGTGCAGCGCCGCGGGGTGACCACCTCGCGGCCCTGGAACGCGAAGCCGTCTCCCGAGAACTGGCTGGTGAGGAGGCTGTAGAACCGGAACCGGTTGAGATCCCGGGTGGAGAGCACGGTGTGCTGCAGGGTGAGCACCCCCGACGACTGCTCCCCGGAGATGAACACGTAGTCGTCGGTCGAGCACTGGTGCTCGATGGTCTCGTAGGGACGCGTGCGGCTGTGTGAGGCGTCCCCCCAGCACTTGAAGAACGGCGCCGGTTCGGTGGGCACCTGGTAGCCGCCCAGGGTCACCGTCCGGGCGCTGTCCGCGAACAGCCGGGCCAGGTAGGTGTCCTGGTAGCTCAGCAGCTGCTGGGCCACGGTGCGGAGCAGGCTATCGGGCCGGACGTACCCGGGGCGCGTGGCCTCGTCCACGAGGGCGATCACCCGGTCCACCGGCACCAGGAAGCTGACCTGCTCCCCGGCGGTGGAGACGTTCACGCCCACCACCGTCCCTTCCGCATTGACGGTCGGGCCCCCGCTCATCCCCGGGTTGATGGAGCCGGTGAAGTGGATCTTGGGGTAGAGGGTGTGCTCCAGCAGGCCGTTGTAGGTCCCCTCGACGATCGAGAGCCCGAGGTCGTGCGGATGGCCCATGGAGTAGAGCCGGGTGCCCCGGTCCGGGGAGGCCGGGGCGAGCGTGAACCAGGGATCGCCCGCGGGCCCGGCCTGGAGCACCGCGAGGTCGTGGACCACGTCGATGGCGAGGACCTCCACCGGCCGGCTGCGCTCCCCGCCGTCCACCAGCTCGGCCCGGTAGCGCTCCGGCCGGTTGATCAGCTCCGAGACGACGTGATAGTTGGTGACCACGTGCCCGGCGCCGGAGACAAAGAAGCCCGACCCGATTGCCGACTTGGCCCCCGAGCGCTTCTCGATGCTCTGGATCTTGACCACCCGGGCCGCGAAGCGCCGGTACACCAGCGCCGCGTCCGGGCTCCCGGCCTGGGCCGGCAGTCCGCTCCCGAGGGCAACTCCCAAAACCGCGAGCGCTCCGGAAATCCGGAGCGCTCGGTGGACCAGGCTCATCTCTTCTTCTTTTTCTTGCCGCTCTTCTTGGCCGGCCGCTTCGCCGCCTTCCGGGCCACCTTCTTTGCCGCCTTCTTCCTGGCGACCTTCCGGGCCGGCCGCTTCTTGGCCACCTTCTTTGCCGGCTTCTTCTTGGCGGCCTTCTTCTTGGCCGGCTTCTTCGCCGCGGCCTTCTTCGCGGCCGGCTTCTTCATGGCGGGCTTCCTGGCGGCCATGGGCATCGCTGCGGGCGCGGCCGCGGGGGCTGGAGCGGCCGCCGGGGGGGTGACCGGCTCCATCGGCACGGGCGCGGGATCCATCCAGCCCGAATCCGTCCAGCTCATCTCCATATCGTCCAGCTCGGCCATGGGTGCTTCCTCCACAGTCTGCCGCGGCGCGAGACCCGCCGCCGGTGACGCGGGCAATCACTGCCCGCAACGATGCCTCGCTGGTAAGATGCACTTCTTCCGAATGAGTGCAAGACGGGGCGCCACACCGACCGCGTGCAGCCAGCCGGCCTCCGCCCCGGGCCACGCCGGGCCCCCCGGCAAGGCCCGAGACGCCGGGATCGCGATCCCGCTTCTGCATCGCAACATGGTATACGACAAGGGCTTACAGCCATGATCGAACACCAGGATCTCCTGCGGAATAATCGGGAATGGGCCGCGCGGAAGCTGGCCGCCGATCCCCAGTTCTTCTCTCGCCTGCAGCACCAGCAGGCCCCCAAGTGGCTGTGGATCGGCTGTTCCGACAGCCGCGTCCCGGCCAACGAGATCGTCGGTCTCGATCCGGGCGAGATGTTCGTGCACCGGAACGTGGCCAATGTCGTGGTGCACACCGACCTCAACTGCCTTTCGGTGCTGCAGTACGCGGTCGAGGTGCTCAAGGTGCAGGATGTCATCGTCTGCGGGCACTACGGGTGCGGCGGGGTGCGCGCCGCCTGGGAGCGGCGTCAGTTCGGGCTGATCGACAACTGGCTCCGCAACGTCCAGGACGTCGCCGAACACCACCACGATCACCTCGGCCGCCTCACCGGCGGCAGCCGGGCGGAGGACCGGCTCTGCGAGCTCAACGTCCTGGAGCAGGCCCGGAACGTCTGCCGCACCACGGTGCTCCAGGATGCGTGGCGCAGTCACTCCGCCGTGACGGTCCATGGCTGGATCTACTCGCTCCAGGACGGACTGATCCGGGAGACCGGCTTCCGTGTCTCCCGCCGCGAGGATATGGACCGGGGCTACGCCGAGGCACTCGAGAGCATCCGCACCAAACAGTCCTGACCGGGGCTTCCCATGCCGGCACCCACGCTGCCCTCCCGCCTGGCCTTCGGCCTGCTGCTGCCGCTGGCTCCCCTCGCCGCCCAGGCGGCGCCCGACTCGACCGCCCTCCGCCCCATCGAGGTCCACCGGAGCGCCGTGGACCTGCACGGCCCGGCGCGGCCCGGCAGCTACGTGAGCGCGGTCGGGCGGCGGTCGCTCGGGATGGGGAGCGAACTCGGCGGCTTCGAGGTCTGGGCCTGGCCGCTCAAGCTGCTGCACCACTTCGAGCTCCGGTTCCAGACTCCGCTGTTCCAGGAGCCGATTCCGGCCCGCACCCTGGCGCGTGAGGTGACCATCACCCCCGCCGGCCCGGTCATCACCTACACCCACCCCGCCTTCACGGTGCGGCAGACGGTCTTCGCAGCCCGCAACGAGCCGGCCATCGTCATGCTGCTGGACGTGGACGCGGTCCGCCCCATCGAGATCCTGGCCGAGTTCGTCTCCGACCTGGAGCTGGCGTGGCCCGGGGCCATCGGGGGCCAGTACGTGTTCTGGGACCAGGGAGAGAAGGCCTTCGTGCTCTCGGAGAGCCAGCGGAAGGCGAGCGCCCTGGTGGGCAGCCCGTTCACCACCAGCGCCACCAACCAGCCGGCGCACGACGTCCCCGACGCCCCCAACCAGCTGCGGATCGCGGTGGGGGATCCCACGCGCACCCCGATGCCGCGGCCCGGCGAGCCCGCCGGGCGGCTGACGAGCCTCCATGTGCGGGGGATCCCGATCGTCATCGCGGGGGCCCTCGCCCCGCGGGATACGGTCAAGGCGATCTATCGCCGGGTGCTGGCGGAGATCCCCCGGCTCTACGCCGAGCGGGTGGCGGCGGCGCAGGCGGTGCTGGACGGCTCGCTGTCGGTGGAGTCGCCCGATCCGCGGTTTGATCTCGCGGTCCGCTGGGCGGCGCTCAACCTCGACGAGGCGATGGCCTGCAACCCCGACTTGGGGTGCGGCCTGGTGGCGGGCTACGGGCCGAGCGAGTCCCGGGGCGCCCGCCCCGGCTTCGGCTGGTACTTCGGGGGGGACGCCTCGATCAACTCCCTCGGCATCGGCGCCCTGGGCCAGTACGACCTGGCCCGCGACGGGCTCGAGTTCTTCGTGAAGTACCAGCGGCCGGACGGCAAGATTCCGCATGAGATCTCACAGAGCGCCGGCCGCATCCGCTGGTTCGAGGACTACCCCTACGCCTTCTACCACGCGGACACGACCCCCTACTGGCTGCTGGCCTGGGGAGACTACTGGAAGGCGACCAGCGACACGACGACGATCCGCCGGGTCTGGCCCGCCATCCGGAAGGCGTTCGACTGGTGCCGCGGCACTGTGGACTCCACCACCGGGCTGATGCTCAACTCGAAGGGCGGGCTGGGCGCGGTGGAGGTGGGCGATCTGGGCGTCGGGGTGGAGTCCGACATCTACCTGAGTGCGGTGTGGGTGGAGGCGCTGGACCGGATGGCCCGGATGGCGGAGGTCATGGAGCGGAAGCCCGCCCGGCGCAATGAATCGCCCAATCGCCCAAGCGCCCAATCGCCATTGGTGGCGCAGGCCCGCCAGCTCCACGCCCGCGCCCTCACCTCCCTGCGCGAGCGGTTCTGGCTGCCCGCGGAGCAGATGTATGCCTTCGCGCTGCTGGAACGGGGGGAGATCCGGCCCGAACTGACGGTCTGGCCCACTACCGCCATGAGCTTCGGGCTGTTCGAGCCGGAGCGCGGCATGCTGGCCGCCCAGGCCCAGGCCCGCGCGTCGCTCACCACGGACTGGGGGGCCCGGTCCCTGTCCAGCGGCAGCCGCCTGTTCGATCCGCTGCACTACAACAACGGCACCGTGTGGCCCTTCGTTACCGGCTTCGCGGCGCTGGCCCAGTACCGGTACCGGAACCCGACCAGCGGCTACCAGTTGCTGCAGAGCATCGTCCGGAGCGGCTGGGACCGGGGGCTGGGACGGAATCCGGAGGTCTACGCCGGCCTGATGCACGAGCCGCTCGAGACCGCGGTGCCGCAGCAGTTCTTCGGCACCAGCTTCATCCCCACCGTGCTGGTGCGCGGGCTGCTCGGCTGGGAACCGGACCTGCCGGCCGGGACGGTACGGCTGGCGCCGCAGCTCCCGATCGAGTGGGACCGCCTGGCGGTGAAGAACGCCCCTGCCGGGGAGAATCGCTACAGCCTGAGTGTCCAGCGGAGTTCCACCCGGCTCGAGGTCACGCTGCGGCGCACCGCCGGCGCCCGGCCGCTCACCCTCGAGTTCGCTCCGCGGCTGCCGCTCGGTGCAGTGGTCCGGCGCGCCACCGCCACCGGGGCGGAGCCAGCGCCGTGCGGCGCCCCCGAGGCCACGGCGCGGGACGTGACCCTCCTCTGCCGGGTGCCGCTCACCGATTCGACCCGGTTCATCATCGATTACGACGCCGGCTACGAGGTGCTGCTCCCTCCGGCCGAGGTGCCGCGGGGCGCGTCCTCACGGCAGCTTCGCCTGCTGGACCAGCGGCTGGTGCAGGACACCCTGGCGCTGGTGCTGGAGGGGCCCGCCGGCTCCACTTCGCCGATCCTGGTGCGCCGGAGCGGCAGCGTGCATCCGGTGGTCGTCTTTCCGATGCCGGGAGATTCGGTGGACGGCTATAGCCGCACCGAGCTCCGGGTGCACCTGCCCGCCACACCCTGAGCGGCCATGCTGACCCTGCTTGCCACGCTGACCCTGCTCGCCGCCCCGGCCGATTCGCTGTACGACTACCGCACCGAGCGCGGGTTCATCACCCTGCCGGACGGCGCCCGCCTGGCCGCCACCTGGTGGCGCCCGGTGCCGAAGCACCCCGGCGAGCGATTCCCCGCGCTGCTCGAGTTCCTCCCGTATCGCAAGGACGACAGCTTCTACGCCCGGGACTTCCCGCTGTACGACTACTTCGCGCGGCGCGGGCTGCTCATGGTCAAGGTGGACCTCCGCGGCACCGGCGGGTCGGCGGGGCGGGTGCCGGAGCGGGAGTACTCGGAGCAGGAACTGGACGATGCCGTGGCGCTCATCGCGGTGCTCGCGCGGGACTCGATGTCCAACGGTAGTGTGGGGATGTGGGGCATCTCCTGGGGCGGATTCAACGCCATCCAGGTGGCCCTGCGGCAGCCGCCCGCGCTCAAGGCCATCCTGGCGCTCCACGCCTCCGATGACCTGTTCCACGACGACGTGCGCTACATCGACGGCGCGCTGCACCTCGACCCCTACGTCCTGCAGATCGACCACGAGAATGCGCTCCCCCGCACCCCCGCCTACGCCCTGGACAGCGCCTACATCCGCGACCGCTTCGAGGCCTACCCGTGGGTGCTCACCTACCTGAAGCAGCCGGTGGATGGCCCCTTCTGGCGGACGAACGGCCTCCGCTACCGCCCAGACGATCTCACCATCCCTGCCTATTTCATCGGAGGCCTGCTGGATGGCTACCGCGACACCCCGATCCGCGCCCTCGAGTACCTGAAGGGCACGGTGAAGGTGGAGATCGGCCCATGGGTGCATGACTGGCCCGACGACGGCACCCCCGGCCCCAACTACGAGTGGCGCGCGCGCGCCGTGGCCTGGTGGAACCACTGGCTGCGGGGCGTCCCCAGCCCGATCGTGGGCGAGCCGCGGCTGCTGGTCTTCGAGCGGGAGGCCGCCCCCCCGGACCGGAACCTCGAGCAGACGCCGGGGCGCTGGCGCTTCGAGGACTGGCCGGTGCGCGGCGCGCGAAGGGACACGCTTTTCCTGGCGCCGGAGTTCCGGCTGGCCCGCCGGATCGATTCCCTGGATGACGCCCCCCCGCACTCCTGCGCCGAGCCGGACCGGCCGCCGGCGCCGGTGCGGCTGGTGTACCGCCCGGGCTTCGGGGTGATGGCGGGGGACTGGTGGGGGGATCCCACCGGGGACATGCGGCGGGACGACGCCGGCAGCCTGGTGTTCGACTCCCCGGTGCTGGATTCGTCGCTCACGCTGATCGGGCTGCCCGCCGTGCGGATCAACACCATCGCGGGGGCACCGCTCGCCAACTGGACGGCGCGGCTCGAGGATGTGGCCCCGAACGGCGAGGTGGCGCTGGTGGCGGGCGGGGCGCTGAACGCCACCCAGCACCTGTCCCGTACCGCGCCGGAGCGGCTGGTGCCTGGCCGGCGCTACACGCTGCACTGGGACCTGCACTTCACCACCTGGACCTACCGGCCGGGTCACCGGGTCCGGCTGGCGCTCTCCAACGCCCAGTTCCCGATGCTCTGGCCCACGCCCTACCCGATGGAATCCGCCGTGGAGCTGGCGGGCTCCCACCTGGTGCTGCCGGTGGCGCCGGGCCGGAGCGCCTATCCGGCCCCGGTGCTCCCCGTGCCGGAACCGCGTCGCGACCGGAGCGACGTGACCGATCGCGACGCGCCCCCCTCGGTGGAACGCACCAGCTACGAACCGCACAGCGGCGTCACCACATTCGAATGGGCCAGCTTTTCGAACTGGGACATCGGCCGGGTCAAGTACGATTACAGCGAGCGGGAGACCTACACCACCACCGACCGGGATCCCGCCCGGTCCACGTTTCTGGGAGAGGCGAGCCACCGGATCCGGCCGCCCGGACGGGACTTCACCCTCCGGACCCGGATCGACATCCGTTCCGACTCCACCGCCTTCCATGTGACCATCACCCGGACCCTCACCAGTGCCGGCCGGCAGGTGCGGCAGAAGATCTGGACCGAGGCGGTGCCGCGCGAGTTCCATTAGCCGGCGGCCCCCCGCACTCCGCCCCAACCTCTCGCGTCCTCCCCCCGGGGCCTGGAATCCGGCCCAGGGCTTCCAGCCTAAAGCGTTGCTACGAAAGCTGTTAGGAACATTGCGCCGGTGGTCTATTGCTTGCTCTCTGACGGGGGTCTCCCAACGGCCTCCGGACCATGACGACCAAGACTCCCACGCTGCTCCTGCTCGCTGCCCTGGCCGCGCCGCTGCCGGCCGCGCTGGCGGCGCAGACGGTCACCGAACTCTACGTCGCCCCCGACACCCTGCGGCTCGAGGCGGGCCAGCGGCAAGGCCTCTCGGTACAGGCCTTCGATGACGCCGGCAACGCCGTCCTCGCCCTCCGGTTCCGCTCCAGCGACACCCTGATCGCGAAGGTGGCGGAGAACGGCACCGTGACCGCGGTGACGCGGGGGCGGGCGCGGGTGATCATCGAGTCGGGCAGCAAGAGCCGCACGGTGACCATCCTGGTGACCGGGCCGGCGCCTGCGTCCCAGCTGGCCACGGCGCGTGCCGCCGCGACCGTCCCGAAGCCGCGCGCCCCGGGACCGACCCCGCCGCCCGCCGCGCCCCCCGTTGCGGAACCCGCGGCGCCCCCCGCGCCCGCCGTCATCCAGCTTACCGCAGAGCCCGCATCACTCGAACTGCTCCCGTCGGAGCCGAGCCGGATTGCGCTCCGCGCGCTGCGGGCCGACGGATCGGTGGGGGCGCCGGAGAAGGTGGTCTGGCGCTCCACGCAGCCGCAGGTCGTCGGGATCAGCGACAGCGGCGGGGGCATCACGGCGGGCTCCTCGGGGCAGGCGCTGATCGAGGCCACGGTGCCGGGGGGGCCGACGGTCTCGGTGCCCGTAACCGTGACGCTCTCCACCATCGGTGCGGATCGGGGCCGGCTGGTGCTCTCTCCCGATGACAGCGATACGATCTCGATCCTCGTGCCGAGCCAGGGGGGACGGCGCCTGCGCCCGCAGGACCTGGTCTGGAGCACCACCGATGACGCGGTGCTCGAAGTGCGCCCCGATGGCTTCGTGCGGGCCCGCTCCGGCGGCCGGGCGGAAGTGGTGGTGCGCGGCTTCCTGCAGGAGGTCCGGGTCCCGGTGATCGTGCACCAGCGGGTGGCCCGGTTCCTGGTGGCGCCGCGCCTCGCCGACACGGTGCGGCTGCCAGTGGAAACGACTCGCGAGTTCAGCCTGATCCCGCAGACCGTGGACAGCCTCCCGATCGAGGGGGTGCCGATCACCTGGGCGGTGGGCGACACCGCGCTGGCGGCGTTCGATCCGGCCAGCGGCGTGCTCACCGCCAAGCGCGCCGGCGTGACCACGCTGAGTTTCTCCTCCCGGGGCTTCCTGCCCAGGAGCTGGACCATCGACATCCTGCCGGGCGCCATCGCGCTGGAGCGGCAGCTCGTGTCGCTGCCCGCCGGCGAGCGCATCCAGTTCACGCCGCAGTACGTGGACCAGGCCGGCAAGCCGGTCGGGCCCGCGCGCAACGTGGCATGGGTGACGAGCAATGCCGGCATCGCCCGGGTGGGCGCGGACGGGAGTGTCGAGGGTGTCTCGCCGGGCCGTGCCACCATCACCGCCCAGGCGGGGAACGGCCCGCCGGCATCGGTGACGGTCTTCGTTCCCGGCGACCTGCTGGTCACCTCCACCCGGGCCGGCCGCTTCGGGACCTACGCCCTGCTGGCGCGCGCGCCGGAGCAGTTCCTGCCGCTCCTCGCCGACACCTTCGCCAATCATCTCGACGCCAGCTACTCGCCCGACCGCACCCGGACCGCCTACGCCTCCGACCGGCTGGGCGCGGGGAGCTATGACATCTACGTGGCCGACGCCGACGGCCGGAACCCGGTGCGCCTGACCACCGAGAGCGGCCACGACCTGCACCCGGCCTGGACTCCTGATGGATCAACGCTGGTCTTCGTCTCGGCGCGGAGCGGGGTGCGCCAGCTCTACAGCATGGGCGCGGACGGCAGCAACGTCCGGCTGCTCACCGCGCTGGCCGGCGGCGCCGACGAACCGGTGGTCTCCCCCGACGGGCGGCACATCGCCTTCACCGGTTACGCCGCCGGGCGGGAGGATGCCCCGGACATCTTCGTGATGCCTATCGAGGGGGGCACGCCCACGGCCGTCACCGCCACCCGCGACCGGCGCGAGAGCCATCCCTTCTACCTGCCGGGCGGCGAGCTGGGCTGGGTGCTGCACCGGAAGGACAAGCGGGAGCCGGAGCAGGTGGTGCGGCAGGGGCCGGCCGGCAGTCCTCCGGTGACTCTCGTCTCGACCGAGCTGACCGTGGTGGACGTCGCGGTGGCGCGGGACGGGTCCCGCCTGGCCTGGGTGGGCAGCCGCGCGCCGGAGCGGAACGGCGGCTCCCCCGAGTTTACATTCCAGTGGCGCCCGCTCCCGGGCGGCGCGGATAGCAGCGTGCGACTCCTCCCCGGGGAACGGATCACGAGTCCCGCTTTTTGATTGCCCTGACCCTCACCGCCACCGGCGGGCTGGACCAGTTGCAGCTGCAGGAGCTTCCGGCGCCCGAGATTGCGGCGCCGGACCAGGTGCGGGTGCGGCTGCACGCCGCCGCGCTCAACCGGCTGGACCTCTGGGTGGCCGACGGCCTCCCCGGCATCACCTACCACTTTCCCCATGTCATGGGCGCCGACGGCGCCGGGATCGTCGAATCGCTCGGCGGCGCCGTCCGCGGCTTCTCGATCGGAGACCGGGTGCTGCTCAATCCCGGTGTCTCCTGCGGCACCTGCGAGTGGTGCCAGGCGGGGGAACAGCCCCTCTGCCCCGGGTTCGGGGTGCTGGGCGAGCACCGCGCGGGGACCCTGGCCGAGTATGTCGTGGTGCCGGCCCGGAACCTGGCGCGGGTGCCCGACGGAATGAGCTGGGCGGAAGCCGCGGCGTTCCCCCTGGCCACGCTCACCGCCTGGCGGATGCTCATCACCCGGGCGCAGCTTCGGCCGGGGGAGACAGTGCTGATCTGGGGCATTGGCGGCGGGGTGGCGCTGGCGGCGCTGCAGGTGGCCAAGGAGGCGGGGGCGCGGGTCATCGTGACCAGCTCCTCCGACGCCAAGCTCGCCGCGGCCCGCGCGCTGGGCGCCGACCACGGCCTCAACCACGCCCAGGTGGACGTCCCCCGCGAGGTGAAGGCGCTTACCGGACGCCGCGGGGTGGAGGTGGGGGTGGACCGCGTGGGACAGGAGACCTGGGAGCGCTCGCTCCGGTCGCTGGCCCGGCACGGGCGGCTGGTGACCTGCGGCGGCACCACCGGGCCGATGGTCACCACCGACATCCGCAAGCTCTTCTGGTACCAGTGGAACATCCTGGGCTCCACCATGGGGAACGACGCGGAGTTCCGCGCCGTCGTGGAGCTGGCGGGCCGGGGCCGGCTCCGGCCCCCGATTGACAGCGTGGTCCCGCTGGCCCGCGCGCGTGAAGCGTTCACGCGGCTGGCGGCGGGCGCCCAGACGGGCAAGATCGTGATCGAGGTGTCACCATGAGCGAACTGTGGGATCGGCTGCTGATCGGCTGGGGCGAGCTGGCGGAGGTGCTGCCGTCGCTGCTCGCCGCGGCGCTCATCATGCTGGCCGGCTATTTCGTCGCCCGGCAGCTGCAGCGCTGGACCGACCGCACCCTTGAACGGCTGCACTTCAAGCGCCTGGCCGACGCCGGCGGCTTCACCGAGGCGGCCGGCCGGGTCCGGCTGGATCCGGTGCGCGCCATCGGCAAGCTGATCTTCTGGCTGACGATGCTGGTGGTGGTGCTGCTGGCGAGCTCGGCCCTCGGCCTCGAGAACGTGCGCGAGATGTTCGGCCGGATGCTCGGCTTCCTCCCCACGCTCATCTCGGCGACCGTGGTCATCATCCTCGGTATGATCGTCGGCGAGTTCGTCCGGGCCCTGATCGTCGCCTCCGCCGGCGCGGTCGAAGGGGTCCCCACCGTGGCCAAGCTCACCAAGGGCGCCATGGTGATGATCGCCTTCTTCATGGCGCTGCAGCTGGTCGGGGTGAGCGAGGAGCTGGTTACGTCGGCGTTCACGCTGGTGGTGGGATCCATCGCGCTCGCCGCGGGCCTGGCCTTCGGGCTCGGCAACCGGGACCTGGCCGGCGAGATCACCCGCCGCTGGTACGAAGAGGGCCGCCGCCGCAACCGGCGCAGGACCGATCCGCCGGACCCGCCCGTTCCCGAGGAAGAGGGGGGGCAGTAAAGGGAAGAGGGACGCCCAGCCCTACTTCACGGTGTACCGCCCCACCCGCTGCCCGTCGGCGTCCCGCAGGATCACGTACACCCGGCCCTCCGCCCCGAAGCCGGCCAGCGTGCTCGACTTGGGGAGCTGCACTGTCCGGACCTGCTTGCCGCTCCGGTCCACCACATCCCAGACCGGAACCGAGTCGCCGTAGGGCCGCGCCTGCTGCAGCCAGACGAAGCCCGCGGGATCGGTCTGCCCCGCGATGAAGGGCGGTTTCTCATCGGCGAACGGGTAGCTCAGCTCGATCCCCGCCGGCGCGCCCATCTGGGCCATCTGGGCCCGGAGCCGCTCGAGGAAGGCGTCCTTCTCATCCTGGGTGACGGGCACGGGGGTGAAGCTGCGTGACGGGCCGCGGGTCCACTCCCCCGAGGGCGAGCGCCAGTCCACCGCGTTGTTCGAGGCGCGCGCCGCCCAGATGGATCCGTCGGGCAGCACGCCGAAGAGGTCGCGGCCGGAGAAGATGGTGGACACGATCTTCATCTGCTCCCCGAACTGGCCCCGGCCCCACACCGGGAGCTTGAGCCGGGCCACCGTGTCGGCGATCGTGTCGGTGAAGCGCACCCGCAGCACGTTGAGGCTGTCGAAGCCGATCTCCTCGCCCGGCTCGAGCCCCCCCAGCACCGAGCGGATGTCCTCCTTGTATCCGTGGCCGGCGTGGTCGTAGTAGAGCGGCTGGTTGTACCCCCCGACGCCGCGCCCCGGCACCACCCCCACGTACGCGCCGGCGCCGCTCCACATGGTGGTCCGCTCCGCCGCGAAGTCCACCAGCCCGATCGTATCCCCCGCGAAGCGCAGCACGTAGCCCGGGAGCTTGTGCTTGCCCGGCGCGGGGTCGGTCGGGAGGATGGTGTCGGCGTGTTCGCCGAGGGGAGTGAACTCGCCGGAAAAACTCGCCAGCAGCAGCGTCTTGTCCTTGAGTTCCGCCAGCGCCACCCGGCCATCGGAGAGCTCCACCACATTGCTCACCTGCTGGAAGGTGCGGGGCAGGGTGGACTCGGGCTGGTCCAGGACGACCATCGGCACGGGTGGCTCTGCGCATCCCGCCAGCAGCAGCGCGAGCGCGAAGGGACGGAAACGCCGGACCATCATCGGGAGGACTCCAGGGGAGGGGCGGAAGACTAGTCGAGGCCGACGGGCGGCGGCGGGGGCAGGCGGAAGCGGAGCAGCCGGATCCCCGCCGCGAACGGTTCGGCCACGAGGGCGTGGGTGGCACCGATGGCGATGATCTGTCCCAGGCCGGCGTGGCTCACCTCGCGGCGCAGCGTGCCGCGCTGGTCCACCACCTGGTAGTTCCGGAGTGAATCCCCCACCGCCCGGCTCTTCACCAGCCAGAGCATGCCGGCGGCGTCGGGGACGGCACCCTCGAACGGCGGCTTGATCGCGGCGAACGGCACCTGGGCCACGGAGGGGCGGAGCCCCGCGTCGAACCGCCGGAGGAAGAGCTCCCGGTCATTCTCGGTCACCGGCAGCACCCGGTCGGGGAGCTGGGGGCCGTGGTGGACCGCACCCAGCGTGTCGCGCCAATCCACCCGGTTCTCCGCCACCCGCGCCACCCACAGGCTCCCGTCGGGCAGGACGCCCCACCGGTCCTGCCCCGAGAGAAGTCGCCGCTCCATCCGTCGCCGTCCCTGGCTGATCACCTCCGCCAGGTCGAGGGGCGCGAGCCGGGCCACGGTGTCGGTGACGCCACGGAGATCGGTGCGCAGCACCACGGCGGAATCCAGGTTTCCCCGCCCGTCCCGCCCCGCCACCGGCCAGATCTCGAAGTACCAGCGGCCCGCGGCGTCACGGGCGCGGGGGAGGGCACCACGGAACGCGTCTACGGCCGGGAGGGCGCCGCCGATCCGTCCCTCCAGCGACCAGGTGGTCTGCCGCCGCTGTTGCCAGTCAGCGACGTAGATCGAGTCGCTGGCGCGGAAGACGTGGAAGGGCTGCTCCAGCTCCCGGCTGCGGGGGCCGCCGAGCGGGAAGAGTCGGCGGGTCCCGAAGTCCGCCACCCCGACCGTGCGATCCTGGGGGGAGACCAGCACCCACCGGTCGCCGCCGAGCCAGGCGGCGGCGGCCACCTCCCCCTCATACGGGGCGATGATCGTGTCCGCCGCCGGCGGGAGCAGAGCCGCGGGAGCCGCGGTCTCGGACCGGGAGCAGGCGGCAATGGTGGCCAGCAGCAGCACCGGCGGGGCGAGCCGGGCGAGGGGACGGGGCATGGGGCGGGAAATGTAATGCGCGGCGGTCGGGCGGGGATGGTGCGGCGTTGTGCGACCCCGACCCGGGGCCGGGCATCTTCCCGGGCGTTCGGATGCTGCCGACATTCCTGACCGTTCTCCCCCGCAGGAGGGTTCCCCGCGTGCGTCGCTTGGTCAGTCTGACTCTCGTCCTGCCGCTGGCACTCTCCGCCCAGCAGGTGCCCAGCCGGGCACTGGCCACGGCGGAGGCCGAGTTTGCGGAATCCTTCGACCAGATCCTGGCGGTGAGAGAGCTTCCGTCAGGCAAGGTCCTGGTCACCGATCTCGGGCCCAAGGCGGTCCTCCTCGCCGATTTCGCCAGCGGCACCCAGAGTAACGTGGGCCGGAACGGCCAGGGTCCCGGCGAATACCAGTTCCCGGGCGAACTGCTTCCCTACCGCGGGGATTCGGTGCTGCTGGTGGACCGGGTCAGCCGTCGCTTCCTGCTCATCTCCCCCGACGGGAAGCTGGGCCGCACCATTCCGTTCCCCGACGGCCTCGGGGGGATGCCCGAGCCGCGCGGCGCCGACCGCCAGGGCCGGCTCTACTTCCAGGCCAGCCCCTTCCGCGGCGGCCCCGGGAACGGAATGGAGATCAGCGAGAACCTGCCGGACACCGTCCCCGTGATCCGTTTCGACCCGGTCACCAAGAAGGTGGACACCATCACCCGGGTGAAGATCCCCGCGCTCAAGGTCCAGACCTCCGGCAACCAGAACAGCCGTATGGTGATGATGCGCTCCCAGCCCTTCGCCGCCGCGGACGACTTGGTGGTGAGCCCGGAGGGGCGCGTGGCGGTGGCCCGCACCGGCGACTACCGGGTGGAGTGGTTCGGCGGCGCCACCCCGGTCCGCGGCGCGCCGGTGCGCTACGATCGGCTTAAGGTCGGCGCGGGGGACAAGCAGGCTTTCATGTCCGCCACGCGCAACACCCGGAACCGGATCACCGTGAACAGCGGCGGCCCTGGGCCGGGCGACGCACAGCCCCCACGTCCCCCCGAACCGTCGGCCGACGAATTCGACTGGCCGGAATACCTGCCGCCGTTCCCCGCCCGCTCGCTGCGGCTCGCCCCCGAAGGCCAGCTCTGGCTGCCCCGCTCCACCTCGGCCCGGGACTCGACGCCGGTCTACGACCTGTTCGACGCGAGCGGCAGGCACACCGGCCGGGTCACCCTGCCGCTGGGCCGTCGCCTCGTGGGCCTCGGCAAGGGCGTACTGTACGCCACCCGCACCGACGAGGACGGGCTGCAGTGGCTGGAACGGTACCGGCGGTAGCGGGTCGTTCCGGCCTTGCCCGCCTTACCCTGATCCGACCGCGGCACGGCCGGGACCGACGCGCCGGACCACCCCAGATCGCAGGCCCGGCACCCGGTGGGACGGTTGCCGCCCCAGGCAGCCGCTCCGCCGGAGCGCCGATTCCAGCAGCCATTCCCAGCCGGCACGGCGGCTGACCTCCGTCCAGCGGAGGTCGGTCGCGAGGCGGAGCCAGCGCCGGAGGGTCCGCGGGTCCAGCCCAGCCAGATAGGCCTGCGCCTCGAGCGTGAGGCCGTGCCCCACCCCCGCCACGATCCGCGCCAGCTCTGCCAGCCCCCGCCAGTCCCGCGCCTCGAACGGCCCCAGCGCCCGCAACCGCCGCGAGAGGGTTCGCGGGGGGTGCGGGCGGCCGCCCGAGTGGAGGCAGTCGAGCAGGAGGCCTCCGGCCGGGGACAGCCCGAGGCGCAGTTCCACCCAGCGGGCGATGCTCGCGTCCGAGGGCACCAGGCGGTGGCGCACGGCGGCGATCACCCGCTGCTCAGGAGAGAGGTGCTCAAAGTCCCCGGGATAGAGGAAGGCCCAGGTTCCGGGCACCGGCTCGAATTCGGCCAGGGTACGGGCCGGAACCCGGTGATCGGGGAGCCGGAGCACCAGGGGTGCCCAGGGTGAGATCGCGTGGGCGCTGAGGGCGCGGGCCAGCGCCGGGATGCCGTCGCTCAGGTCGGCGCACAGCAGGGTCCCCAGCCCCACGCAGAAGGGGCCAGCCGGCGTGAAGGCGGCGAAGGGCGGTTCCAGGGCGAGCAGGGTCACGGGGCATCGGTCCTCCTCCCGCGCAGGGCGGGAGGGCGTACAGGGGGGTTGAGAGAGTAGCGCCGCCGCGGCCCCGGCGCACCGGTACCCATCCGCCTCGCCCCGCACACGATCCGGCCACGAGTGGCGCGATCCTGTCTGGAGTGCGGCGCCCTCCGGCCGTAGCGTGCGGGGTGCAGACTCCCCCTGAGCCCCGCGCCCGCCGCCCCCGTGCCGCAGCCACCGTCTTTCTGATGGCGTCCCTTGCGCTGACCGTCAGCCCCCTGGACGGGCAGCGCTGCGGGCCGGAGGCGCTTCACCTGGAGCAGCTGGCGGTGCAGCCGCTGCCGCCGCACTTCGGCATCGATGGCGCGCTGTCGCTCGCGGATGGGGGCTACGCGCTCTGGTCCGCGGAGAGCGCCCTGCTCTTCATGTACCCGGATGGCCTCCGGGAGCGGCGCGCGCTGCCGGCCCTGCTCCACCCGGTCGGGCTGGCCGCCGACCCGGCCGGCTACCGCTTCCTCGATCGCGCCACCGGGATCGAGTACCGGCTCGGGGCCGACAGTATCCCGGAGCGGATCGGCGCCATGCCGCTCGCGCCCGGAGAGGAACTGGACGCCGCCCGCTGGAGCGACGGCGCATGGACCCTCGGTCTCCGCGACACCCGCGCCCGGCGCTTCCTGGTGCGGCGAGTGGACGGGGCCGGGGTCACCACGCTGTTCGCCTCCGCCGCCGCCGACTCGGTGCGGCACATCTCCCGATATCACCTGAGCGAGACCGGGTCCGCCCTCCTCCTCACCCGGCTCACCGAGCCGTTCGAGGTGCTGCGCCTGGAGCTCGCGACGGGCCGGGTGGATACCCTCGCGGTGCCGTTCCGGGACGCGGCACTCCGCGCGGCGCTGCCGGACACGGTGGCACAGTGGCGCGCGCTCCCCGCGGTGGCGCTCGACTGCGGCTGGCTGCTCACCCTGAGCGATCTCCGGAGCGACCGACGGCTGCTGCTGCGGTACGACGCCTCGGGCGGGCTCGCCAAGGTGACCCCGCTCGATGCCCCCTTCGGGGTGATGGCCGGGCGGCCGGCGGAGGGCACGCTGCTCGCCGCCCGGCGGGCCGGGGAGCTGGAGCTGGTCTGGTATCAATGGCGCTGGGTCCGGCAGGACCACTGACATCACGCACCACGAAAGGACTTGATCCGATGAGACTCATGATTCGCACCGGCGCGGCCCTGGCCGCCCTGCTGCTCACCCTCGCCGTCGCCCCCACGCAGGCGCAGGTCACCGCCTCCCTGTCGGCCGTGACCGGCATGGCCAGCGCCACCACGCTGGAGAAGAAGCCCGGCTGCTGGGGCTGCGTCTACCCGTCGACGGGCGGCGTGTGCGTCGGGGGCTTCGTGCCCGGCTACTGGAACTGCACCCAGGTCTTCGGGGACTCCTGTTCCCTCAGCAGCCCGGGGTGTGGCGCGGGCGCCAGCCTGCCGCTCGACCCCGACGGCGCCACCCAGTACGTCTCGCGCGGCCGGGTGCTCGGGATTGAGGCCGGGCTGACGATTGACGAGGCTGAATTCCGGAATTGTGAGGGCGCCATTGTTGCGCGGCGTCAGGCGGCTGACCAGATTGCAGCCGTCCGGGACCGGACGGCGACCCTGACGCTCTGAACCCGGTCCCGGACCCATCGCCATGCGTGCCATGACATCTGCCGGTCTGGTGCTGCTGCTCGCGGCGGCACCAGCCGCGCTCCCGCCCGGGTTACCATCCCGGGTGGACCTCGCGCCCGATTCCACCTTCGTGCTTCCGGACAGCGTCCTGGCCCAGCTCACACTGGTCACCGACCTGGCGCTCGATCCCGACGGCTCCCTCTACCTGGTGGACCGGAACTTCCCGGCCGTGCTGCACTTCGAGCGGAGCGGGGCGCTGCGCCGCATCATCGGCCGCCGGGGCGGCGGGCCCGGGGAGTTCAGCTACATCTACAGGGTGGGCGTCACCCGCGACTCGCTCTGGGCGGTGGATCCCGGCCTGCTCCGGATCACCATCTTTCCGACCAGCGGCGGGGGACAGGTGACCGTCCCCTTCGGCTCCTCGCGCAACGATGCCGCCAGCGCGGTGCGCGAACCGGTCCGGCGCGGCATCCCCGCCGTGATGCTCGCCGATGGCGGCTTCGTGGTGGAAGACGCCCTCGGCATGGAATCCACCGGCGGGGTGCCCACCAGCATCGCGGTGCTCCGCACCGACCGGGACTTCGTCCTCCGGGACACGGTTACCGTGCTGCCCTTCGGCCATACCCCGCTCCGGTTTGTCTATCGCAACGGCGAAGCGCATTTCATGCAGCCGTTCAGCGACGACCCCACCATCGGCTACGCCTCGGATGGCTCGCTGATCGCCCAAGTCAACCGCACCGCGGCGCGGGGGAGGGCGGAAAGCAGCTTCACCGTCACGGCCTGGCGCGGGGACGGGCGGCGGCTCTGGCAGCGCGAGGTGGCCTACCGGCCGGCCCGGATCACCCGCGCCATGGTGGACAGCGTGGCGGAACTGCTGGGCGGGATCCAGGACCCGCAGATGCCGGCGCGCCCGGTGACCCCGGATTCGATCCGGGCCCGGCTGTACCGGCCGCCGATGCTGCCCCCGGTGGAGCAGGGGGTGGTGGGGCGGGATCAGAGCGTCTGGCTCAAGGTGCGCTTCGCCGATTCACCGCCCGGGCGGGCCGAGTGGCTGCTGCTTTCCCCCAGGGGGTTCCCGCTCCAGCGGGTCAACACCGACGCGGGCTTCCGGCTGCTCGAGGCCGAGCGCGCGATGCTCTGGGGCGTGGAGGGGGATGCCGATGACATCCCGCGGGTGGTGCGGTATCGGGTATCCATGAACAGTTAGGCGGGCGGGAAGGGTGGAAGCGGCGCAGCCCCCGTGCCACGCGAGTGGTGCGGGGGCTGGTAGTTATCGGGGGTGTGGTTGGTGCAGCGCTGCCGGTCGGGGCCCGCGCCGGCTCACACCCCGGTTAACGCCGGCTGCCGCACCGCGCCCGAGGCCCGCCGGCTGGCCCCCGGCCACGTCACATAGCCGAACCGCCGCAGCATGGCCTCCAGCTTCCACTCCCACCCGGGTGTGTCGAGGATGACGTGAGCGTCCACCCGCAGCAGCTCGGCGCTCCAGCGGCGGAGCGTCCGGGGGTCGGTGTCCGTGAGCCAGGCCTGCTGCTCCACCGAGCCCGCGGCGTGCGACTCACTAACGCGCAATAACCGGGTGAATGCGTCCCACTCCCGGCCGCGCAGCGGGCCGAAGGCCGCAAGCCGGCGGTCGAGCGCGCTCCGGGAGCGGGGTGGCGCTACCGTCGCGGGGTCGGTGTCGGTGTCGGGGAGGGTCAGCACATCCTCGATGGCCGCCCGCAGCTCCCGCGGCAAGCCCCGCGTGGCGCAATAGCCGAGGAGGTCGGTGCCGAGCGGCTGCGGACGGCTGCGGATGGCCTGGAACAGCCGTTCCGTCTCTCCCTCGAAGCTGCCCACCAGCGCGGCGGCGCCGCGCGGCAGGTGGGGCAGCGCCCTGGCGAGATCGGCCGGGGGAATCTTCTCCTCCACGAGCACCACCACCGCGCACCAAAGGGCGGCTCGGAGCGACTCGGCCACCGGCGCTGGGTGCCGGGCCGCGCGGCGGAGGTCCATGACCACGGCATCCCCGAGGGAGGGGAGGACGCCAGGCTGCCAGGGTACCAGCGTGCGCGAGACCGCGCAGAGGGTGCGGAGGGGGTGGGGCATGGGGTGCCAGATGGTACGGTGCAGGGGGTGAAGGCAAGCTAGCGGGTCAGAGTGGGTCCCGCCAGCGAGTGCTACGGCCAGCTCGGCGCCTCAAGCGGAAGCGCCGAAGTCATCTTGCTCGCCTCGCCGGGGTGCGTCGCGGATGGCACAGTGCAGGTGGAGGATCAACCAATTGTCAAATGAGCCGGACGGTCTTGCTCACGGTAGGTGGCTGAGTCCAGAGTACAGGAATCGCGCAGGGACGCGTGATTCGTGTATGGCGTGAAAGGCTGGGCGCATCCATGCTGTGTGCGGACGGCCGGAATCGGAGCGGATGTTGGCCAGTCGCTCCAGCGGCCTCCGGCACCGCATAGCGCCCGACTTAGGCCATGCGATCACGATCACCAGCAGGATGGTTCGTGCGCTACCTGATGCCATGCACGGCCGTGGTGCTTGCCACCTGGTCTTGTTCCGATGCGGAGTCGCACCCCCCCAAGCTTGATCTTGTGGAGCGTGGGCGACTCACCCTGCCCGCCGGCTTCATTGCATCAGGTGTCTCGCAAAGCCAGACCGGTGCCGTCGTTGCATGGTCTAGCGTCGCCCCAGAAGTGCTAGTCTGGAGAAGTACTGCGGAGTCGCTTGCCATGGGCAGGCGGGCAGGGGTAACCGTCGAGGCAGACTACATAGGTGACACTCTTCGTTCAGTGGATGAGCTCGGTCAGGTCTGGGTCTCCGCGCCTATCGGGACCAACGCGGAACGAGTGGCGCGCATACCCATTCGAGCCAGCGAGCGCGTACTCGCCGCCCAGCCAAGCGCCGGCTTCTGGGTCGTCGCGCTCCAGCGGCGTGGTCGCAGCGCGGACGTTCAGCTCGCCTTCTGGCGGCCACCTATGGACAGCCTCAGTAGGACACCAACGACGATCAGCACGAGCGCGGCCGGGATGGTCTGGCTGGGACCGGCTGGGACTGCATCAGGGCTGGTGTCCGTCTCCTCGCTCCCGGACGTGGCGTACCGTGCGAAGCCTGAGGTTCCGACTCTTGATCGCCTCGACTTGGATGTGCCGGGACAATTCCGGGCGGTGAATCAGCCGTTCGCGCTGCGATTTGCCGGCATGCCTCTTGTGCCAATAGCGACCGGATACATCCGAGTCATCGCTGATCTCCGCAGCGATCGGCGCACCATCGTGCGGTATGACTCAGCGTTCGCGGTTCGCGCATGTGCTCCGATCGATGCGCCATGGTCTATCGTGGCGGCGACTCCCTCTGGCGGAAGCCTGGTGGCACTGGCCGGCGGGGATCCCCAGCACCTCATCGTATACGAAGTTCAGGAGTCCCCTGGGTCAAGGCAGGAAGTCACTTCAACTCACGAGAATCGAGGTTGCGAATGAGAGGACTCACTGGCGCCGTATTGACAGCGCTCGCGACAATCGTCGGCCTGAGCTATCCTTCAAGCACTCCCCTCACCGCGGAGGAGGCGACGCTCTGCCGAATCTGCGAACCCGGCGGTGGGGGCGGCGTCACCGGCCCGAATGAGGGGTGGAACTGCGCCTATTCCTCCCCCGGGTACAAGGGCTGCACAATCGCGGGTGGAATGTGTTCGAACTATGTCTGGGCACACTGCGGCGTCGCCTCACTTCAGGTGATCCCTGTTGGTCTTGACGGGACACTGATCTGGGTCGCGGCTGCCGATGCTCCTCCCATGCAGCCGGCGTCGGACGGCTACACGAGACTCTGCGATGGAGCGATCGTCGCACGTGGGCCGCACCACGCGGTCGAGGTGGCGTGGGAAACCCCCAGCCAGATTCGGATCTAGCGCCGGAAAGCTCCCTGAAATGCTGCGAAGCAGGAACTTCCTTCCTTGGATGGCTGCCCTGGCGGGCGGTGGGCTACTCTCGCCAGGACAGCCACCCCGCGCCTTTCCCGCACCCGAGTGGAGGCTGGGGAGAGCCACGGTCATCGTACCCCGGGACGGCCCTGATGCCATCCAGCGGTTCGGGCCCATGGTCATCTCGGCAGAGGGTGCGATCTACGTGGCGGATCTGGCAGAGGCTCGGATTGGTGTGTTTGACTCCCTCGGGCGCCGAATGACCTGGATCGGACGGCGAGGGCGCGGGCCCGGAGAGTTCCTTGATATCCGGTCACTGGGATTCAGCGGGGACAGCCTCTGGGTCTACGATCCAGCCCAACTTCGCATCACGTTCTGGAGTCTCACCGGCAAGCTCCGCACGTCAGTTTCACAAGACCGCTTCACCCATGGCAGGGTCGCGAGCGACTACCGTGTCCATGGACTCATGAAGGGAGGCGCCGCGCTTGTCGCCCAGACTCGCCGGCCACCAACGGCTCCTGACCGCGGGGTGGACCCCCTGGTGTTTGAACTGATTCACGGCGCGAATGGCACCCCAGATACGCTGCTGGTTGCCGACATGTCCCATGACTTGGCGTACCTCTGGGTGGCGGCCGGCCCGGTTGGCACACAGTACCAGCCATTTCGCGATGGGCCGCTCTCCGGCCCAAGCCCGGAGGGCGATGTCCACGTGGTCGTCCACAGAGAGGCTCCTCGCCGCGGCCAATCAGGGCAGATCAGGGTTCTCAGAACCACATTCCCGGATCGCCGAGTTTCACGACAGACGATCGAGTTCACCCCGTCCCGCGTCCCTCCTGGCACCGTGGATTCCCTGCTCCAAAGCTTCGCCGGACACCTGGTGGCGATGCGGATCTACCCAAACACACAAGCGGCAATCAGGGAACTGCGGAGACGTGTTTTCCTCCCTGGCTGGTATCCCCCCATCTCGGATGCACGATTGGATCGCGAGGGGCGTCTGTGGCTGGCTGATCCCGCGATCAGCGATCGGTCGGGCAGGCAGCCAACACGCTGGAGCGTGTACGCAGTGGACGGTCGCCTTCTTGGTGTGGTGTCCCTGCCTGCGCAGACAGTCCTGCTCACTGCATATCGAAAGAACCTGTTCGTCTTGCAGGCCGACTCGGAAGAGCGGGACGCCCTGGTGCGATTCCAAATTGAGTAGTTGAACCGTCCAGGCAAACCCATGGTGGGCAGCAGCTCCTGCCGATGTGGGCAAGGGTGGGGTGATCCTGAGGCTCCCCTTGGACTGGGCCGGGCATCCAACCCGTAACACTTCAGGCGCCCTCCTTTCCGTTCGCCCCCCCCGCTACCCCCCACCCTCCCTTCCCCCCAGATTAGAGGGTGCCCGGCTCCCCCATCCGGGCCTGCCCCCTGCGACCGATGCCCCCCCCAGGGCATCCTAGGGGGACCGAAATCCAGAGGACCTGACCCGCCATGACCGACCCCCGCCGCCGGCACTCCCGGGCGCGCCGTGCCGCACCGCTCGCGGCGCTGCTCGCCAGCCTCCTCCTCCCCGCCTGCAAGGGGAAGGACGCCGGCGCTACTAGCGAGCCGCCCCCGGGCGCGACCGCCGACGGTGACACCGCCGCCGCCTCGGGCAGCACCATCTCGCTGCCGGTCACCGGGGCCCTGGTCCGGCGCGGGGACCTGGTGCTCTCCATTGCCACCACCGGTCAGGTCCGTTCCGAAGCTGTCGCCCAGCTCAAGGTGGAAACCAACGGCACCGTGAACGAGGTGCTGGTGAAGCCCGGCGCCGTGGTCACCAAGGGGCAGGTGCTGGTCCGCCTGGATCCACGACCCTTCGACCTCGCCGTCCGCGAGGCGCAGGCCGCCCTCGACGAAGCCAACATCCGCCTCCAGGCCAACCTGGCCAGCGACTCGATCCTGCTTACTACGACGCAGGACGCCGAGCGGCAGCGGAACGCGGTGGCGCTCTCCGGCGTCCCCGGCGCGCAGGTGCGGCTGGAGCGCGCTCGGCTCGACCAGGAGCGCGCCACCATCACCGCCCCCTTCGATGGCATCGTGGATCGCATCGAGGTGGCCGCCGGCTCGCGAGTCAACTCGGGACAGGACATCGCCACGGTGGTGGACATGACCCACCTCCGCATCGAGGCCCAGGTGCTGGAGCATGACCTGCCGTTCGTGCGGGTGGGCGGCGAGGCCCGCATCTCCGCCCCCGCAATGGGCACCGACCCGCTCCGCGGCCGGATCACCGCCGTGCTGCCGCTGGTGGATACCGTGGCCCGCGCCGGTCGCGTGGTCGTGAGCGTAGGCGCCGGCGGCCGGTCGCCCCTCCGCCCCGGGTCGTACGCCGACCTCCGGCTCGAGGCCGCCCGCCTCCCCGATCGCATCATGGTCCCTGCCGCCGCCGTGATCGAGCGCGACGGCCGCCCCCTCGTGTTCGTGGCGAAGGAAGGCCGCGCCCAGTGGGTGTACATCGTCCCCGGCCGGTCCAACGGCAGCGACACCGAGGTGCTCCCCGATTCCTCCACCGGTGAGATCCCGGTGGCCGTGGGCGACACGGTGCTGACCTCCGGTCACCTGACGCTGACGCACGACGCGCCGGTCCGGGTCACGCCCGCCGCTTCGCGTCCGTGAGCATCGCCGCCGCGGCGGTCCGGCGCCCCGTCACCACCATCGCCGCCACCCTCGCCCTGGTCCTCCTGGGTGCGGTGTCACTCGGCCGGCTCCCGGTGGCGCTGCTGCCGGATGTGACCCTTCCCGTGCTCACCATCCGCACCATCTACCCCGGCGCCGCCGCCACCGAAGCCAGCCGCTTCGTGGCCGAGCCGGTGGAAGAAGCCATCGCCGCCACACCGGGGCTGGTGGAAGTGCGCTCGGTGAGCCGCAACGGGGAGGTCACTACCACCGCACGGTTTGCCTGGGGCACCGACATGGCGGCCACGGTGCTCGCGGTCCGCGAGCGGCTGGACAACGCCCGCAGCCGGCTCCCCGAGACCGCCGAACGCCCCACCCTGCTCACTTCTGATCCGGGGCAGCGGCCGATCGCCGTGTTAGGCGTCTCCGGCACGGGGGAGCTCCGCTCCACCGCGCTGGTGGCGGAGCAGGTACTCGCCCGCCGGCTGGAGCAATTGGACGGGGTGGCCAGCGTGGCCGTGACCGGCGTGCCGGAGGACGAGATCCGGGTGGAGCTGGACCCGGCCCGGCTCCGCACCCTGGGCCTCACCCCCGACGACGTGGTGCAGGCCATCCAGGCCGCCAACGTGAGCGCCCCCGGCGGGACCATCCGCCGGGGCCAGTTCCGCTTCTCGGTGCGGGCGCTCACCGAGCTGCGGCGGATCGAGGAGTTCGCCGACATACCCGTCGGCCCGTCGGCCCGTCGGTCCAGCGTCCGCCTGCGCGACATCGGCACGGTCTCCCTCGCCACGGCGGAGCCGCGCACCCTCACCCGCCTCGACGGCGGGCCCGGCATCGGGCTCGTGGTGTACAAGGACGCCGGCGCCAATACCGTCGCCGTCACCCGCGACCTCGAGGCCGCGATCGCGCAGCTGGCGCGGGAGTTCCCCGCCTTCTCGCTGCGGCTGGTGGCGGCGCAGGCCCGCTTCGTGAACGACGCCCTCTCCAACCTGACCCAGGAGATCGTGATCGGCGGCGCGCTGTCGCTGCTGGTGATCCTGCTCTTCCTCCGCGACTGGCGCAGCGCCCTCGCCATCGGGCTGATCGTGCCGCTCTCGGTGCTGGTCTCCCTGACCGCACTCCAGCTCCTCGGCGTCACCATCAACGTCCTCTCCCTCGGCGGCCTGGCCCTGGGCGTCGGCCTGCTGGTGGACAACGCCATCGTGGTGGCGGAGGCCAGCGGCCGATTGCGGGAGACCGGCATCCCCCGGGCGCAGGCGGCGCGCGACGCCGCGGACCAGGTCATGGGGCCGCTGATCGCCGGGACGCTCACCACGGTGCTGGTCTTCGGGCCGATCGTCTTCGTGCGCGGGCTGGCGGCGGCGCTCTTCCGCGACCTCTCGCTGGCGGTGGTGACCAGCCTCGCGGACGCGCTGGTGCTGGCGCTGACGCTGATGCCGGTGATGCTGGCGGGGAGGCGGGACGGCTCGGCGGCTCGGCGACTCGGCGACTCGGCACCGCGGCCGAGCCGTCCAGCCGCCGAGCCGTCGAGCCGTCTCACCGCCTTTGGTCACCGTCTGGCCGAGTCCTACGAACGCGGCATGATGTGGTGCCTCGACCACCCGCGCGCCGTCTTCCTCTCCGCCATCGCCGCGACCGCCGTCGCCGTGGTCCTGACCCTGCGCCTGCCGCGGGAGATCCTGCCCCAGGTGGACGAGGGGGTGGCCATCGCCACGCTGCGGCTGCCGGAGGGCACAGCCATCGAGGAAACCGTCCGTCAGGCCGCGCGCCTGGAGTCCGCGGCGCGGGAGCTGGGGGCGCAGGGGCTCTACACCCGCGTCGGCTCCGCCACCGACGAGGAGCTGGTGGCCGGGGCCGAGCCGGGGGGCGCCAACTTCGCGCAGCTGCTGATTCCGGTGCGCACCGGGCTCCCCGCCGCGCGCTTCGCCGAGGCGCTGCGCCAGAAGATCCCCGACCTGGCGCAGGGGTCGCTCGCCATTGACCTGGCGGGGCAGTCGGAGTTCGGCAGCCTGATCGGCCGCGAGGGGCGGCTCATGCGGGTGGAGGTGAGCGCTCCCACCGTCACCGAGGCTGCGCGTTTCGCCGACAGCGTGCAGCACGCCCTCCGCGCCATCCCCGAACTCTCCGACGTGCGCGACGCCTACGCCGGTACCCAGCCGGTGGTGGAGCTGGGGCTCGAACGGGAGCGGCTGGCGCTCCGGGGCATCACGGTGGACCAGGTGGCCAGCGCCATCGCCGGCGGGCTCTCCGGCGTGGAGGCGAGCGAACTGCGCGAGACCGACCGCCGCACCACCATCCGGGTGCGTTATGCCGGCGCCGCCAGCGAGGACCTGCAGACCGCCCTGGCCGCCACGGTGGACGGCATCCCGGTGGGGCAGCTCGTGACCGTGAAGGAGGTGCGGGACCCGGTGGAGGTGGTCCGGGTGGACCAGCGTCCGGTGCAGGTGGTGGAGGCGGCGGTGGAGCGGGGCGGCACCGCGCGGGCCGTCAGCTCCATCCAGGACGCATTGGGCCGGCTCAAGGCGCCGGCGGGGCTCACCTGGGAGATCGCGGGGGCGGACATCGAGCAGCGCCGTACCATGCAGGAGCTGACGGTGGTCGCGGTGCTGTCGGTGGCGCTGATGTTCCTGGTGCTCGCCGGGGAGTTCGCCAGCTTCACCACGCCGCTGCTCGTCATGCTGACGGTGCCGCTCGCCGGGGTGGGCGGGATCGTGGTGCTCTGGCTCACCGGCCAGAGCCTCAACGCGGTGTCGCTGATCGGCATGGTGGTCATGATCGGCCTGGCGGACAACGATGCGGTGGTCAAGCTCGACGCCATCCGCCGGTTCCGTGCCCAGGGCCACTCGGTCCGCGACGCGGTGCTGCTCGGCGGGCGGCAGCGGCTCCGCGCCATCGCCATGACCTCGCTCACCACGATTGTGGGTGTGCTGCCCCTGGTCTTCGGCTGGGGCAGCGGCGGCGAGCTGTACCAGCCGCTCGCGGCCGGGGTCATCGGCGGCTCCATCACCGCGACGCTGGTGACCTTCTTCCTGCTGCCCACCGCCTACGCCATGGTGGAGCAGCGCGCCGAGCGGCGGGCCGCGGAACTCGTGGTTGGGCCATCGCCCAATCGCCCAATCGCCCAATCGCCGTGATTACCTGGGCCTCCCGCCGCCCCTCCGTCATCTGGGCCACCGCCGGCGCGCTGCTCCTCGCCGGCTGGATCTCCTTCACCCGGCTGCCCTTCGCCACCCGCCCTACGGTGGAGCTCCCCCGCCTCACCGTCTCGATGAGCTGGCCCGGCGCCGCCGCCGAGCTGGTGGAGACCTACCTGGGGAGTCCGATCGAGGCCGCGGTGCAGTCGGTGCGTGGGGTCAAGAAGATCGAGAGCGAGTCGGGGGAGGGGTACACCCGGCTCGACGTGGAGCTGGAACCCACCGCCAACGTGCAGCTCGCGCGGCTCGGCGTGCTGGAGCGGCTGGAGCTGCTCCGCGCCGAGTTCCCCCCAGGCGCGTCCGGACTCGAGGTGAGCAACTACGTCCCCGAGGGACTGGATGAGGAGCCGCTCATCAGCTACACGGTGTACGGGCCGTACACCGCGGGGACGCTGCAGGACCTGGTGGACCGGCTGGTGGAGCCGCGGCTTGCGGCGGTGGAAGGGGTCTCCGGGGTGAGCGCCATGGGCGGCGCGCTGGTCGGGGTGGCGGTGGCCTACCAGCCGGAGCGGCTGCGGCAGCTCGGTGTGTCTCCCACGGCGCTGCTCACCGCCATGAACGGCGCCCGGGTGGTGGAGGCGCTGGGCGTGCAGCTGACGGGATCCACCGAGCGGCGGGTGGTGCTCCGGGAGACGCCAACGGGCCTGGAGGACCTGGCGGCGCTGCTGGTGCCGGGGCCGGGAGGCCGCGTGTACCGGCTGGACGAGCTGGCGACCATCCGGCGCGAGGAAGACAACCAGGGCCGGCTCTATCGAGTGAATGGGGAGTCCGCGGGGCTGCTGCAGGTGGCGCGGCTTCCCGGTGCCGACGCTATCCGGACCGCCCGGAGCATCCGCGCCACCCTGAACGACCTGGGCGGCCGGCTTCCCGCAGGTGTCCGGTTCCAGGTGCTCTCGGATGAGAGTCTCCGGCTGGGCGACCAGCTCTCCGACCTGGTGCGGCGCGGGCTCATCGCCTTTGCCGCCGTGCTGCTGGTGCTCGCGGTGACGCTGCAGGCGCCGCTCGCGGTCACCTATGTCATGGCGAGCGCGGCGGTGGCCATCGCCGGCACCACGCTCGGCCTGTACCTCCTCGGCATTCCCGCCAATCTGCTCACGCTGGCGGGGCTCAGCATGGGGATCGGTATCCTGGTGCAGAACGGGCTGGTAGTGGTGAACCGGTTCCGCACGGTGCCGGACACCGCCGAGGCGCGTGCGCTCGCCGGCTGGCGCATCACGCCGGCGGTGCTCGGTTCGACGCTCACCACCGCCGTGGTGCTGCTGCCGTTTCTCTATCTCCAGGGCGATGCGCGGGCGGCGTTCACCCCCTTCGCGGTGGCCTTCGCGCTGGCGCTGGGGTGGTCGGTCGTCACCTCGGTGGTGATGCTCCCCGCCATCGGCAGAGGGCACGGGATGCACGTGGTGCGCTGGCGCCGGTCGGAGCGGGCCTATCGCCGGATGGTGATCGGGCTGCTGCGCTGGCGCTGGGTGACGATCGCCGCCACCGTGGCGCTCCTCGCCGGACTGGGCTGGGTGTTCGCGGTGAAGGTGCCCAAGTCGAGCTTCAGCGGCTGGTGGGGACAGCGCACCACCCTCTCCGCCCGGGTGGATTTCCCCAGCGGCTCCGATCCCACCATGGTGGATGCGGCGCTGCGGGAGTTCGAGCGGATCGCGGCGGGGCAGCCGGGGGTGGAGCGGGTGGAGGCGCAGGGGATGCCGGATGGCGGCTTCGTGCGGGTGGTGTTCGAGGACGACGCGGCCCGGACCGCGCTTCCCTACCAGATGCAGGATGATTTTACCGCCCGCGCCACCTTCATCGGTGGTGCCTCGGTGAGCGTGGCGGGGTATGGGCCGGGGTTCGCGTCGGGTGGCTCGGTGGGCTCGCTGCAGAGCTTCCGGATCAAGATCCTGGGCTACTCGTTCGCCGGGGTAGAGCAGCTCGCGCTCGACCTCAAGGCTCGGCTCGAGGGGATCTCGCGGGTGCGCACGGTGGACATCAACGCCGCCGGCTTCTGGTTCGGCGGGGAGAAGGCGCGGGACGTCACCCTCACCCCGGACCGGGACCGGCTGGCGAGCTTCGGCCTCACCAGCAGCGACTTCGCCGGCATCGTGGGGCGGGAGGTCGGCGGCGCGGTGGGCCGCCAGCGGCTGCTGCTGGGAGATGAAGATCTCTGGCTCTCCCTCAAGACCCAGGGGAGCCGGGAGCGGACGCTGGATCAGTTGCGCGAGGCGCTGCTGCCCAATGACGCCAACGCCCCAGTGCGCGTAGGTGATGTGGCGACGGTCTCCGAGCGTGAGGCGCTCTCCCGTATCAGCCGCGAGGACCAGCAGTACGTGCGGATCCTGAGCTACGACTTCCGCGGGCCCGCCAAGCTCGCCAACCGGACCCACGAGGCCTTCATGCGCTCGATCAGCGTCCCCGCCGGCTACACCGTGAGCGACGAGTACTTCGGCTGGGTGGACGACCAGAGCCAGAAGGGACTCTGGCTGGTCTTCGCGGTGGGGCTGGCGCTGGTGCTGCTCACCGTGGCCATGGTCTTCGATTCCGCCTGGGGCGCCGCGATGGTCTTCCTCAGCCTGCCGATCGCGCTGGCCGGCGTGGTGGTGGCCTTCTGGGCCACCGGCACCGCGTTCACCCGGGAAGCCGCGGTAGGGGTGATCCTGGTGATCGGCCTCGCGGTGAACCAGGCGATCCTGCTGGTGGATGGCATCCTGGCTCGCCAGGCGGCGACGCCGTTGGCGCGCACGGCCGTGCGCGCCAACGCCATCGTCGCCGCCTGCCGGGACCGGGCCGGCATGATCACCCTCGTCACCCTGACCACCCTCGCCAGCCTGATCCCGCTGGCCGTCGGGACCAGCACCACCGACCTCTTCGGCGCCATCGCGCTGGCCACCGCCGGCGGCACGGTGGCCGGCACCATCGGCGCGATGTTCCTGCTGCCGCCGATGCTGGTGAGGCGGTAGGCGGGGAATCGCCTGGCAACTCCGCAGCACCACCTTCGCGCCATGGACCGGCCTGTGAGTATCATCCGGGCAGCAACCAGTGATGCGGGCACACTGACGGCGAACAGGGATGCGACGATACACATTGCTGACCACACAGCGAGCGCTCGTGTGCGGGAACCTGGGCGCGGTGTGACTCAGAACAGGCTCGTCGGGATCCTGGGATCCGTGGGGCTTCTGGCCGGCTGCTCTTCAGATCTGACTGACCGCGCCCGAGCGTTGACGAGCGACCCCCACGTCCACCCCAACCCCGCCTACGTGGACCAGTCGCTCAAGCCTGCCTGGTCGGTAGGCATGGGCGACCCACCCGTCATCCTTGGATTCTCGCTGGGGCGGACCCTGGCCCCGCGCGGGGACGTCGAGGGAGTCGGGGATGATTCCATCGGCCGGATCGCCGACGGGCTCATCCTCCCTGCCGGCGAGATCCTCCTTGTAGATGATGCTCTGCAGGTGCTTTGGCGGTATGGCCCGGACGGTGCCCAACGACAACTCATCGGCCGTCCCGGACAGGGCCCCGGCGAGTTTCGAGGTCCACGATCCGCCACGATGGTGCGGGGCGCCCTGGCCGTCCTCGACGCCGGGATCGGCCTGCAGTTCTTCGTCCCCGCCGGGGATGGATTCACGTTCTCGAGAGGGGTCCGTCTCACGCTCGAAGCGGATGACCTCTGTGTCCTAGATTCAGCGCTGGTGGTGCAGGGAACTGCTGCAGGTCTTCCTATCCTTCACCTCTTCTCGCAGCAGGGCGAATTGAACCGCTCCTTCGGTCAGATCTACAACTCCCCAAATATCAGCATTAACGAGGCCATCGGAAGCACCGGTCGCCTGGTGTGTGACGGCGACAACAAGCTGGTGATCTATGCACCGCGAGGCGCCCTGGGAGAGGTCCGTGCCTACCGGACTGACGGCACACCCGTGTGGCGCACCATCTTTGCCAACTTCAGGGCGAACCGTATGGAGGACCATCCGGGAGGCTGGAGGGTCACGGTCTCCCCAGATGGTGTCCACAGCCTCCATGCACTCACCGCTATCCCTGGACGGGGGCTGCTGGTCCAGTGGACCTACCGTACCTATGACGAGATCGTGGCCCGCGCCTCTTACGGCACCATCCTGAGCTACCTGCTGAATCCGGTGACGGGTGAGCCGATCGGGCCCGATACGACCCTTCCCCCAATCCTCGCGGCGACCGACTCGACCGTGCTCGTCGCCTATGAGGATCCTGAGCCTCGCTTCGAGGTTCGCGCCCTGCTGCCGCGGCGGTAAAGGCGGAAACTCGCCGTGATCGCCGTCGGGCTCCTGCGGCGCCCTCGCGCTGGCCCCCGCGGCGGCACCGTGGCCGGCACCATCGGTGCGATGTTCCTGCTGCCGCCGATGCTGGTAAGGCGGTAGGGCGGGAAGGGCGGTAGGGGGCAGTAAGGAGCTGTAAGGGTGAGTGGTTAGTCGGCTTGCGCCCAAACCCAAGTCAGGGCTGCTGTACGAATCTTGGCACTCGTGACAACATGGCGGGGGGTGATCCTAACTTCTAACTTGCTGGTGGCTAGCAACTCTGATTTTACTGGCTCAAGGCTCCCTGACTCGAAGGCCGCTCGCGGCGCCACCGGGGAGGTAGGGATGCCCCTGCTCAAGTCTCTGGCCCGGCTCGTCGGGTTCCTGCTGCTCGGCTCCGCGTCCTTCGCCATTGCCCACACCCTTGCCAGCGACGCTCGGGCGCAGCGAGTCGCAGCGACGCGGCATGCTGATTCCCTCGCAACGCGCGATGGTCCGAGCCTCCTCGTTGTCTACATTGGCTCGTCGCGGTGCCCGTGGTGCCGGGATCCGAAGCTCCCGGGTCTCCTGGAGGCAGTCCATGGATGGGCGATGGCCTACGCCGAGTCTCATGGCATGGGTTATCGCATGGTAGGTCTGGCGGTTGACCGGCAGGCAGAGTCGGGGCTTGACCACCTTCGCCGAGTCGGGCCGATGTTCAGGGAGGTATCAAGTGGAGGGGAGTGGCAGGGGCTTGCTGTAGGACCCCTCTTCTCGGGCGCTGGTGCCTCCCGGCCGGGGACGCCACAAGTTCTTGTGATGGCAAGGGATATCCGGCGGGTGGAGTCGGATAGCGGTCCCAGCACCATTGAGATAACCGGGCAGCGTGTCCTGTTGCGCCTTGCGGGCCTGGACGAATTAGAGCGCTGGGTGCAGGTGAACGCCAAGCCGCGAACGGGCCGTACGATGTAGCGCAGGTCGCAAGGACCGACCGGTCCGGGATGCACCCGGGTGATGCCGTCTATGCAGTTATGCTCAATCATTCAGGAGGTGGACGATGTGGACCAGACTTGAAATTCCAACGGGCCGTGTAGCGGTTGCGATTGCACTGGTCGGTGCATTGCTCGGAGTCATCGTGGGCGCCAGTCCCGCGCGTGCGGAGGGGCAATGCCCCAACATGAAGTGTGAGAACAAGCAGTGTCTTCCAGGTGGCAATCGCTGGTGCACGCACCACAGCGGGGAGGATGGCGGCTACTGCTCCACTACGGCCTGCTGATCCCCGGGGGTACTGGGGTCGTGACCCGCAACCACGCGCAAATGCATCGCGCTGTGATCGGGCTGGTAGGGCTCGCCACCGCGCTGACATGTTCGCCGGTGCCCGACGGCGGGGAGAGTCGACCCGGGGGGACGGCCGTCCTGCACCACCCCGAGGCTCGTTGGGTGGATACCTCGATTGGAGTGGGTTTCACGATTCCCCTGGATGCTCCGGGCGATCCGGGAGCCCTCCGACTTGGTGCAGGTGCTCAGGGAGGGTGGGGCACTGAGGCCGACGCCCCGGAGCACGCAATCGGCCGGATTTACAAGGTGCTCCTCCTGCCAGATCGAGGCGTGGTCATAGTGGATGATCGGTCACAGGTCGTCCGCGTGTATGCCTCTTCGGGGAGACCACAACAAGTCGTCGGTCGCGCGGGTCAGGGCCCTGGGGAGTTCCGCCGACCCCTCTCCGCCGCTATCGATGGAATGGGTCGTCTCTACGTGTCGGATACCAATCGGCGCATTCAAGTGTTTGTACCCTCCGGAGGGGAGTATCACTACGAGCGGACACTGACCCTGGAGGTGGAGGCCCAGGACATGTGCTTCCTCGGAGATAATCTCGTTGTGCAGGGCTTGTCGCTCGCTCGGCAGGCTCTCATCCATATCTTCGACGAGGACGGGAAGCTGGTCCGGTCATTCGGTGCACTCTACCGTTCACCCAGCCCCGACATGAACGAGGAGTTCGGTCTGGGTCGTATCTCATGTGACGGGAAACGAGGCCTCATCTACTATGCCCCCCGAATCGGGATCGGAGAGGTTCGTGCGTTCGAGGCCAGTGGCACACCGAGCTGGCGCACCGCGTTCTCGGGTTTCCGCTCCAATCCGTGGGTTTCCGAGAACCGGACCCTCACCACCCGGCTCTCTCGTAACGGGAATCACACCCTGATTACCCTCGTGCTCGTGGAAGGGCATGGGCTCCTGGTCCAGTGGACCTTTCGAACCTGGCAGCAATTGATGGACGAGGACAGTTTCGGCTCCACGGTAAGCTTCCTGCTAGATCCCGCCACGGGGGAGCCTCTGGCACTGGGTAACGGCCTTCCGCTCATACCGGCCATCGGTGCCGCACGAGCGGTTGCGGTGTACGAAGATCCGGTCCCCCGCTTCGAGCTCCGGGCAATGCTGCCATAGCGGTAGCGACGGTAACGACGGTACCGTCGCTACTAGTCGTCCGCTTCAACCTTGATAACCGTCGCCGTGAGCGCCGTCGGGCTCCTACACCGACCTCTTCGGCGCCATCGCGCTGGCCACCGCCGGCGGCACGGTGGCCGGCACCATCGGCGCGATGTTCCTGCTGCCGCCGATGCTGGTGAGGCGGTAGGGCGGTAAGGCGGTAGGGGGTTGTAAGGGGCTGTAAGGGTGGGTGGTTAGTTGGCTGGTGGCCAAACCCAAGGCAGGGCGGCTGTACGGATCTCGGCACTCTTGACAGCATGGGGGGGGTCCTAACTTCTGACTTGCAATTGACTAGCAACTGTGATTTGCTGCCCCAAGGCTACCTGACCCGAAGGGCGCTCGCGGCGCCACCGGGGAGGTCTGGATGCCCCCGCTCAAGTCTCTGGCCCGGCTCGCCGGGTTCCTGCTGCTCGGCTCCGTGTCCTTCGCCATTGCCCACACCCTTGCCAGCGATGCTCGGGCGGAGCGAGTCGCAGCGACGCGGCATGCTGACTCCCTTGCAACGCGCGATGGTCCGGGCCTGCTCGCCGTCTACATTGGCTCGTCGCGGTGCCCGTGGTGCCGGGACCCGAAAGTCCCGGTGCTGCTGCGGGAGATTCACGCCCGTATGATCGCCCTTGCGGACTCCATTGGAGTCGGATATCGAATGGTTGGATTGGCGGTTGACCAGCAACCAGAGCCGGGTCTCGGCCACCTTCGTCGCGTCGGGCGCATGTTCAACGAAATGTCCAGCGGTGGTGAGTGGCAAGGACTGGCGGTCTCCCCCTTGCTCTGGGGTGCATTGTCAGGTGAGCCCGGCACGCCGCAAGTGATCCTCCTCCGCCGAACGGTGCGACGGATGGTGCCGGACAGCGGACCGGTACGGTTCGAGATCGCGGATGAGATGGTGTTGCGGCGCTTGGTGGGGCTGAATGCCATTGAACAGTGGGTCAACGCGGGCCAGGTGCTGGGGACCGTCGGCTTCTCGCAACCACAGGGCGTGGCTTTCTCCCAGTAGTGCCTCGGAGCTGACCCGGGCGTTGATGGCCCGGAAGGTTCGGGCGACACCAACCAAGTTCCCATGCAGTTGTTCGCCTCGTAAGTTGCGCTCGACGCAGTCTACCACGGAGGTAGGGCTATGTGGACCCGACTTGGGATGTCCTCGGTGAAGGTCATGGTATTGGCAGTCCTCGTGGGCGGTGGGCTGGGCGCTCTCGTCGGAGCATTGCCACTCGCGGCCGAGGAGACGTGCCCGCAACTTCAGTGCCTCTACGGGTACTGCCAGCCAGGTGGTGGTGCCACCTTTTGCTGGCACGTCGGCAGTGAGGGATGCATTCTCCAGGTCTGCTGAGGGCGATTGGTGCGCCCGCCACTGCTACGCTGTTGGCTGAGCTGCGTCCTGTTCGGTGGTTCGATTGCGTGTGCCGATGGTAGCACGGGACGCGCGGACAATGCCGGATCAGGCCGGATGCATCCAGTCGAGCGGTATGTCGCCAGCGATATGCCTCCGTCTTTCAGCACGGCGCTGGACGGGGCCAACACGACTCTCCCTTTCCGCTTGGGGACACAGGCCATCGCGGCATCCCCAACCGGCGGGGCGGGCGCCGAGTCACCCATCGGCCGCATCGCGAGGGGTGCGCTCCTGGCCTCGGGCGACATCGTGGTGCTCGACGACGGCGCCATGGTGGCCCACTTGTATGGCCCCGATGGCACTCCGAAAGCCCTCATTGGAAAGCCAGGCTCGGGTCCCGGCGAGTTTCGACGGCTGATCGCCCTCACGGAGGCGGCCGATGGCGGGCTGCTGATCTCAGACGCCGACCGGGTCGTGCAGCGCTACTCCCCGGCGGGGCCCGGATATCGATTCGTCGGGGACATGCGGCTACCCGTGGACGCCGAGGACATGTGCCGCCTCGGCGCTAACCTGGTCGTCCATGGACTGACCGCCGCCGATCCGAGATTGCTTCGAGTCTACCGTGACTCAGGCGGCCAGGTTAGTACCTTCGGCGAGTACTATCGTTCACCAAGCCCGCTGGTGAACGAGGTGCTGGGCAAGGGTAGGATCCTCTGCGAACCGACCCGAGACCTGGTGGTGTTCGCCCCCAATAGCGCCGTGAGTGAGGCACGGGCCTTTGGTGCCGACGGCACCCCGGTGTGGCGTGTCGTGTTTCGGGGAAGCCGAGCCGACCGGATCGAGGAAACTGAAGGCGGTTACAGCTGGAAGTTCTCCACCGATGGCCGACACCAGCTGCTGAGTCTCGTGCGACTCCCTGCTCGAGGAATCCTGATCCAGTGGACCTTCCTCACCCGTGAGGAGGCCGTGGCCCGAGCCTCCTACGGTACGATCCTCAGCTTCCTGCTCGATCCGGTAACGGGTGAGCCTATCGGGCCCGATACGACTCTCCCGCCAATCCTCGCGGCGACCGACTCGACCGTTCTCATCGGATACGAGGATCCGGAGCCCCGCTTCGAAGTGCGGGCTCTTGAACCGCGACGCTAAGGCGATCAGGCAATCGGGCGATTGAGTCGCGGCCCAATCGCCCAATCGCCCAATCGTCTAGTTATCCACCTCCACCTTGATCGCCGTCGCGGTAATCGCCAGCGGGCTGGCAGAGGTCACCGTCCCGCGCCCTTCGGCCCGCACGGCCTGACCCGCGCCTACCGCCGCCTCGACGCTCGCCAGGGTGAAGAGATCCCCCAGCGGATCGAGCGTGACGCTTCCCACCGTGATCACCGCGCCACCGGCCAGGGTGATGGTCCCCGCGGCCGCGTCGGCCGCCGTCACCACGCCCTCGAACTCCACGCTGCCCGTCGGGATCCCGCCGCCCGGATTGGTGAGCGACAGCTCGGTGTTGCTGGTGATCTCGACCGGGATGTTGAACACCCGCAGGATCGCGAGCGGCGGCGGGCTGGCCACGGTCTCCAGGTTGTCGCTGTCCACGTACACCTCGATCTTGGGCTCGTCGGTCTGGTCCTCGAGCCGCAGGTCATTGGCGGTGAAGCTGGCATCGGTCGGGGCCTGAGCCGACCCGGGCGCGCTGCGCCGGGCCTCGATGGGCGGATGCTGGCCGGCGCCGAGCGCCGCCGTGATCGCCGCTTCCCACTCGCTCCGGCTCACCCGGCTGTCACTCGGGGTGCGGAACCGGGTGCCGCTGCCGTAGCTCACCACCATCCCGCCCAGGTCCAGCGTGACCGTCCCGGCCACCGGATCGATCGCGGCCACGGTGCTCACGAACTTCTCTTCCTGGTCATCGGCCTCGACGTGCACCTCGCGCGCCTCGAGCCCGCCGGGGAGGAGCTTGATCTCGATCCGGGTGGTCCAGGTGCCGAGGGTGCTGTCGAACTGGCTCAGGCTGATGACCTGGCCGAGCTGGGTGGGCGGGTTGTTGCCGCCACTGGGGCCGGTCGAATCGCCGCAGGCGGCGAGCAGGGCGGACCCGGCCAGCGCCAGGGTCGTCAGGGTGTGCTTCGCGAGCTTGTACATCGTTCCTCCAGGGAAATCGTGGGTGACTGTCCGTCTGACTCCCCCTTCCAAGGCACGCCCGGTGCCGCCCGTCCGACCGGCTAAGTTGTTGTGCTGTAACGACGGCCTCCGCGGCGCCCGTACCGAATCGCTACGGGTGGATTGCGCCGGACCGTGTGGGGCGCCCTCGGAAACGTTGCAAGTCGCGCTCAACGAATCCTTTAGAGAATCCGTAACCCACTCGTATGCCTCGGCTGATCCCGCCCGCTGGTTGGGCCATTCTTCTGGTCCTGACCGCCTGCGCGCCCGCCTTGCCGGGGCCGCCGGGGGCTCGCCCCGTCGCCACTCGCCCCGACACCCTCTGGGTCCCGAAGGAGAATCCGCCGGCGCCGGGCGCCGGGCGGTCCGCGGTGCTGTCCGACCTCCCCCCGGAGCTGGTCGCCCGCCGGGCGGCGCTGACGCTCGAGGACGTGGTCGGGCTGGCACTGGAAGGGAACCCGGATGTCCGGGGCGCCTGGGCCACCGCGCGATCCCGCGCCGCCGCCTACGGCGCCGCCCGCGGGGCCTGGTTCCCCACCATTAATGGAGAGGCCAGCGCCACCCGGCTCCAGACCTCCGCCACCCAGGGCCGGTCCGCGGTGCAGCAGACGGTCTATGAGCCAAGCGCTTCCTTTACCTGGTTGCTGCTGGATGCCGGCGGCCGCGGCGGCTCCATCGCCGCGGCGCGAGAAGGGCTCATCGCCGCCAACTGGACCCACAACGCCACGCTGCAGTCGGTGGTGGCCCGGACCGCCGGCGCCTACTTCGAGTACGCCGCCGCCAAGGCGCTGCTCTCCGCCCAGCAGGTGTCGGTGCGGGAGGCGGAGACCAACCTGGCCGCCGCCGAGGAGCGGCGCCGGGTGGGTGTCGCCACCATCGCCGACGTGCTCCAGGCCCGCACCGCGCTGGCGCAGGCCCGGCTGGATCTCCAGAGCATCGAGGGAAACCTCTTCACCACTCGCGGCGCCCTCGCCGCCGCCACCGGCTACCCCGCCACCCTCGAGTACGACATCGACACCACCGCCGTGCTCAATCCGGTGCTCGCGGTGGCGGAGCAGGTGGATACCCTGATCGAGCGGGCGCTCACCGCCCGGCCGGACCTCGCCGCCTCCCGCGCCCTCTACCAGCAGGCGTGGGCCCGGATCCGGGTGGCCGGCGCGGGAAGGCTTCCTTCATTAGTAGGTGGTGGCAACGCCGGGATCGCCTTTCAGCCGGGGCAGAGCGGCGGGCGCCAGGCGTACACCGTATCCCTCGGCCTCCGGCTCCCGATCTTCAATGGCTTCAGCTGGGAGTACCAGCGCGCCCAGGCCGTGGCGGATGCGGACGCCGCCCGCGCCCGCGCCGAGAGCCTGCAGCAGCAGGTGATCTACGAGGTCTTCAGCGCCTACTACGCGCTGCAGACCGCGACCCTGCGCGTGGCCACCGCCGACGAACTGCTCACCAGCGCCACCGAGTCCGCCGCGGCCGCCCGCGGCCGCTATCAGTCGGGGGTGGGCTCGCTGCTCGAACTGCTCACCGCCGAGAACGCCCTCGCCGGCGCCCGCGCCCAGCGGATCCAGGCGCGGCTCGGCTGGCAGGCCGCGCTGGTGACGCTGGCCCGGAACGCCGGCGTGCTCGATCTTCGGGGCGGGAGCACGCTCCGGCTCCAGCCCCAACTCGCTCCAACCGACAGTCAGCCATGATCCATCCAGCGCGCATGCTCGCGGTGCTCTCGACGGCCACCCTCTCCCTTGCCTGCAAGGAAGTGGCGCCCACCGCGCCTCCGCCGGCCAGCGTGGTGGTAGCCACCGCGGTGCGGAAGGATGTGCCCGTGGTCGTGCAGGCCACCGGCAGCGTGGAGCCGATGCAGACCGCCGCCGTGGCCGCGCAGGTGGATGGGATCGTGGAGCGCGTCACCTTCCGCGAGGGGGACGAGGTGCGGGAGGGGCAGGTGCTGTTCCAGATCGACGCCCGCCCCTACGCCTCGGCGCTGGCGCAGGCGGAAGCGGTGCTGGGGCGGGACCTGGTGCAGCTCGCCAACGCCGAGCGAGACCGGGTGCGGATGGAGGACCTGGCAGAGAAGGAGTATGTCACCCAGCAGCAGGTGGACCAGGCGCGCTCCGCCGCGCTGGCGCTCGCCGCCACGATCCGCGCCGACTCTGCCCAGCTGGAGCGCGCCCGGCTCGACCTGGAGCGCGCCACCGTGCGGGCGCCGATCACCGGCCGCGCCGGCTCGGTCCTGGTGCGCACCGGCAACCTGGTCCGGGCCAGCTCGGGGCAGCCGCTGGTGCTGATCAACCAGATTGCCCCGATCCTGGTGCGCTTCCCCGTGCCGGCGCGGGAACTGGCGGGGATCCAGCAGGCCGGGGGCGGCCTCTCCGTCACCGCGATGCCGGTGGGGGACGGCAGCCAGGTGGAGCGGGGGACGCTGGTCTTCATTGATAACGCGGTGGATTCGCTCACCGGCACCATCGTGCTCAAGGCCAGCTTCCCCAACCAGCGCCGCCTGCTGTGGCCGGGGGCGCTGGTGCGGGTGACGCTGACGGTGACGGTGGAGCGGAATGCCCTGGTGGTGCCGGTGAGCGCGCTGATCACGGGCCAGCAGGGCACCCAGGTCTTCGTCGTGGGGGACAGCGACCGGGTGCACCTCAAGCCGGTGACGGTGTTGCGCTCCAGCGACTCGCTGGCGGTGCTGGGCGCCGGCCTCGCTGAGGGAGACCGGGTGGTGATTGATGGCCAGGTCCGAGTTACGGAGGGCGCCCGGGTCCGGGTGCTGACGCCATGAACATCGCCGAGCTCTTCATCAAGCGCCCGGTCATGACCACCTTGGTCATGGCCGGGATTCTCGTCTTCGGGGTGGCCGCGTATTTCAAGTTGCCGGTGAGTGACCTGCCCTCCATCGACTATCCCACGATCTCGGTCAATGCCAGCCTCCCCGGCGCCAGCCCCGAGACCATGGCCAGCTCGGTGGCCACGCCCCTGGAGCGGCAGTTCTCCACCATCGCCGGGCTCGACGCCCTCACCAGCACCAGCGGGCAGGGGAACGTCTCCATCACCCTGCAATTCACCCTGGACCGGGACATCGACGCGGCGGCGGCGGACGTGCAGGCGGCGATCGCGCAGACGCTGCGGCAGCTGCCGCAGAACATGGTGCCGCCCAGCTATTCCAAGGTGGACCCGTCGCAGTCGCCGGTGCTGTTCTTCGCGCTGACCTCGGCCAGCCTGCCGCTCTCCACGCTGGATGAATACGGCCAGACCCTCATCAGCCAGCGGCTCTCCACGGTGGAGGGAGTGGCGCAGGTGGCGGTGTACGGCAGCCAGAAGTACGCGGTGCGGATCCAGCTCGACCCGCAGGCGCTCGCGGCCCGGAAGATCGGGCTGGACGAGGTCTCGCGGGCCATCAGTACCGGCAACGTGAACCTGCCATCGGGGATCCTCTGGGGCACCGACCGGGCCTACGCGGTGGAGGCGGAGGGCCAGCTGGAGAGCGCGGCGGCCTTCCGGCCGCTGATCGTGGCCATGCGGGACGGCGCGCCTGTCCGCCTGGGCGACCTGGGCCGGGTCATTGACAGCGTGCAGGAGACCAAGGCGGCGAGCTGGTTCAACGGCACCCGCGCCATCGTGCTCGCGATCCAGCGCCAGCCCGGCACCAACACGGTGGCGGTGGCGGAGCGGGTCAAGGCGGCGATGGTCCAGATCCAGCGCCAGCTCCCCGCCGCGGTCAAGGTGGAGACCCTGTACGACCGCTCGGAGACGATCCAGGAGTCGCTGCACGAGGTGAAGTTCACCCTCTACCTGACGCTCTGCCTCGTGGTGCTGACGATCTTCCTCTTCCTCCGGAACATCTCCGCCACGGTGATCCCGAGCCTGGCCCTGCCGATGTCGCTGGTGGGCACCTTCGCCGTGATGTACCTGCTGGGCTACAGCCTCGACAACCTGTCGCTGATGGCGCTCACCCTCTCCGTGGGCTTCGTGGTGGATGATGCCATCGTGATGCTGGAGAACATCGTCCGCCACATGGAGATGGGGAAATCGGCGCGGCAGGCGGCCTTCGACGGCGCCCGCGAGATCGGCTTCACGATCATCTCGATGACGATTTCCCTGGTGGCGGTGTTCATCCCCCTGGTGTTCATGGGCGGGCTGATCGGGCGGCTGTTCCGCGAGTTCGCGGTGACCATCGGCGTGGCCATTCTGGTCTCCGGCTTCGTGTCACTCACGCTCACGCCGATGCTGGGCAGCCGGTTCCTCAAGCCGGGCCGCCACGGCGGGCAGGGAAGGTTCTACCTCGCCACCGAGCGAGCGTACGACGGCGCCCTGCAGCTCTACCTCCGCTCCCTCGGCTGGGTCATGGCCCGGCGGGGCGCGGCGCTGAGTGCCTCGCTGCTGATCCTGGTGGCCACGGTGTGGCTGGCGATCATCATCCCCAAGGGCTTCCTGCCGAGCGAGGACACCGCCCAGCTCCGCGGCACCACCGAGGCCGCGGAAGGAACCAGCTTCGACGCCATGCTCCGGCTGCAGCAGCAGGCCGCCGCCATCGTGCAGGCGGACAGCAACGTGGCCGGTTTCATGTCCGCGGTGGGTTCCGGCGGCCGCGGCAGCAACATCAACCAGGGGCGGTTCTTCATTCACCTCAAGCCGCGCCGGGAGCGGGAGTTCTCCGCCGATGAGGTGGCGCGGAGCCTCTCCGGCAAGATGTCCGCGGTGCCGGGGATGAAGGTCTACTTCACCAACCCGCCGCCCATCTCCATCGGGGGCCGCAGCACCAAGAGCCTGTACCAGTACACCATCCAGGGACCGGACATCCAGGAGCTGTACGCCACCGCCGCGAAGCTCGAGGCGGCACTGCGTGCCCTCCCTGAAGTGCGGGACGTCACCAGCGACCTGCAGATCAGGAACCCCGAGGTACGGGTGAAGATCGACCGGGAGCGCACCGCCGCCTACGGCCTCACGGTGCAGGCGGTGGAGCAGGCGCTGTACGACGCCTACGGTGCCCGCCAGGTCTCCACCATTTACACCGCCACCAACCAGTACTGGGTGATCCTGGAGCTGCTGCCGGAGTACCAGCGGGACCTCGGGGCACTGAGCCTCCTCGGCCTCCGCGCCACTAACGGCTCGCTGGTACCGCTCACCGCCCTCGCGGACGTCACCCCCGACGTCGGTCCCCTCACCGTGAACCACTCGGGACAGCTCCCCTCGGTGACGCTCTCCTTTGACGTGGTGCCGGGGGTCTCGATCGGGCAGGCGGTGGCGGCAGTGGAGGCCGCCGCGGAGCCACTTCTCCCCGGCGCCGTCACCGCCCGCTTCGCGGGCACGGCCCAGGCGTTCCAGCAGTCGCAGCAGGGGCTGCTGATCCTGCTGGTCCTCGCCATCGTGGTGATCTACATCGTGCTCGGCATCCTGTACGAGAGCTTCATCCACCCGCTCACGATTCTCTCGGGGCTGCCCTTCGCCGGGTTCGGCGCGCTGGTGACGCTGCTCATCGCCGGGCTGGACCTCAGCGTCTATGCCTTCGTGGGAATCATCATGCTGGTGGGGCTGGTCAAGAAGAACGCCATCATGATGCTCGATTTCGCCATCGATGCCGAGCGGAAGGATGGGAAGCCGCCCGAAGCGGCCATCCTCGAGGCGGCCCGGGTCCGCTTCCGCCCCATCATGATGACCACCTTCGCCGCGCTGCTCGGCACCCTGCCGATCGCCTTCGCCACCGGCACCGGGGCCGAGGCCCGGCGACCCCTGGGCCTGGCCGTCGTGGGCGGGCTGCTGTTCTCACAGTTCGTGACGCTGTACGTGACGCCGGTGATCTACGTGGCGCTGGATCGGTTGGGGGAGCGGTGGCGGGCCCGGGAAGCTGCGACGGTATCGACGGTACCGACGGTACAACAATCGTAAAGCGACCCTCCGGACTGAATTCCGGAGGGCCGCCTGTCCACCAACGCTACCGTCGTTACCGTCGCTACCATCGGTACCGCTAGTTCTCCGTCAAAATCTCCTCAAACAACGCCACCGCCTCCGGCGCCTCGCTCTGCCCCAGCCAGAAGAGCGCAGTCTTCCGGAGCTTGGGATCCTGGCTGGTGCGCGCCACCCGGATGAGGGCGGGGATCCCCTCCTCCCGGGGCCGCTGGGACAGCGCGAAGATCGCCGACTCCCGCACCTCCCGGTCGCCGTTGTCATCCTGCACGATCGAGTCCAGCCCCTTCGTGGCTGCCTCGCCCGCCGCCTGGCCCAGCCAGAAGATCGCGCTGCGCCTGGTCTTCTGCGACACCCGGTCGTTGCGCACGATGCGGAGCAGCCCCGGCCAGGTCTCCACCCCCTCGGCCAGCGTGGCCGGGAAGATCGCGTCCTCGCTTGCCCCCTCGTTCCTCCCGGCCAGGCCGAAGAGCCAGTCCGCTGCCTCTTTCGCGTCCACCGCGCCGAGGTCCTGGGTGGCGGTGCCGCGCCACTGGCCGCCGACGTAGGCGCGGAGGGCGGTGGAGCGGCCACCGGCCCGGTCAATCACCACCCGCACCGGCCCCGATTCGCAGTCATGCTCCCACTCCCCGCGTGAGCCCTTCGAGTAGGTGCTGATGTTGCCCCGGCCGTTGCCGCACACCCCCTCCCGGGCGGGGAACGACAGCCGCACCGTCCCATCCTTCACCCGGTCGATCCTCGAGGCCAGCGACTGCCCCTCCAGCATGGGGGCGGCGATGAGCGCCAGCCCCGCCAGCAGTGCGATGCGCATGGTGTCCCCTACTCGTTGAGAAGTTCTTCGATGAGCGCGGCGGCACGCGGGTCCCGCGACTGGCCCAGCCAGAACACCGCCTTCTTGCGCATGTCAGGATCCTTGTCCTTCCGGGCGATCTCGATCATCTGGTCCACCGCCCCGGGCCCCTTCACCTGGGACAGGGCGAAGATCACCTGCTCCTTGAGCTCCCGCTCCTGCAGCGTGGAGTAGAGCCGGCCCAGCTCCTCGGCGCTGGTCCCCCCCTGGCCGGACCAGAAGATCGCCTTCTTCCGCACCTCGACCGACTGCTTCGGATCCTGTGCCACCTCCAGCAGCCAGCGCCGGTCCTCGGGCTTCCCCGACTGCGCGATCCCGAAGATCACCTTGTCCTTGAGTTCGTCGTCGTCGAGGCGGGCGTAGAGGCCGCGCAGGTACTCCCCGCCGCCGCTCTTCGACTGGCCCAGCCAGAAGATGGCGTTGCTCCGGATCTCCCGCGGGACATCCTTCCGCTCGGCGATGGCGCGGAGCGCCTGGGCCGCGCGGGGGTCGCGCTGCTGCGACAGGGCGAACACCGCCTTCTCCTGCAGCCCCGGGTCGGTGCTCCGCTGCGCAATCGAATCCAGCGCCGCCACCGCCCGCGGGGTCGAGACCTGCGACAGCCAGAACACCGCCTGCTCCCGCACCTCGGGGTCGGGGTCGTGCCGCGCGGTGCTGATGAGGATCTCCTCGGTCTGCGGCCCCGCCTTCTGGGCCACCAGGAAGACCGCCTTCCGCCGGAGGCAGACGGAGCCCTCGTCCCGGCGCGCCAGCACCCGGGAGAGCAGCGGCAGCGCGCGCTCCGCGTCCATCTGCAGCACCGCGTTGAGCGCCGCGGCCTTCACGTCGGAATCCTCGTTGCAGTCGCCGCCGGCGCGGCCCCCCTCCCGGCCGGCATCCGTGGCCTCGATGGTCACCGCCTCCGCGGCCACGGGGTCGCCGCCGTGGGCCAGCGCCCCGCGGATGCGGGTGGCGAGGGTCTCGGCGTCCCCCATCGTCGCCGCCCTCGGGAAGCGGCGCCTCTGGTCCTCCAGCCGTGCCAGGGCGGTCTTGAGCTCGGCGTCCCCGCCGATCCGGTATCGGGCGAACGCCTCCCAGTAGAGCGCATCCGCCGCGTAGCCCGACCGCGGGTAGCGGCGGGTCAGCTCCGCGAAGCGCTCGACGGCGGCGCGGTACTGCTCGCGGCGGAGCGCCTCCCGCGCCATCCGGTAGAGGGAATCGCCGGGGTCGGACTGCAGCCAGGGCGCCGGCGGCTGGTCCGCGATCGCCACCGTGGCGCGCGCCTGCTGGAACAGCTGCGGCACCTCGATGGAGGAGAAGGTCAGGGCGGCCGTCAGGCCGAGCATCAGGGCGCGCATTACAGGACTCCTTGAGTGGAAGCGGGCGTGCCCCCGGCCGGTACCGCGGCGCGGAGCCGACCCAGCGTGCCGCGCTGGTCGAGCCCGTCGGTGATCAGGTTGAGGTCCTCGCGGCGCTCGCGCTGCAACTGCGCGATCTCCGCCAGCACCAGCTCGAGGTCCTCCAGCAGCGCGCGAAGCCGTACGTCTTCGGCGGCGGGGGAATCGAGCAGCAGTCGCGCGGTGCCGAGCAGCCGGCGGGCCTCACGCGACGCGGTCTCATCGGGCTGCCCGGTGCTGGCGGCCGCCCGGAAGTCGGTCAGGAACACTTCGGTCCGGCCCAGGTACTCGGCCGCCACCAGGCGGTGGGCGGTGGTGGGCGGCTCGGTGGCTCGGCGGCTCGGCGACTCGGCGGCATGGTCGCTCGGCGACGGGGGTGCGGTCATCCGCCCCAGCCCGAAGGCCAGCGCCAGCGTCGCGGCTACGGCCAATGGGATCAGCACCCGCCCCCACCTGATCGGCATCCTCGCTACCGTCGCTACCGTCGATACCGCCGGTACCGTCGTTTTCCGCTCCATCTGAATCCGCCGCCAGATCTCCTCCCGGGGGGCCGGGGGGGGCTGGAGGCTGTCGTGTGCGAGGCGGCGGATCATGGCCTCCCGTTCGTCGTCGTTCATCGTGTCCTCAGGCGAAGGCGGCGAGCGCTTCGCGAAGCCGGGCCCGGGCGCGGGAGAGGCGGGCCTTGGAGGTCCCGGTCTCCACGCCGAGGAGTCGGGCAATCTCCTCGTGGGTATAGCCTTCGACATCGTGCAGCAGGAACACCATCCGGTAGTGCTCCGCCAGGTCGGCGATCGCCTCCCGCATCCGGGTGGCGAGGTCGGGGTCGGCGCGGCGCTCGGTGCGGGCGGGGTGGTGGTCCAGGAGGACCGTCTCCCGCTGGTCGTGCCGCTGCACCTTCCGGAGCCCGGAGAGGGCCACCGAGATCGCCACCGAGCCGATCCAGGTGCCGAGGGCGGCGTCACCCCGGAAGTCGGCCAGCTTCTGGAACACCCGGACGAAGGTCTCCTGGGTCCAGTCGGCGGCGCGGTCGGCGTCGCCGGCAAACCGGTACACCATCCCCCACACCCGGTCGACGTGCGCGTCATACAGGGCGCGCTCCGCCGCCGGATCCCCGGCCAGCACTCCTGCGATGAGTTCGGCTTCGGTCACTGACGCTCCATCCACGGCGCTGGAGTGGTGGCCTCGTTCGGGTGCTTTGACGCGGGGGGAGGGGAAAGGGTTACGGGGCGATTGGGCGATTCGGTGATGGGGCGATCGGACGGGGGACGAATCGCCTAATCGCCTAATCGCCCAATCGCCCTCCCGTCCCCGCCCCTAAGTTGTTGCCCAACCGTGATTTGCGACAAGTGGCGGCGATTGCCTCCCGGGCCCTGTGGGGGCTATATTTCCCCGCTTCACGGCCGCCCGCGGCCACCTCCACCGCCCAGCATGGACGGGTGGCTCTCGCCGCCCCAACCACGGACCCGCATGACCGGCCCCTCTCAGCACGAGCGCATTCTCCCGCGGCTGATCGAAGAGGAGATGCAGCAGTCGTTCATCAACTACTCGATGAGCGTCATCGTCTCCCGCGCGCTGCCCGACGTGCGCGACGGCCTCAAGCCGGTGCACCGCCGCATCCTCTACTCGATGAACGAGCTGGGGCTCCTGCCGGGGCGGCCCTACAAGAAATGCGCGACGGTCGTGGGCGACGTGCTGGGCAAGTACCACCCCCATGGTGACAGCTCGGTGTACGACGCGCTGGTGCGCATGGTGCAGGACTTCTCGCTCCGCTATCCGCTGATTGACGGGCAGGGGAACTTCGGCTCGGTGGACGGGGACCGCGCGGCGGCCTACCGCTACACCGAGTCCCGGCTCACGCCGATCGCGGTGACGATGCTGGAGGACATCGAGAAGAACACGGTGGACTACCAGGCGAACTACGACGACCGGCTGCAGGAGCCGACCGTCCTGCCCTCGATGGTCCCCAACCTGCTGATCAACGGCTCCAGCGGCATCGCCGTGGGCATGGCCACCAACATCCCGCCCCACAACCTGCGCGAGGTGGCCAAGGCGGTCCAGCAGCTGATCGACGATCCCGAGATCTCCATCGCCGACCTCGCCAAGACCATCAAGGGCCCCGACTTCCCCACCGGCGCCTACATCTACGGCCGGAGCGGCATCAAGGAGGCCTACGAGACCGGCCGGGGCCGGGTGCAGGTGCGGGCCCGGGCCCAGATCGAGGAGAAGGAGTCGAGCGGCAAGAGCCAGATCGTGGTCACCGAGATCCCCTACCAGGTCAACAAGGAGAACCTGGTCAGTGCCATCGCCCAGCTGGTGATCGACAAGAAGCTGGAGGGGATCAGCGGGGTCAACGACGAGTCGGACAAGGACGGGATGCGGATCGTGGTCACGCTCAAGCGCGACGCGATTCCCAACGTGGTGCTGAACCAGCTGTACAAGCACACCGCGATGCAGACCACCTTCGGCATCATCATGCTGGCCCTGGACCGGGGCACGCCCAAGGTGATGAACCTCAAGCTGCTGCTGGAGCGGTTCGTCGAGCACCGGCACGAGGTGGTGGTCCGGCGGACCCAGTTCGACCTCGACGCGGCCCTGGCCCGGGAGCACATCCTGGAGGGGCTCAAGATCGCGGTGGACAACATTGATGAAGTCGTGGAGATCATCAAGAAGTCCGCCGACGTGCCGGACGCCGACGCCCGGCTGCGCAAGCGCTTCGGGCTGTCGGAGAAGCAGAGCGACGCCATCCTCAACATGCGGCTCGCCAAGCTCACCGGCCTCGAGATCGAGAAGCTGGAGGCCGAGCTGGCGGAGGTGCGGGCCCTGGTCAAGGAGCTGAAGGCGATCCTGGCCAGCAAGCCGAAGCGGATGCAGATCCTCAAGGACGAGATGACCGAGGTCGCGAAGAAGTACGGCGACGACCGCCGCACCGAGATCGTGGCCGACCAGGGGGACTTCTCGGTGGAGGACCTGATCGCCGAAGAAGACATGGTGATCACCATCTCCCACACCGGGTACATCAAGCGGATCGCGGTGAGCACCTACCGCCGGCAGCGCCGGGGCGGCCGCGGGCTCCAGGGGGCGACCACCAAGGAAGAGGACTGGATCGAGCACCTCTTCATCGCCAGCACCCACGACTACCTGATGTTCTTCACCAACACCGGCCAGGTGTACTGGCTCAAGGTGCACGAGATCCCGCAGGGGGGCCGCGCCAGCCGGGGCAAGCCGGTGGTGAACTGCATCGCCATCAAGCAGGATGAGCATGTGGCCGCCACCGTGGCGGTGCGCGAGTTCAGCGCCGAGCAGCACCTGATCTTTGCCACCCGGGGCGGCACGGTGAAGAAGACCAGCCTCGCCGAGTACGGCAACGTCCGCTCCACCGGCATCCGCGCCATCAACATCGAGGACGGCGACGAGCTGATCGACGTGCAGGTCTGCGACGCCACCAGCGATATCGTGCTGGCCACCGCCGACGGCATGAGCATCCGGTTCCACCAGGGCGACGTCCGCGAGATGGGCCGCGTCGCCACCGGGGTCAAGGGGATCGAGCTCGACAAGGGCGACCACGTCATCGGCATGGTGATCATCCGCCGCGACGCCACCCTGCTGGTCGTCACCGAGAAGGGCTTCGGCAAGCGCTCCGAGCTGTCCGACTACCGGGTGCAGAAGCGGGGCGGCAAGGGGATCATCACCCTCAACCGGACCGACAAGACCGGGGCCCTGATCGCCCTCAAGGAAGTGCAGCCCGACGACGAGCTGATGCTCATCACCAAGCATGGCGTTATCATCCGGCTGCCGGTCGAGGGGATCCGCGTCAGCGGCCGCAACACCCAGGGCGTCAAGGTGATGAACCTCGACAGCGGCGATACCGTGGTGGACGTGGCCCGGGTGGTGAAGGAAGACGCCGAGGGAGCCGACGAGCCGGCGGCGACGGAATCCGAGGAGTGATCCCCGTCGACCTCCAGAACCTGGAGGACGCCGCCCGGGGGCTCGCGGGAATCGCACTCCGCACCCCGCTGGTCGAATCGCCGGCGCTGGCCCGGCAGCTCGGGGTGCCGGTCTGGCTCAAGGCGGAGCAGCTGCAGCCGATCGGCGCCTTCAAGGTCCGGGGCGCCGTGACCGCCCTCCGGCGGCTGCCCCCGGAGGTCCGCGCCCGCGGGGTCGTCACCCACTCGAGCGGAAACCACGGGATCGCGGTCGGCTGGGCTGCGCGGCGCCTCGGCGTTCCCGCCGTGGTGGTGGTGCCGGAGGACGCCCCGGCCATCAAGATCGAGGCGATCCGCAGCACCGGCGCGGAGCTGGTCCTCATCCAGGATCGGGCCCAGCGGGAACCGACGGCGGTCCGTCTCATGCGGGAACGGGGCCTCTCCTTTATCCCCCCGTATGACCACCCGGATGTGCTGGCGGGTCAGGGCACCTGCGGGCTCGAGATCCTCGAGCAGTGCCCCACGGTAGAGACCATCCTCGTCCCGGTGAGCGGCGGCGGCTTTCTCGGCGGAATCGCCACGGCGGTGCGGGGCCGGAAGCCCGGGGTGCGGGTGGTCGGGGTGGAGCCGGAAGGGGCGGCCAAGCTGACCGCCGCCCTGGCCGCGGGCGCTCCCGCCCGGGTCGAGGCGCCAAAGAGCATGGCCGACGGCCTGCTCGCTCCCGCGGTGGGCGCGATCCCCTTCCAGCAGATGGCGGGGGTGGTGAAGGAAGCGGCGCGGGTGAGCGAGGACGACCTCACCGCCGCGGTGCGGTTCCTGTGGCAGGAGCAGGGGTGGCGGGTGGAGCCCTCCGGGGCGGCGGCGGTCGCGGCCCTGCTGGGCGGCCGGCTCCGTCCCACGGGCCCGACGGTGGCGGTGGTCAGCGGAGGCAACGTGGATCCTGAGCTGTTCAGCCGGTTGATCGCGGGATGAGCATCCAGCCCCGCATCCTGGTCGCCGATGACGACCTGGCGCTGACCCGCACCCTCTCGTGGATCCTCAAGGAGCACGAGTACGAGGTGGTGGTGGTGAACAGCGGGAACTCCGTGCTGGAGAAGCTGTCCACCGAGCCGTACGACCTGCTCATGCTCGACATCATGATGCCCGGGTCCGACGGGCTGGTGCTGCTGGAGCGGCTCAAGGCCGATCCCCGGCTGCGCGACGTGCCGGTCCTCATGATCTCCTCCATGCCGCCCGAGGAAGCCACCGTGCGCGCGCTCGGCCTCGGCGCGGCGGACTTCATCTCCAAGCCGTTCCGGGTGCGGGAGCTGATGGCGCGGGTCAAGGCGCACCTGCGGGTGGGCCGCGAGCTCAACCTCGCCAAGGCGGAGGCGCGGAGCCGCTCGGAGATGGTGGACATCCTCCAGGAGGTCACCGCCTCCCTCAAGCCGGAGGAGATCTACCACATCCTGGTGCGCCGGGTGGCGCGCGGGCTCAAGATCTCCAAGTGCTCGCTGGTCTTCGCCAACCCCGGGCAGGAGACGGCGGTGGTGGTGGCCTCCTACGAGAACCCGATGCTCCGGGACCTCCCGATCGAGCTGCGGCGCTATCCCGAGATCCGCCGCGCCCTCGACACCCGGCAGACGGTGCTGGTCACCGACGTGGCCACCGACCCGCTCTACGCCGAGGCCCGCGAGGCTTGGGAAACCGGCGGGGTGCGGGTGCCGACCCGCTCGGCGATCGCGATTCCGTTCGTGCTGAAGGACCAGCGGGCCGGGGTCTTCTTCCTCCGGACCACCGCCGAGGACACCCCGCTTAACCAGTCGGACCTGACCTTCGCGGAGCAGGTGATCCGCGCGGCGGTGCAGGCGCTGGAGAAGGCCTACGACCTGGAGAGCGCCGTCGTGGGCCGGGAGCAGATGAAGACCCTGGCCGAGACCGACGCCCTGACCGAGACCTACAACCGGCGGGCGCTGGCGGACAAGCTGGTCCAGGAGATCGAGCGGGCCAACCGCTACTCCACCCAGCTGGCGTGCCTGATGATCGACGTGGACAATTTCAAGCAGATAAATGACGTCTACGGCCACCTGGCCGGGGACGTCGTGCTGCGGCAGCTGGGCGGGATCTTCCGCCGGGAACAGCGGACGGTAGATATCGTGGCGCGCTTCGGGGGCGAGGAGTTCGTCATCCTGCTTCCCGAGACGGCGGTGGCGGGGGCGCGGATCTTCGCCGACCGGGTGCTCAAGAAGGTGGCGTCCTATCCCTTCGGGGAGGGGGGCTCCGCCATCCGGGTCACGGTGAGCGTGGGCGTGGCCTGCTATCCGGATGAGCGGGTGCAGGACGGGGAGGCGCTGCTCAAACTCGCCGACCAGAACCTCTACAAGGCCAAGCAGGAAGGCCGTAACCGGTACCGCGATTGAGCAGCCGACGCTGTCCCCGGTGCAACCGGGTGTACTCCGATCCGGCCCGCTTCTGCCCCCAGGACGGAAGCCCGCTGGTGGAGGTAGCCGGCGCCCAGGCGCCGG
>JANRJZ010000179.1:0-1556 GCA_033763675.1 Gemmatimonadota bacterium
CTGGCCGGGGAAGGCGGACGGCACCCGGCCTGGGCGGTGCGGCTGGCCTACAACGCGGGCAGGGTGGGGAGCTACGGCCTCGCAGGCGCCATTGCCGGCGGCGTTGGGGGCGCCGGGCTGCTGCTGGGCAGCCTCCTGCCCGTGCAGGTGGTCTTCTATGTGGTGGCGAACCTGCTGCTGGTGGGGCTCGGCCTCTACCTGGCGGGCTGGACCGGTTTCGTCACCCGCATCGAGGGCCCGGGCCGGCGGCTGTGGGCATGGCTGCAGCCTATCGCCGGGCGGCTCCTTCCGGCGCGCAGCCTCGGACAGGGCCTGGCGCTCGGTGCAGTATGGGGATGGATCCCCTGCGGCCTGGTCTACAGCGTGCTGGGCACGGCCCTGCTCACCGGTTCACCCGGGGGCGGGGCGCTGGTGATGCTCGCCTTCGGAGCGGGCACGCTGCCCAACCTCCTGGCTGCGGGCTGGCTGCTGGGGCGTGGGCGGCGCTGGGTGCGCGCCCCCGGGGTGCGGCTCGCCGCGGGTGGCCTGGTGGCCGGCTTCGGGCTGGTCGGGCTGGCGCGCGCTGCCAGCCTGGGCGACGCACTGCGCAGCGGCCTGGCCTGCCTTTCCTGAGGCAGGGCCCCGGTCCTCGCCCGGGTTGAGGCGGGGCACGTAACTGGTTTATTATTCAAAGTTATACCGGGCCGTGATGGATGGTGCCGGGTGTCGTCGCGGGGTGTCACGCCCCGGAGGGGGCACCCGGGTCCGAAATCGAGCACGGGAAATTCGCACACCCGCCGGATAGCCGAGGTGTCCCGAGGGCCGCGCCGCCGCATTGTCGGTGCCGGGCGCAGGGACCGGGGCGGGTGGAGGTCAAACCTTCGCTACAGGAGTGTCACCCCATGTCCGTCACCATGCGGCAGATGCTGGAGGCCGGCGTTCATTTCGGCCACCAGACGCGGTACTGGAATCCGCGGATGGCCCCGTTCATCTTCGGCCACCGCAACAAGATCCACATCATCAATCTCGAGAAGACGCTGGCGATGTACCAGGACGCCATGAAGTACGTCCGCCAGCTCTCGGCCAACAAGGGCACGCTGCTCTTCGTGGGAACCAAGCGCCAGGCGCGCGAGATCGTGCGCGAGGAGGCGGTGCGTGCCGGCTGCCCGTTCGTTGACCATCGCTGGCTCGGCGGCATGCTCACCAACTTCAAGACCGTCAAGGGTTCCATCAAGCGGCTGCGCGACATGGAAGCCATGATCGCGGATGGTTCCGTGGAGAAGATGTCCAAGAAGGAAGGCCTGCTCTTCCAGCGCGAGCTCGCCTCCCTGGATCGCAGCCTCGGCGGCATCAAGGAGATGAACGGACTGCCCGACGCGATCTTCGTGATCGACGTGGGTTACCACAAGATCGCCGTCACCGAGGCGGCCAAGCTCGGCATCCCGGTGGTGGGCGTGGTGGACACCAACCACACCACCGAGGGGATTTCCTATGTCATCCCCGGCAACGACGATTCCAGCCGCGCCATCCGCCTGTACGCCCGTGGCGCGGCCGATGCCGTGCTCGAGGGCCGCAGC
>JANRJZ010000180.1:0-15898 GCA_033763675.1 Gemmatimonadota bacterium
CCGCATGAAGAAGCTCGGCGTCACCCGGCCGGCGTAGTCCCTCCCCCGCGCGGGTAGATTCCCCGCCATGCCGGAATTGCCCGAGGTCGAGACCATGGTCCGCGGGGTGCGGCCCGCGCTGGTCGGCCGCACCATCGTTCACGCGACCCTGTCCCATACCGACATCCTCCGCGGCGTCACCCGCCCGAAGCTGCTCCAGGCGCTGACCGGGGCCACCGTCCGGGACGTCACCCGCCGGGCCAAGCACGGCGTGGTCCACCTGGACGGATGGCGCTTCGTGCTGCAGCCCGGCATGACCGGGAACCTGCTGTACTACGACCGGCCGCTCACCGACGCGGAGGCGAAGTACGCCGTGCTCCGCGCCCGGCTGAAGGGCGGGGGGGAGTTCGTGTTCCGGGACATCCGCCGGATCGGAACCCTGCTGCTGCTCAACGAGCGTGGCTGGCGGGCCTACGATGCGGCGCTGGGCCCCGAGCCGCTCGACCCGACGCTCACCGCGGAACGGTTCCGCGCCGGGCTCGCCGGGTCGCGGCAGGCCATCAAGAAGGCGCTCATGGACCAGCGGCGGGTCGTGGGGGTGGGGAACATCTACGCCAACGAGGCGCTGTTCTTTGCCGGCATCGATCCCTCCAAGCCGGCCAACCGGGTCCGGCCGGAGAGCTACCTGCGGCTGTTCCACGAAACCCGCCGCATCCTGGCCGCCGCGATCGACGCCGAAGGCACCACCGTCCGCGACTACCGCACGGGGACCGGCGAGCCGGGCAGCTTCCAGCTCGAGTTGATGGTCTATGAGCGGGAGGGGGAACCGTGCCGGGTGTGCGGCACGACCCTCGCCGGGACGCACGCCATCGACGCCCGCATCACCGTCTTCTGTCACCGCTGCCAGCGCTGAGGGATGTCACGGGGTGGGACGGCCGTGTCCGCCGGCCGGGGGCCAACGTCATTATGCTTGGACCGGGCCCCGGAACCTCCCCGCACCGACTGAGCCTTGGCCGCCACGCTTCGACTAGCCCTCCCCGCCGCGGACCTCACCGCGCTGCGTGACCGGGTGCGCCGCCTGGGCGAGCCCCGGCCCGCGGTGTATCGCATGCTGGACCCGCACGGCCGGGTGATCTACGTGGGCAAGGCCAAGCGGCTGCGACAGCGGCTGCTCTCCTATTTCCGGGCCAGCTACCCCGAGGACAAGGCGGCCCGGATCCTCCACGCCACCGCCGACCTGGCATGGGACTACGTGCCCAGCGAGTTCGCGGCCCACCTGACCGAGCTGCGCCAGATCGCGCGCTGGCGGCCCCCGTTCAACTGGCACATGAACCGCGCCCGGCGCACCCTCTTCGTGAAGGTGTCGGGCGGGGCGGCGCCGCGGCTGGGCGTCGGAGGCGCGACCGGCCGCGAGGACCATCGCTGGTACGGCCCCTTTACCGGGGTGAGCCGGGTGCGCGATGCGGTGCGCGCCCTCAACGACCTGTTGGGACTGCGGGACTGCGCGCCCGCCATGCCGATCGTCTTCGCGGGACAGATGGACTTCTTCCGCCCCGCCCTGCAGGCCGCGTGCATGCGGCACGAGTTCGGCTTCTGCACCGGGCCCTGCGCCGGGCTGGTTACCGAGGCGGAGTACCGGCAGCGCGCCGAGACGGCGATCGGCTTCCTCGAGGGCCGCACCATCCAGCCCATCGACCGCACCGTACGCGAGATGCAGGCGGCCGCCGCCGCGGCGGAATTCGAGCGCGCCGCGAAATGGCGGGAGCGGTTCGAGCAGCTGGAGTGGCTGCTCGCCGCGACCCACCGCGCCCGGGCCGCGGTCGAAGCGCTCACCTTCGTGTACCGCGACCCGGGGACCTTTGGCGACGATCGCGCCTACATCATCCGGCACGGTATCGTGCGGGCAAGCTACCCCTGGCCGGCCACCCCGATCGAGCGGGAGGCGTTCCGCGGCGAGGTGCGCGACGAACTGGCGCGCCCGGCGCCGGTGCCCGGCCCCCTGCCCTTCCAGCACCTCGACGAGATCCTGCTCCTGATGGCCTGGTTCCGCCGCCACCCGGACGCCTTCCGCCGGACCAGCCGGCTCGAGTCGTGGTGCTAGCGCGGGGCGCGCTGGTCGTGGGGCTCTGCCTCGCCGCTCCGCTCGGGGCCCAGGGTCCCGATACCAGGCTGGAGCTCGACCGATACCGCGCCGCTCTGGATACGATTCGCGACACCACCACCCTCCGGCGCCTGATACGGGCCCAGGAACCCGGGCGGGCCGACAGCGCCACGGCCGCAGTGGACTGGCTGCGCCGTGGTTTCACCCGGCTCCGGCTGGGGCACGCGGGAGATGGCTGGAGCTTCGGCCGCGCGGCGGGAGACTTCACGACCGCGGCGGACCTGCAACCGCGGTGGCCGGTGCCGTGGTACGGCGTGGCGCTCGCCCAGCGGGGCCGCGCCGACTGGCTGGCCGCGGACCGTACCAATCTCGGTTCGCGGGTGGGGTACGGCCCGCTCGCCCAAGCGCTCCGCGCGGCGCGTCAGGCGCTCGCGGTGGAGCCGGGCTACCTGCCGGCACTGGCGCTGATGGTGGACGCGGCCACCCGGCTGCGGGACACCCAGGCCGTGACCGCGGAGGTGCTGCCGGCCCTCGAAGGGGCCTGGTACGCGGGGGTGCGGGATTCCCAGCTGGTGCTGGCCCTCGCCCGGGTGGCGCGGGCCCGCCCGGATGGCGCGTACCGGGATTCCGCGCCGCCCCTCGAGGAGCTGCTGCGACTGGCGCCTGCCACGGCGCTCGCGGGCCACGAGCTGGCCTGGAGCGGCCTGGTGGCGGGGCGGCGGTGGGCCGATTCGCTCTATTATGCCGCCGCCGCGCGCCCGGATGCCGCCGGCATTGCGGCGTACCGCGAGGCCCTCCGCGCCGTGGCGGGCGACAGCCTGCTCGCCGGCTTCGACCGCGCGACCGGCGCGTCGCGGAGCGCCTGGCTTCGCACCTTCTGGAGCGATCGCGCGCGGCGAGACCTCCGCGATCCTGCGGAGCGCCTGGCGGAGCACTACCGCCGCCTGGCCCACGCGGTGCAGGCGTTCGGGCTGCGGGTGAACCGCCGCTACTACGCCCCCAACAACATCTTCCGCTCCGACCAGGGGCAGTACGATGACCGCGGGGTCGTCTGGATCCGGCACGGCCCGCCGGATGACCGGATCCTCGTCCCTCTCTTCGGACTGCCGCCCCTCGAGACCTGGCGCTACCGCCGCGCCGATGGCGACCTGCTGCTCCACTTCCAGGCCGGCGGCTACAGCCAAGCGGCCGGCAGCGGCTCGCTCGACTTCGGCGGCGCGATCGACGACTACCGCCTGGTCCCGACACTCTTCGACTGGATGTACCGCCAGAGCTCCGCCTACGACATGCTGCTGGGCTCCCGCTGCGCGCTGCATGAGCTGTACTGCAAGTACCTGACATGGGGGCCGAACGGCGCGGCCCGGCTGGCGGCAGAGGAGCGCGGCCTGGTCACGACCAGCGCGGTCATCGCCACCGGCAGCGACGCCATGGAGCGGCGCTTTGCCCGCGGGCTCGAGGCCCGTGCGGAGCTGTTCGCGGTGGGACGAGACGGCGATCGGAGCCTGGTGCACGTCGCCTTCCAGATCCCCGTCCAGGTCACTGAGGTGGCTCGGCCCGGCGCCCGGCTCGCCACCGCAGTGCACCTTCGGGTGGCCGTGCTGGCTCCAGGGGGTGCAGTCGTCGGCTGGGTGGACACCACCACGGAGGCCAGCCTGCCCGAGGGCCGCCCGGGTCTCCTCGATGCCTTTGGCCGCGTCACCCTGACGGTCCCGCCGGGGCGGTGGCGTTACCGGGTGGAGCTGTCGCTGCAGGATTCGATCGGACGGGTCTTCCCCACGGATTCTCTGCTGGTCGCGGACTTCGGCGGCCGCCGGCTGGCGCTGAGCGACCTGGTGCTCGGGCGCCCCGGGATCGGCGCCCCGTGGGTGCCGGGACCGGGAGATACCGCCTACTTCACCCCCCGCGCCACCTGGGCCCGGGGAGACACGCTGACCCTTTACCACGAGCTGTACGGACTGGCGGACCGCGAGAGCTACAGCGCCCGGCTCTCGATCCGGCGCGGACGGAAGGTGGCGCTGGCCATCGGCTGGGAGGGGGAAGCGACCGGACCGGTGACCCGGGTGGGGCGGAGCATCTCCCTCGCCCGGCTGGAGCCGGGGGAGTACGAGCTGGCGCTCGAGGTCCGGGGCCCGGATGGCTCCCGCAGCACCGCGCGGCGCCGGATCAGGATCACGGCGTGAGGCTGACGGGCGCCCAGAGGTCGGGGCGCCGCTCCACTTCGGTCGGGTGCTTCACCGCCGCCGCCGGCCAGGCGACCCAGCCGTGCGGATCGTCGTCGTAGAGCCGCACCGACAGTCCGGCCAGCTCCGCGCCCCCCTGCTGGAAGTAGCCGGCGTCCAGCCGGAACTCAAGGCTCCACCCGCCGGCCTCACTCACCGAGCGCACCTCCCACCCGCCCCCCTCGCGCTCCGGACCGAGCCGCCAGTCGGGATCATCCCGCGGCATCCGCCACCGCCCCGCCTCGCCGCGCTGCACCACGCTGCTGTCGAGCACCCGCCGGAAGTACCACTGGAAGTCGTCGTGCATGGGACCGGCGGCCCGGTCCCCCCGCGTGTCCAGGCTGATGACGAGGTCATCCCCCCAATAGAGGCTCGAGTCGGGAATCAGGGCGGCGAGATAGACCCACGGTCCATCGCGGCGGAGCCAGAGCCGCGCGGTGCCCCCCGCCCGGATGATCTCCAGGGTAGGTGCCCCGTACTCCCCCTCCGCCGCCCGGCCGTCGAAGGTGGGGGGCCGGTCGGTGGGGAGTACCCGCAGGGTATCGCCGGTCAGGGCGAGGAGGAGCAGCAGCATGAGGGCCCCGATAGTTACAGAACGAAACTTCCCGAAGGGGGCACCCGTCCTGCGGGCACCCTCTCATGGAGTCCAATATGCTGGTCCTGCTGCGGCGGGCGCTGCGCATCGCCGGTGCGGCGCTCCTGCTGCCCCTCGCCCTTTCGGCCCAGGCCCCCCTGTCCGATGCCGACTACCTGGCCCTGGGTCGGAAGTACTTCGACTGGTTCCTCGCCGCGGAGGCGGACAGCCTGCTCGCCCACATGAGCCCCGAGGCGCGGGAGAATTCCGGCGGGGTGGATGGCGTCAACCGGACCGTGTCCGATTTTATCGCTCGCGCGGGGCTGGAAAGCGAGCTGGTCGAGGAGCGGATGACGCGGCGCCGCGGCAATCCGCAGTACTGGCGCGAGGCGCGCTACACCACGTTTGTGGACGAGCCGCTGGTCTTCCGCTGGGTCTTCAACGACAAGGGCGAGATCCTCGGCGTCGGCATGGGACCCAAGAGCCGGTCCCCGGCGCCGGATTCCACCGCCGCGGGCAGCTAGTCCTCGTCGGCCCCGGTGAGGGGCACCAGCCGGGCCCGAGGCGGCAGGCCGGCCTCGAGTTCCATGATCCCGACCGAGGCGGGGAGATCGAACCGCCGGTGCCCCGCCCCGCCCGGGTTCATGACCGTCCGGACCACGTCGATGGTGGTGAGCAACGGGCGATGGGTGTGACCGAAAACGATGATGTCGGCCTCGGGCCAGAGGTGGTGCAGCCCGGCCGGTGTGGGGCTGCCGAGCTGGTCCCCGTGGGTGAGCACGAGGTCGAGCCCTTCGATGCGCCGCTCGAGTACCTGGGGCACCCTGGCCCGGATGTCCCAGCCGTCGCAATTGCCGTACACCGCCAGCACCGGCGCGATGGCCTCGAGCTCGGCGAGCAGGTCGAGCGAACCGATGTCGCCGGCATGCAGGATCAGGTCCACTTGGGCGAACACATCGAAGACCTCGGGCCGGAGCAGGCCGTGGGTGTCCGCAATGATGCCGAGGCGCACGGGGGCTAGCCCTGCCAGCGCGGCGCGATCTCGATCGCGAGCCCCAACTGGTCCAGGACGCGCTGGACGATGAAATCCACCAGTTCAGGAAGGCCCGCGGGCCGGTGGTAGAACCCCGGCGATGCCGGAAGCACGATGGCGCCGGCCTCGGTGGCCGCGGTGAGGTTGCGCAGGTGCACCAGTGAGAGCGGCGTTTCCCGCGGCACCAGGATCAGCTTGCGCCGCTCCTTGAGCGTCACGTCGGCCGCCCGCTCCACCAGCGAGCGGCTGGTCCCGTGGGCCACCGCCGCCACGGTCCCCATGGAGCAGGGACAGATTACCATCCCCGCCGTGCGCGCCGAGCCCGAGGCCGGCCTGGCGCCGCGATCCTGGTCGGTGAAGACCGTGACCGCCGACCAATCCCCGCCGATGGCGGCGCGGAGCGCCGCCTCATCCGCGATGCCGGTCTCCTCCTGGAGCAGCCGCCAGCCGTGGCCCGAGACGATGAGCCAGGCGGGCACCCGATTGCGGACCAGCACCTCCACCAGACGTACCGCGTACGGCGCGCCGGAGGCACCGGTGATGGCCACCACGACCGGCAGCACGGCTCAGCGCCCGCGGCGGTTGGCGGTCGGATTCTTGGGCGGGTGGCGCTCCGGCTGCGGCGGCGGCACCCGCGGCTGCAGGGCGCCCTTCTCCGGCTTGGGCTTCCCGCGGCCGCGCTGCGGGATCAGGCTCTCTTTCGGTCGCTTGCTCATTCGTGCCTCCGTTTGCGTTTCGTCACGGTGGGCGGGGACAAGCCCCGCCCTACCCTGCGCTTCGATCCGGCAATCGCCCAATCGCCCAATCGCCTAACTCCCCGCCAGCCGATCCACCAATGCAAAGACGAACACCGTCAGGCTCATGACCCCGTTCATGGTGAAGAACGCGGTGTCCAGCCGGGAGAGATCGCCGGGGCGCACCAGGTGGTGCTCCCACGCCAGGATCCCGGCCGCCACGACCACGCCGGCGAAGTACCAGGCGCCGAAGCCTGCGCCCCAGCCGAACAGCGCCAGCGCGGGGATCGTCACCCCGTGGAGCAGCTTGGCGAGGAGGATGCTGCGGGCCTGGCCCAGCCGCACGACCGCGCTCCGGAGCCCCGCGTCGCGATCGAAGCCCTCGTCGGGGAGCGCGTAGAAGATGTCGAATCCGGCCACCCAGGTGGCGACGGCCACCGTGACGGCCACCAGCACCCACCAGGGGTCGCTCCAGCGCCCGGTCACCGCGAGGTATCCGCCCACCGGCGCGATCGCCAAGGAGAGACCGAGCCAGAGGTGGGGCCACCAGGTGAACCGCTTGCTCAGGCTGTAGAGCATGATCCAGCCCAGCGCCACCGGGCTGAGGTAGAAGCAGAGCGGATTGAGGAACCAGGCGGAGGCCAGGAAGAGCGTCCCGGCCACGAGCACCGAGCCCCAGGCCTGCCGCAGGGTGAGCCGGCCGCGGGGCAGCTCCCGGCCCTGGGTCCGGGGGTTCCGTGCATCGAAGCCGCGGTCCACGATCCGGTTGAAGCCCATGGCCACCCAGCGCGCGGCGCTGAAGGCCACGACCACCACGGCCACCGTCTGCCAGCGCACGCCGACCTCGAGCGACGCCTCCAGCACCCCGAGCAGCGCGAACGGCAGCGCGAACAGCGTGTGCGGCAGCTTCACGAAGCTCGCGTACCGGGCGAACAGCGACTCGCCCGCGAGGGTCTGGCCTTCGGCGTTCACAGCCGGATCCCGAGCCTCGGCCACAGCTCGTCCACCCGGCGCCGGGTTGCCTCGTCCATGGTGATGCGCGGCGGCCACTCGCGGGTGAAGCCCTCGTCCTTCCACTTCCGGGTGCCGTCGATTCCCATCTTGCTCCCGAAACTGAAATGCTGGCTGGCATGGTCCAGCACATCCACCGGCCCCTTGGTGAAGCGCACGTCGCGCTCGGGGTCGATGTTGTTGAGCGCGATCCACCAGGCCTCGTCCGGGTCCTGCACGTTCACGTCCTTGTCCACGATCACCAGCATCTTGGCCAGCGACATGAGCCCGGCGCCCCACAGGGCGTTCATGACCTTGAATGCCTGGCCGGGATACTGCATGTCGATGGACACGAAGACCAGGTTGTGGAAGATGCCGTAGGATGGCATGTGGTAGTCGACCACCTCCGGCGTGGTCAGCCGGAGCAGCGGCAGGAAGATCCGCTCCGTGGCGTGGCCCAGGAAGTAGTCCTCCATCGGGGGCCGGCCCACGAGGGTGGCCACGTACACCGGCCGCTTCCGCATGGTGACCGCGGTGACGTGCACCCGCGGGTAGAGGTCGGCGAGGGAATAGAAGCCGGTATGGTCGCCGAACGGGCCCTCCATGACCAGCGGTTCCGCCGGATCGATGAACCCTTCGATGACGAACTCGGCCTCCGCCGGCACCTCGAGGTCGCAGGTGATGGCCTTGACCAGCTCCACCGGCGACTTCCGCAGGAATCCGGCGAAGATGAACTCGTCGATGGTCGGCGGCAGCGGGGCGGAGGCGGAGTAGAGGCTGGCCGGGTCGGCGCCGACGGCAATGGCGACCGGCATCTTCTCGCCCCGCGCGGCCAGCTCCCGCCAGTGGTGGGCCCCGACCTTGTGCCGCTGCCAATGCATCGCGAGGTCGCGCTTCCCCTGCACCTGCACCCGGTACATCCCCACGTTGCGGATGCCGCGCGCCGGGTCCTCGGTGATGACCATCGGCAGCGTGATGTAGCGGCCGCCATCGCCCGGCCAGGTGGTCAGGAACGGCAGCCGGTCGAGGTCGATCTCCTCCCCCTGCCAGATGACCTCCTGACAGGCCCCCCGCCCGCCCCGGGTGCGGGGCGGGAACTTCGACGCCTCGGCCAGCTTCGGGAGCATCGACAACTTCCCGAAGAGCCCGTCCGGCACCTTGAGGTTGAGCAGCTCGCTGATCCGGGCCCCGATCTCGTCCAGCCGCTCGACCCCGAGCCCGAGGCACATCCGGCGCATCGAGCCATAGAGATTGATCGCGACGGGGTACTCGCTCGGGTGGCCGTCCTCGAGCAGGGGCCGCTCGAACAGGAGCGCCGGCCCCCCGCCCGGACTCTTCATGCAGCGGTCGGCGATCTCGGCGATCTCGAGCCGGGTCCGCACCGGTTCCTTGATGCGCACCAGCTCCCCGATCCCGTCGATCGCGGCGATGTATTCCTGCAACGTGTCGAGGGTCATCTGCCCTAGGCTCCGCCTGAGTGGAACGGGAACAGGGAAACGGGAAGAGGGAAACGGGTCCCCCTCGGAGAATCGATCGCCCGGCGCTGAGCCGTTCGCCGGGCCTCACGCGGACCCTGGGCCGCTTCCCCTTTCCCGCTTCCCGTCTCCCGGCTGTTTCGCGAGACCAACGCCATCCTTGCTGCCCACGTGGATCGCGCAGATCCCGCCCAGGAGCAGCGTGTATTCCACACCGCGGAAGCCACTCTGTTCCATCAGCCGGGCCAGCGCCGGGGGCTCCGGAAAGGCGAGGACCGAGGCCGGGAGGTAGTCGTAGGCATCCCGATGCTTCGACACCAGCCGCCCGACGAGGGGGAGGAGCCGCCGGAAATAGAAGAAGTAGAGGCCCCGCATCGGCTGCCGCGGCGGGGTGGTGAACTCGAGAATGACCAGCCGGGCCCCCGGCTTGAGCACCCGCGCCGCCTCGGCCAGCCCCTGGGCCAGCTCGGCGAAATTCCGGACCCCGAAGCCAACCGTTGCCCCGTCGAACGTGGCGTCCGGAAACGGCAGCTCCAGCGCATCGGCGTTGACCGGCCGGACCCGGGGTGACTTCCCCCGCCCCAGGGCCAGCATGGGCAGGACGAAATCGGCCCCCAGGACCTGCCCCCGGAACCCTGCCCGCCGCCCCAGTTCGACCGCCAGATCGAGCGTGCCGGCGCAGAGATCGAGGTAGGTTCCCTCCGGGGAATCCTCCCAGCCCAGGCGGTCCACCGCCTGTCGCCGCCACCGGCGGTCGATGTTGAGGCTGAGCAGATGGTTGAGGAAGTCGTACCGGGGCGCAATGGCCGTAAACATGGCCCGGACGTAGGACCGCTTCTCCTGACCGCCAGAGAGCGGTAACTTCCTATCCGTGGCTAACATAGGCGCGCAATGTAGTCCGTGGAGCGGCGGCCGGGCAAGCCGCTGGAGCCCGAATGGCTGATCGTCCCGATCTCGTAGCGATGACCGATCAGGAGATCGTGGCCCTCGCCAGGGAGGGCCGCGAGGCCGCGTATCGCGAGCTGATCCGGCGCTATGAGCGGCCGGTCTTCTCGCTCATCCTTCGCATGGTCCGCGACCGCCAGCTGGCCGAGGATCTGGCGCAGGAGACCTTCATCAAGGCGCTCAACGCCATCGCGAGCTACCGCCCCGAGTTCAAGTTCTCGAGCTGGATCTTCAAGATCGCCAACAACGCGGCCATCGATCAGCTGCGCCGCCGGGAGGTGGATACCCTCTCGATTGACGGGGCCCCCAACGCCACCAGCGCCGACGACATCGAGGCCACCGCCCTGCAGGTGGGGGACAAGGGAGAGACGCCGCTGGCCGAGCTCGAAGCCCGCGAGCTGGGCACCCACATCGAGCGTGCCATTTCGCGACTGCGCCCGGAGTACCGCTCCTGCATCATGCTGCGGCACGTCGAGGGGCTCGCCTATGAAGAAATCGCCCAGTTGCTGGACCTGCCCCTCGGCACGGTGAAGACCTACATCCACCGCGCCCGGCATGAACTCCGGGACATGCTCGCGCACCTGCGCGACTGAAACCCCCCTTTCCGCGAGGCCGTACAGACCGCCGTATGATGGCAGAAGCCTTTCACCTCGGCCCCGAAGAGCTCGATCTCTACCTGGACGGGCGTCTCCCCGGGAATCGGACGTCTCACCTGGAAACGTGCGAGCAGTGCCGCACCGCCGCGGAAGAAACCCTCGAGGTCGTGGCGCAGCTCCGTGCCCTGCCTCGCCTCGCTCCGGGCGGCCGCTTCGCTGACCTGGTCATGGCCCGGGTCGGGATGGCGGGGGCGGTCGCTCGCCGCGCCGAGGAGCACTTCACCGGTGAGGACCTCGATCTCTGGGTGCTGGGGACCCTGCCGGCACCCCGTGAGGCGCACCTCCGGGAGTGCCCCGAGTGCCAGGCCCTGGCGGACGCCGAACGGGTGCTGGTCATGCGGCTGGAGGCGCTCCCGCTCTTCGATCCCCGGCCCGGATTCGCCGAGCGGGTCCTGGACGAGGTAGACCTTCCCGGCCTGTCACTGGTCGGGTCGTGGCAGCGGTGGCGGCGTGGCGTCTCCCGCAACCCGCTTACGGTGGGGATGGCGGCGGGCATCGGCGGGCTGCTCGGCGGGTCCATCGCGGCCAGCGTGGCGTGGGCCGCCGGCAACCAGGACACGATCAGCGGTGCCGGCACCTGGGTGCTGACCCACGCGCAGGCCCTCTTCTGGCAGGGGGTGGGTACCGCGACCATGCTGCTGGAACAGCAGCCCTGGTACCAGAGCGCCCGCGACGGGCTCACTCCCGGGCGGATCGCCGCCGTGGGTGCCCTGGCCGTGGCGCTGTATGGAGCGGGCGTGCTCGCCCTGCGGCGGCTGCTCGCGCTTCCCGCTCCAGGACCGGCTCGTGCGCTGTCCTAGGCTCCCCGCCGTCGCCGCCGCCGCGCTGGCGCTGCTTCCCGGTCCGGTTGCCGCCAGTCCCGCAGAGAACGGCCCCTCCTGGAAGTCCCGCATCGAATTCATCAGCCAGTTCCTCAGCACCGACCAGAGCCGGGTGGTGCGGGATCATGCCGTGACCCTGGCCACCGGTGCTGCCAGCCTCACGTTCACCTATGACGACGGCGGCCGGCTGGTGCTCGCCCTGGAGAACGGTGAGCTGCGGGTGGATGGCCGGAGCGTGGGGCGCGTCCCGGTCGGGGGCGCGCTGGAATCGGCCTGGCTGTCCCTGATGCTGGAGGCATCGCGCAGCAACTCCGCCGCGATCCTGCAGCGTTTCCGGAACTGGGAGCCGGCGGGGCTCTCGCGCGAGGAGTCCGCCTTTGCCGAGTTGCTGCGGGAGCAGGTGGACGGACTGAGCGCGCCGCCGGCCCTCACCCCGCCGCCCCAGGCCGTCGCGCCGGCCCAGCCGGGCGGGCTGACCATCGATCTTTCCGATCTCAGCAACCCGGCGCACCTCGCGCCGCTGCTGCGGTCGGCAGCCAGCCTCCGCGGCGACGCCCTCCGGATCACGATTCCAGGAGGCCAGGCCCACCTCGGTCATTTCAGCATCGGCTCGGCCGAGCGCTACGCCGGGCACCTCCTCGTGGTGCGGGGCGACGCGGAAATCTTTGGCCGGGTGGAGGGCAACGTGGCGAGCGCCGAGGGCAACGTCCTGGTCCACCCGGGCGCGGTGATCACCGGCGACGTGCTCGCCGTGGCCGGCGAGGTGCGCGACCTCGGGGGTGACATCCTGGGCCAGATCCGCACCCTCGACACCCCGCGGGAACCGGGAAACCGTCCCGCGGCGGCACCTCCCCCCTCGGGCTGGATGCGGGCCGCGCGGAATGGGGCCGGGGTCGCGGGGGTGTTCCTCACCCTGATGCTGGTCGGGACCGGGCTGGTGTTGTTCGGGCGCCCCCCGCTCGAGGTCGTGAGCGACACCGTGATTCACTCCTTCAGCCGGTCCCTCCTCGTGGGGGTGCTGGGACAGGTGCTGCTGCTGCCGACCTTCGGCATGCTGGTGGTGGGACTGATCCTGACCGTCGCGGGGGTGCTGCTGGTGCCGTTCGCGGTGGTGGTGTTTGCGCTGCTGCTGGTGGTGGCCGTACTGGGTGGATTCCTGGCGGTGGCGCACGCCATGGGGGAGAAGCTCACCCGGCGGCAGCTGGCGCTGGGGCAGGCGGTCTCCGCCAACAGCTATCGCTACGTGACGCTGGGCCTCGCCGGCGTGATGGCGCTCTGGCTGGCCTGGGTGGCGTTCGACTGGGTGCCGGTGGCCGGCACCGTGATCTTCGCCACGGCCGCGCTGGTCACCTGGCTGCTGGGAACCGTAGGCTTCGGGGCGGCGCTGCTCTCGCGCGGGGGGCTCCGCGAGCACTTCGCGGGGCGCTTCATCTCCGCGGAATCGCTGACCGACGAGTACCTCTGGGCCACGCCCCAGTTTGGCGTCACGGCCGTCAAGCGCCCGCCCCGGGACGGCCGCACCCCTCCTCCGCTCTGACCGGCCGGCGGCGCCTGGGGCGCCGCGGCCTACCCCAGCCGAGCCCGCACCCGCCCGCCCACGCCCAGGCCGAGCCGGCGTGCCGCGGAGCCGTCCCGAACCGCGATCTCCACCTGACCACCGGATCCGATGTACGCGAGCAGGCCCCCGGTGGGTACATCGCCGAAGGTGGTGCGGAGTGGACCAATGACCAGCGATTCCGCCTCCAGCACCGCGTAGTCGGGAACGAACTCCGGGGTCAGGCTGGTGACGAGGTTGCCGTAGCGATCCACGTAAATCACTTCCCCCATCACGACCTTGCCCTCATAATGAGGCTGGGTGGCGCTCAGCCGGCGCGGCAGGCCCAGGAACCGCTCGCCCAGCGCGGAGAGCGGCTCCCCGCAGGCCAGACGGGCGGCGGCGGGCGCGAAGATGTCCCGGCCATGGAAAGTGGGGGCCGCCTGGGGCGGGGGCAGCAGGGTCACGGCCTCCACCGGCGCGCCGTGCATGACCCCGCTCCAGAGCCCATTGTCCGGCCCCACGAAACTGTGATCCCGCGTCCGGAAGGCAAGGGCCGCCCGGCCGGTCCCGACGCCCGGGTCCACCACCGCGAGGTGCACCGTCCCCGCCGGAAACCGGTGCCAGCTGCGGTTGAGCACGTAGGCGGCAGAGAGCAGGTCCCCGGGAGAGATCTCGTGGGTCAGGTCTACCAGGGTGGCGCCGGGGCAGAGGGTCAGTAAAACCCCCTTGATCTCCCCCACGTAGGAATCGGTTGTCCCATAGTCGGTCAGCAGCGTGATGATCGCCATGTCCCTAAGGTAGCCCCCGCCGCGCCCGGCGCGAGGCTGCCCCATGGAGCGACTATGTCCCTCGAACTGGGCAGCCTGCAGTCCGCGCTGGCCGGCCGATACCTCATCGAGCGGGAGATTGGACGCGGGGGAATGGGCATCGTCTTCCTCGGCCGCGATCTGGCCCTGGAGCGCCCGGTGGCCATCAAGCTGCTGCCCCCCCACCTGGCCGGCATCCCCGAACTCCGTCTGCGCTTCCTGCAGGAGGCCCGCACCGCCGCCCGGCTGGCGCACCCCAACATCGTCCCGATCCACGCGGTCGAGGAGCATGGGGACTGCGCCTGCTTCATCATGGGCTACATCCCCGGGGAAACGCTCGCGGAGCGGGTCAAGACCAATGGCCCCGAGGGTCCCGCCGCCGTCGCGCGCATGGTGCAGGAAGTGGCGTGGGCCCTGGCGTACGCGCACCAGCAGGGGATCGTCCACCGGGACATCAAGCCCGCCAATATCCTGATCGAGCGCGGCACTGGCCGCGCCCTGGTCATGGATTTCGGCATCGCGCGGGTGCTGGCCCAGGAGCCGATTACTCCGCCAGGGGAGCGGTTCGGCACCGCCCAGTACGCGAGCCCCGAGCAGGCCGCCGGTGAGCCTGCCGACGGCCGGAGTGACCTGTACTCCCTGGGCGTCACCGCCTTCTATGCCCTCACCGGGCGGCTCCCCTTCGAGGGAGAGAGCCCCGCCGCCTTCCTCGCCCAGCACCTGACCATGCCGGCCCCCCCGGTGGCGAGCCTGGTCCCGGGGCTTCCCCGGCCGCTGGCCACCGCCGTGGACCGCTGCCTGGCGAAAGACCCCACCGAACGCTTCGCCTGCGGCGAGGACCTGGCCGCTGCCCTCGCCGCCGGCGGCTCGCTGGCCCAGCCGACGCCGCCCCTGCTGGCGCGCGTAGTGCGGGAAACCGCCTCATTCACCGTGGACCTGGCGGGCTACGGGACGCTGGCCGGCGTGGCCCTCGTCGCCCAGATGATCACCGCCTCCAGCGACTTCCTGGGCTTTGGCCAGATCTACACCATCGGGATCGCGCTGGTGCTGCTCAGCCTCACGGCGCTCAAGGGGCTCTCGATCACCCAGATGCTGCGCGAGGCCGCCCGTCAGGGCTGGACGGCGCGCGACGTCCGGGAGGCATTCCACGCCGAGGTGCAGGCCGAGGCGGCGGAACAGCCGTCGCCTCCCTCCCGGACGCGCAGCACGCTCCTCTACCTCGGTGGCGTGGCGGCGATGCTCGCGCTCTGGCTGGGGCCCCGCGAGGCGCTGATGTCCACCATCACCGGGCCACTGGCGATCCTGGTGGAGCTGGTCGCGATGGTGACGCCCGTGGCGCTGGGCCGCTGGTTCGGCGCGCGGCTCGAGGCGCCCCGCGATGGCAAGCCCGGGCTGCTGCGCCGCATCATGGCGCGGAAGGCCGAATGGTTCTTCCGGTTCTTCGGTCGCGGCGGGCGCCACCGGCCGCCGCTGGCGCTCCCCGACGAGCGCCCGACGGAGGTGCTGCTCGGCGACCAGGCGGCGGCCCTCTTCGCGGCGCTGCCGGAGCACGACCGCGCGCGGCTGGGAGAGGTCGGCAGCGTGATCAGCCGCCTGACGGAGCGCGCGGCCCTGCTGCGCAGCCGCGAGGCGGACCTGGGATCCATGATGGCGTCGGTCGGGGGGCCGGGGATTCCGGCGCGGGAATCGGTGCGGCAGGAGCTGGACCGGAAACGGCGGCTGGTGGCGGAGGAGCTGGGAAGGACTCTGGCGGCGCTGGACACCCTGCGGCTCGACCTGCTCCGGCTCCGGGCCGGGACCGCCACGCCAGAGGGGCTCACCGGCGCCCTGGAGGTGGTGCGCCGGATGGGGCTCGATGTGGACGCGCGACTGGCCGCGCTGCGGGAGCTGGGCTAGCCGCGCAGGATCGGGAGCGCCACCGAGCGGCCGCCGGCCACTTCCACCAGCCGCTCGGCGATGGCGGTCAGGACCCGGGCCGCGGCGGACTCCGGCTCGGCGACTACGATCGGCTTGCCCCGGTCGGCGAGG
>JANRJZ010000181.1:0-17530 GCA_033763675.1 Gemmatimonadota bacterium
CGCCGTTATAGCTCAGGAATACCCATTCGCGGCGTGGTTGCGCACCACTCCAGCGATGATACAGGGTGCGCAATGCCGTATCGCGCACCCAATCCGCACCTAGGTGCCATTTCAGGGACCAATTCCAGAGCGATTCTTTGACCAATTCCAGCGCTGGATACTTGGCGAGCACTTCCGGGGTTTCCAGGGCAGCGCAATTCAGTGCGACTTGGTGCCCGATGGGTGGAAAGTGTGGTAGAAGCGTCACTAGAGCCGCGACGTAGTTCTCCTTTACCATTTGGCCTGCCCGGGGTTCCGTGGACACCTTCCTTAGGTGTTCTTTCGGACGCGGAGGTGGCCCATGGGTGCACGACGGCGGTACAGTCGGGAGTTCAAGGTTGAGGCGGTGAAGTTGATCCTGGAGCGGCGGGTGGCGATGGCCCAGGCGGCCCGGGATCTGGGGGTCCACGTGAATGTGCTCCGGACGTGGGTGCGGGCGCACCGTGCCGACCCGGTGCATGCCTTTCCCGGCGAGGGCCAGCAGAAGCCCGAGGCGACGGAGCTGACCCGCCTGCGCCGGGAAGTGGCGCGCTTGAAAATGGAACGGGACATCCTAAAAAAAGCCGCGGCCTACTTCGCGAAGGAGTCGATGTGAGATTCGGCTTCGTGGCGAAACACCGAGGGATCTGGCCGGTGGACGTGCAGTGCGAGGCGCTCGGGGTCTCGCGCAGTGGCTTCTATGCGTGGCGGTCTCGGGCGCCCAGCGTGCGGGCGCGCACCGACGCCGCGATCCTGGTGGCCATTCGGGTCAGCTTTCTCCAGAGCGATCGCACCTATGGCGCCCGCCGGGTGCTGGGCGATGTCCGGGCGGCCGGGCACACCTGCGGGCGGGATCGGGTCACCCGGCTCATGCGCCAGGAGGCCCTGCGGGCCCGCCCCCGCCGCCGGGCCCTCCCCGCCGATCCGGGCCTCCGGCCGATGCACCTGCTGGCGCCCAACGGCTTGGACCGGCAGTTTACGGCCACGGCGCCCAATCAGAAGTGGGTCGCCGACTTCACCTACCTCTGGACCCACGAAGGCTGGCTGTTCGTGGCGGTCGTCCTCGATCTCTTCTCCCGACGCGTGGTCGGCTGGTCCATGCACCCCACGATGACGGCCCAGCTGGTGACCGATGCCCTCACCATGGCGGTCTGGCGGCGCGGCGCGGGGGAGGCGCTCCTCCATCATTCGGACCGGGGCAGCCAATACACGAGTGAGACCTTCCAGCGGCTCCTGCACGAGCTCGGAATCACCTGCAGCATGAGCCGCGCGGGGAATGTCTGGGACAACGCGGTGATGGAGAGCTTCTTCTCGACACTGAAAACGGAGCGGACGCACGGGAAGCGCTACGAGACGCGGAACGCCGCCCGCGCCGACGTCTTCGACTTCATCGAGCGGTTCTACAACCCCGTGCGGCGGCACTCGACCCTGGGCAACATCAGTCCGGTGGCGTTTGAACTGGCAACAGCAGTAGCGTAACTCACCGTCCACCGAACTCAGGGCAGCTCAATTTCGTCGAGCGAATCGAGCACTTCCGGCGCGTCTCTTTCGATGTGCCGGAGGAGCTCCGTCCTGGCGTACCAATCGGGCGTAGGGCAGAGGGTGGGGTGGAAATACTCGCCCAGGCCTAGCCGCTCGACCGCTGGCCGAATGGGGGGCGTTGCTGGTGGAGCGACCTTCCCCCCGAACGTCTCAGAATTGTGTGCCGGTTTGTGTGCAGGCTCAGCCGAACTGGGGCCAGCGTGGAGGAACTGGGAAAGGAAGTAATTGCGCATAAGTGCTTCTAAGACAACAGTTAGGCGTATTCTGCGCAAGTCGGCCTAACTCGGACAAACCGGCCGAAACGAAATGGGGGTCAGGGGGTCGCGGGTTCGAATCCCGCCGTCCCGATGTCTAACGCAAGGCCCTGCATCGAGATCCGATGCGGGGCCTTGTTGCTTCACAGGTGCGGGGGTCAAATGGGGGCCTGGTTGGCGGGGTACCATGCCATCTGCTCCTCGACGACGTCCTACTTGTACGCGAGCCGCCGAAGCGCAAGGCCAGCCGTCGCACCGTGGAGCTCCCGCCCGAGACGATGGACGCCCTGCGCTGGCATCAGCTCCAGCAGGAGGCCGAACGCCTCGCGGCGGGCACCCGGTACGAGGACCATGACCTGATCTTCGCCGGGCCGGTGGGCCGCCCCGTGGATCACCGCAACGTGAAGAAGCGCCACTTTCACCCGTTGCTCGCGGCGGCCGGGCTCCCGCGGGTCCGGCTGTACGACCTGCGGCACACGCACTGTACCCTGCTGCTCGGCGCCGGGGTGCCGGTCCATGTGGTCAGCCAGCGCCTCGGCCGCGCCAGCGCCAAGATGACCCTGGACGTGTACGCCAATTACCTGCCCGACCAGCACGAGGACGCGGTGGCGCGGTACCGGGCGTATGTGGGGGCCGCAAGCTCCGGAGCGGGCTGAGCGAATGGGCCTTTCTGAGGCGACTATGTAGATGGCTTGGTAGGGTCGCGATACACACTGGTTACAGTATCGTAGACGGGAGGTATCGTGGCCCCGGCATCGTAAGCCCTCTAAGAATCTCGGCTTCTTCTTCCCGATGGCTTGCGAATGATACGATCGCTGAAGGGCTCAACGGCCATCCTCGTGCTCGGGCTTTTGGCATGCCAGGACGAGTCTCCGACCGCCCAGCGGGAGATCACAGGTACTTCCTTGGAACCATCAAACGTCGACGCCATCGAGCCTCGGCCACTCCAGGCATTTGTAGTTAGCCTTAACGCGAGCGGGGCTTTCCGCCCAGGAGAGCCCATCTCGTTCGCAATTGATGTGGCGAACTCCATCGACGTCAAGCAGGGCAAGGTCACCTTGATCTTGCCTGAGGTGGAGGCTGCCCGCCGCCAGGGCTGGAAGTTGGACTCGGTTCCCAGGGGAGTGGCCCTTCCGGCGGCAGGTGCCTGGGCGCACGCCGGGGATGCGGGCAGCTCTGTCCGTTACACCGCCAATCTTGTCATCCCGGTGCCAGGGTACTATCGAGCAATCGCCTCGGCCAATGCCTCAGTTGGGTTGCGTGACGAGACCACGGGGCGGACTGTCAATAATCACGCCCATGCTGAGGTGTGGTTTCTCGTGACAGATAGCGGTGGAGGCGTGACAGCAGGCTTCGACGACCGCCTGTTGCCGGACACCGCGTTTCCCGGAGCCGGGCCCTTCCGTAGCTCCAAGGGAATCCACTCCGCCGCCAAGGCACTCCCTGCGGGAGCGCGAGCCGGGCTTCGTGGCAATGTGTCCGCAGCCGCCACGATCACCGTGGACCATGTCTACTTCGACCACATCTTCCAGTGGTACAGCGCAGTTGGCCGAAGTACGGTGAGCTGGACTGGGGCGGCCACCGGCAGCACCCGCGCCGACCCCTATGGGTACAGTACGCTGCCCTGCGCCGCGAACGGTACCTTGAATGTGAACATACGCGCTGACAACGACAGCATTCGGGTACGATACGGTTCGTCGACGGGCTCGGACACATTGGTGAAATTCGTAGCGGTGAATGTTCCATGTGGTGCGACTATCAGCATCACGTCCACCAATGACACCATGCCGATGCTGTTCGACCACATGAACCAGGCGCGCTACTGGTCGAGGACTGTCTTTGGGCGCGGACGCGCCAAGCTGCTCATCGTGAGAACAGCTCCTGGAGGGGCACCAAGCTACACATCGGGAGACGTTGTCAACTATCCGGCAGACGCAGTATTCGGTGACTACGGGGTCTACGGGACAGCCCATGAGTTCGGGCACGCGTTCCACTACTCCCTTGGATCATACGATATTACTCTGGGCTGTACACCGCATTACTTGGACAGTCTCTACACACTGGGGTGTGCGTGGAACGAGGGTTTCGCGGATTTTCACGCCGCGGTCACGCGACCTGATAGATTCCCATGGTACCAGGATACGACCTTTGCGGCGGCGCTGGAACGGAACGACTACTATCACGGCGGTGACGGTGCTCGGGGTGAGGCACCTGTGGCGGCCTTTCTCCTCGATCTGACCGATAGCTCCATCGCTCAACAGCCGGACGATGACGCGGTCAAGTACCCGGGATCATACATCGCCAGCGTCGTGCAGACTTGCCAGGTCAAGAATCCGGGAAGCAGCACGTGGTTGTTCTCCAAGGGCATCGACCATCTCGTGTACTGCCTGGAGAAGCAGATTGATCCCGCGGTGACCGGCTCACCAACCTACTTCGTTACGCGCTCGCCCGACCCTTCGACCTATCGGGAATCCGCGACAGAGCCCGGAACCTGGAATCGAAACGCGATCCGAGCGCTATGGTTGCTCAACCTCTATGGGCAGTAGACTGGAGTCCCCGATGCGACGACTCGCTTGTTGGCCCTTGGCACCCCTCGCCGCGGCTGTGGTGCTGGCAGGATTCCTTGCGGGGTGCGCCGGCGACCCGGCCGCCGCGCCCGGGCCGGGCGACGGGCCTCAAGAACCGCTGCCAGTCGCTGGCGTCGTGTACGGCCGGGTGACGGACAGCGCGGGCCAGCCGCCGAGTGCCGGGGCGCAGGTATCCGTGACGATTCTGAAGTCCGACTGCATCACTGGCGGCGGCGGCATCGGCGGGGGTGAGCCGATCTTCACCGAGGATGATGGGTCCTATCGAGGAACGCTTGTGGCTGGAGGCGTCGCGCCATTCGTCGCCTGCCTCCGAGTCAAGGCCACCGGCTTCGGGGTTCCTGGCCAGAATGTGGCTACGGTGACCGGTGCGGTCCTGAACTTGGTCGAGCGCTCCGACTCTGCAACCCTTGATAGCGTGCATGTAGATGTCACCCTGCCCCTGCCCTGATGCTGGGGCAGTTCGGGAGGGGTAACAGAGGGGTTATGGAGGGACGGCCCGGCTAAGTGATTGGTAGTTCAGCAGATTGGACGCGGCCCTCCCGCAATGGGGTTCAGGGGGTCGCGGGTTCGAATCCCGCCGTCCCGATGGTCAACGCAAGGCCCTGCATCGAGATACGATGTGGGGCCTTGTTGCTTCACTGGTGCGGGGGTCAAATGGGGGACTACTCGGCGTCATGGCGCGGGCAGCGTGTCCACCCCCCAAGGCGCCTCGTCTGACGTTATGCTTCCTGAATCGCAGCCGGGAATGAGCAGAAGGGGCCATTCCGAGATTGGCGGGGCGCGAAGGGGAATCGGGCCGAGTGCCTGCTCCGCGGGCCCGTTCAGGTTGACCCGCACTTCCGTCCACGCGTAGCCAGTCGCTCGCACCAGGATCCGTACACAGCCGGTCCGTGGCAAGCCTCCGATAAGGAAGGCACCCGAGGAATCAGTTTCCACGGCGAGGTTGGTCCCGCGAACCTCGAGCCGCGCCCCGTGAAGCGGGTGGGAATCCAGGTGGTCTACCACGCGCCCAGTGACTCGCGAATGCCCGGCAGCTGGGGCGCAAGCAAGGATCGGAAGGAGGACCAAGGTGTTTCTCACCAGGCGAGAAATGTTCATCTGTGTGGTCCTCTCACTCTCGTCCTTCGGCGTGGTCCCTGGTGACCTGCGAGGGCAGAGCGGCGGGTCCGGCTCCTCCAGTGTCTCAACACTCTACAAGAGCGCCAGTAGTCTCTTTGACCGCCCCGTCCGGGAGATTGTCGCCGATTCGGTCCGTTGGAGTGCGATCTGGGATTCCTCCGGCGGGCACTACTCTCCTCCACGGAAGCTCCCGTGGGTTGACTTCGGCGAGAGCATGCTGATTGTGGCCGCGGGCTCGCCATTGGGCTCCGGCGATTCCGTGCGGATCCAGGGCGTAGCCTATCCGCGTGGTGGGATCAGAATCACCGTGACGGTATTCATGGAGTGCCTTCCGGCGCAAGTAGTCTCATTCCCAATCCATGTGGTCGTTGTACCAAAGCGAACCGGCGGTCTCCAGGTGCGGGAACTCTCAGTCAGGGGTCCGGACTGCGCATAAGCCCGCTCGCACCATCGCATTCTCTCGGCGGGTCCGCGCATGATTTCGATGCCTCTCCGGCCAGCCCGGCGTGCCACCGTAGAGCATGCCCCCCTCTTGCTTCCCGCTTCCTGCCGAGCGTACTGTATGGCCATGCCACTCTCCCCCTACTACACCGCCGACATGGTCCGGCAGCTGCCGGACGACGGCCAGCGCTACGAGGTCGTGGCGGGGGAACTGTTGGTGACACCGGCGCCGCGGCACCGGCATCAGCACCTCGTCGGCCGGCTCTTCTTCGCCCTGGAGTCCTACCTCCGGTTGGAGCCGGCCGGGGTCCTGGTGCACTCCCCCGCCGACATCTCCTGGGCCCCCGACGTCCTGGTCCAGCCCGACCTCTTCGTGGTGCCCCTCGCCGAGGCGCGCACCGGCGACTGGGCCGCCATGCAGCACCTGCTCCTGGTCATCGAGGTGCTGAGCCCCTCGACCGCCCGGGCCGATCGCTTCGTCAAGCGCCGCCGCTACCAGGAGGCCGGCGTCCCGCTCTACTGGATCGTGGATGCCGACGCCGAACAGGTCGAGGTCTGGACCCCCACCGATCACTTCCCCCGCGTCGAGCGCGCCGCGCTCGAGTGGAGTCCGGCGGGGGCGGGGGCACCCTTCCGGCTCGAGCTTGCGGAGCTGTTCCGACCGCTCTAATCCCGTCGTCCCGTTGTCCCGCCCTACCTCCGCCTCCGCAACTCCCGCATCACCCGCAGCACCGGCGCATACGCCTCCCCTTTCACCAGCCACGAGATCGCGAAGGCGATGATGGCGATGGACTCCGGCACGAAGATCGGCGCCTGGGTGAAGTACGAGCTCCCGGCCCACAGCACCGCCCCGATCATCACGATGCCGCAGGCGAGGCAGACGGCGTCGCGCCGGCGCTTGTCCGGCGGGCGGCGGTCGGGCGGCAGCTCGGATTTCCGGAACAACCAGATGGCGAAGAGGATGAACGAGACGAAGAGCATCGTCGCGGAGAGGTAGTGCACCACCCGAAGGGCGGGGCTCCACCAGGGCGGCTCGGGAAGCTCACCCGGCCCGGCCGTCGGGAACAGCGCGACGCCCAGCGCCCCGATCCCGCCGAGCGCGCCGACCAGCCGGTCGGCCAGGACGCCCTTGTAGCCGGGGTAGGTGAAGAGGAAGAGCGACAGGGCGAAGAGCACGCCGACGAAGATCGCGACGGCGCCGGTGTAGTAGTAGGCGCTGACCGACTCGAGCACCCGCCAGCGCTCGAGCGGCGCCGTCGGGCGGAGCCCCGCCACCAGGTAGAGCAGCACGGGGAGGACCAGCCCCAGCGTGCCGATCAGCCGGCGGTGGTTCCGCTGGGAGAAGTCCGCCGGGACGTCGCGGGGTTTGGCGGACCGGTCATCGCTCATGGCGCCTCCGGGCTGGTGGTCGGTGCGGCCGCCCGCCCCGCCGCAGCGGCAGGGCGGGCAGGGTGGGACGGCTCAGAACGCCCGGCAACACCCGTTCAACTCGCAGGGGAACCATGGGCCGGCGGTCGAGAGTGCCTCGACGTACGCGGCGAACTGCGCACCGTACTGGGCTGCACCCGGCTGGGACAGGATGGCGCCGAGGGCGGTCTTCAGCCGGGAGTCGACTGGCGTGGCCGTATCCGGGGCCAAGGTTGTCGTGTACCGTTGCCCGCTGTCCCCGACCAGGGACAACCGAATGGCGGCCCTCCGGCACTTGTCGGCCGCCGTTCTCCACTCCGGAGCGCCGTGCGGGTGGGGTACTTCATCCCGGCAGATGATGCCGTTGAGCGGTTCCGGGTCGATCGACGTCTCCGGCCGATAGAGCTGAACATCGGCGGGGGTGCCAGGGGAATCAGTCTCTCCCGCCTCCTTGAAGAAGAGGCAGCCCGTCTCGCCGCGCCTGAGCCCCCGGAATGGCCGGCCCGGAATGACGTGAGCATCATCCCCTGGGCGGCTCAAGACACCCACCCACTTGCCTGCCGCGGGGATCGGTTCCTCGCTGTTCGTAAGGGAGTAGCCGTAGACGTAGGCACCGGAGGCATCTGGAAAGCGCATGGTCTTGGAGGACTTGAGACTGGTCACGACCGTTGCACAACCAGGCGGGGGTTGCGGGGGGGACGATGCGCTGACTGGGTCACCGGACTGTCGATCGGGCCGTGCCCCATCGCAGCCCGCTGCGAAGGCAACGGCCCCGAGTACCAGCCAAGATGCTCTTGCAGGATTGCACATCGGACCTCCATGCTGGGGTGGTCTAGTGAGATGTCGATGGCGGGTCACCGCCGGATTGGCCGTTTGGCCGCTGCAGGCTTAGAGCAGCGGCCTGAGTCGGCTGGTCCAGGAGTCCAAGCCCGAGCCATCGCCGTTCGGCAACGCCACCGGGCCGGCGCTCGCGGGCTGTGGCGGTATCTCCCATGCGCGCCCAGAGCCGCGATTCCAGCGCGGCGAAATCGGGGGCAAGAAACGGAAGCAGCGCGGCGGGTTGGGACCTGCGGCGGACGTCCAGCGCCGCCCGTGCGGCCGCCGTGTCCCCCCGCGCCAGCGCCCGCTCCGCGTCACTCAACGAGTACGACGGGCCCACCGGCACCCCCAGCGCAGGAAACGCCAGCAGCCGGGACTGGTAGGTAACCGAGTTGAAGACCTGGTCCCGCTCCGTCGCGACCACCGAGCGGTCCACCTCCCGCCGCAGCCGGGCCGTGATGACGGCAAGGCTCTCCGCGGGCTCACCGATGGCTGCATACATCAACAGCCGGTTCGCCTCGCGGGCCACGGCCTCGGGCACCGTCACGAATCCCGCGCCGTGCGCCGCGACGAAGTCCCGCTCCCCGTTGGCGGCATACAGCTCCGCCGCCCGGTCCGCCATCCCGACCAGCGCCGCCGCCCCCGCCAGCGCCACGCCTTCCTCCCGCGACCGGGGCGGCAGGGCCAGCGCCGTTTCTGCCGTGGCCCGGGCCGCGGCGTCGTGGCCCGCCTTGAACAGCAGCCGGACCTGCCGCAGCAGCAGATCCAGGTCGGCCGCGCCGCTTTCGCGCCGGATCCGGGAAAGGGCAGGGAGCGCGGCCGTGCTGGTATCCGGACCGTCGATCTGCCCCGCCAGCTCCAGCGCCTCCACCTGTGCCAGTCGCGCCGGACGGCTCGCCGGGAAGCGTCGCACCCACTCCGAGGTGATGGCGATATACCGCTGGCGGTTGGCAGCCAGCGCTTCGGCGAAGGTGACCGGGATCGCACTTCCATTCCGAAGCGCCTCGGCCGCATGCGGCACGAACGCGATCGTGTCCCCCCGCAGCTCCGGGTACCCGAACCACACCGGGTGCGTGTCCTCCGGGCGCCGCCCCCCCCGGACATCCCCCGGCTCCACCTTGAGCCGGCTCCTGAGCTGCCGCAGCGCCGCCCCGCTGTACGCCAGGTGGGTACTCGGCACCAGCGTCAGCGCCCGGGTGTACGCCCGGAGCGCCCCTTCGTAGCTGCTGCGGAATCGCATCCCGGTCGGGCTCGCGCTGTCCGCCAGGACGATGTCATCCCGCGCCTGGCACTCCCCCAGCCCGAACCACCCCCGGAAATCCAGCGAGTCCAGCCCCAGCAGCTCCCGGTACTTGCCGCACGCCACCGGGTACGCTGAGTCCGCCAGCGCCACCAGCCCCTCCGCCGCCAGCCGCTGCGGGCGGGTCAGCCGCTCCCGCGCCGCCACCGCCCGCACCGCGTTCCCCCGCCAGGCCTCCACCGGCCGGTCCAGCCAGCTCCCCACCTGCGCCAGCTTGAGGTTGGCGTTGGGATACTCCGGGTCGAGCCCCAGCGCCTCCCCGTACTTCCGCTCCGCCAGCGGGAGGTTCCAGGCGTTGAGCGCCGAGTCGCCGGTGGCGTAGAGCCGCCAGGCGGCGATGGACCTGGCCCCCAGCGCCTCCGCCGCATCGGCCGGGGTGGGCTGCCCCGGAAGGGTCAGCTGGTAGGTGAGCTCGGCGAAGCGGAGCGCCAGCGTTCCCGGATCGAGCCCCTCCGGCACCAGCCGCACACTCCTGCTGAGGAGTTCCCGCCCTGCGCGGGTGTCGTACAGCACGCCGGTGATCCGGAGCTGCTCGCCGTCCCGCGCGATCTCCCCCCAGATCAGGCGTCCGGCGCCATAGCCCCGGGCCAGCACGGCCGCCCGCCGCACCGTGAGCGGCTCGTGCTCCGCCGCCAGCGCGCTCCCCACCGTGAGCCCGGCCACCACCCCGAAGTCGGTCCACCGCGTCAGCGCGTCGGTCACCAGCGATGCCGCGTCGGCACCGTTGAGCAGGGTTCCGGGTTCGCGCCCCTGCACCTCGAACGGCAGCACCACGAACCGGTTCGGGTCGGCGGCGGCGCCGCCCAGCACGCGGGCGCCGAACGCCCACGCGCCGAGCAGCAGGAGCACGATGCCCGCCGCGACCGGCCACCAGCGACGCCACGGCGGCTCTCGCACCGCGGCAACCAGCTCGGTCGGCGCCCGGGCCACCGCCGCGGAGAAGTCGTCGGCACTCCCAAACCGGTCCGCCGGCACCTTCGCCAGCGCCCGCTCCACCACCGCCACCACCGCCGCCGGGAGCCCCGGCCGCACCACCGTGATCGGCGGCGGCGGCTCGAACTGGTGCCGCGCCGCGACCGCCTGCGGGGTCGAGCCGGTGAACGGCGGATGCCCCGCCAGCATCTCGTAGAGGACGATCCCCAGGCTGTAGAGGTCACTCCGGCCGTCCAGCCGCTCGCTCCCCGCCGACTGCTCCGGGCTCATGTACGCCGGCGTCCCCACCACGATCCCGGTCGAGCTGAGCCGCCCGCCCCCGGCCAGGGTGATCGCCCGCGCGATGCCAAAGTCCGCCACCACCGCCCGCCCGTCATGCAGCAGGATGTTCTCCGGCTTCACGTCCCGGTGGATCACCCCCCGCTGGTGCGCGTGCGCCAGCGCGGCACAGATGTCGCGCGTGAGGGAGAGCGCCACCGGGAGCGGCAGCGCCCCCTCCCGTTCCAGCCGGGCCCGGAGCGTCTCCCCCGCGGCCAGCGGCATCGCGTACCACGGCACCGCCAGCCCAGGCTGGACCTCGACGGTCCCCGAGTCGAGCAGCGGCAGGATGTTGGGATGGGACAGCTGGGAGAGGATGCCGATCTCCCGCATGAAGCGGTCCCCCGCGACCGCGCGGGCGAGATCGGGGTACAGCACCTTGATCGCAACGTCCTGCCCGGTCCGGAGCTCCCGCGCGCGACAGACCACGGCCATGCCCCCCCGGCCGATTTCCTCATCGACCTGGTAGCGCGCCGCCAGTGCTGTCCGAAGGGTGCCGGCCAGGTCCAGGTGCAGGGATCGTCCCTCGACGGGTGTCGCGGAGGCGAGGACACCGACAAGGGATAGTTTGCAGGCCGCGCCGAAGAAGGGCAAGCGCGGCGCGGGCAGCGACATCGGGCGGGTCTCCGGGAAGGGCGGGGCGCTGGGGGGCCGGACCCGAGTTGCGAGCCGGCCCGCCGCGGGGTAACTCTATCCCCGGCACCGTCACCTGGCGGTCACCCCCTCGTCATCCGGACCCCGTGCCCTACTCCCTCCGTACCCTCGGTGGCCTGGCCCTGCGCGGCGGACCCGCCGGGGAGCTCCTGGCCGAAGGCCGCCGGAAGCCGCTCGCCCTCCTCGCGCTCCTGGCCGGCGCGGGAGAGCTGGGCGTCACTCGCGACAAGATGGTGGCCTACCTCTGGCCCGAGGGGGACGGCGAGAAGGCGCGCGGCGCCCTCAAGCAGACCCTCTACCTGCTGCGCCAAGAGCTGGAGGAACCGGAGCTGATCGTGGGGGGGGCGGACCTGCGGCTCAATCCGGCGGTGATCGCCGTGGACCTCTGGGACTTCGAGCGCGCGGTGCAGGAGGGGGACCCGGCGCGCGCGGTCTCGTTCTACCACGGCCCCTTCCTCGACGGCTTTCACCTGGGCGACACGCCAGAGTTCGGCTACTGGCTCGACAACCAGCGGGACCGCCTCCGCCGCCGCTTCGCCGCCCAGATCGAGCTCCTGGCCCTGGCCGCCATGGGCCGGAACGAGCCCCGGGTCGCCGCCGACTGGTGGGTCCGCCTCACGCAGGAGGATCCGCTCGACGTGCGCGCCGTGAGCGGGCTGCTGCACGCCTGCCTCGCCGCCGGCGACCGGCCCAGCGCCATCCGCTACGCCGAGCGCCACATGGCCCTGCTGCGGAAGGAACTGGAGATCACCCCCGACCCCGAGATCCGCCGGCTGGTGGAGCAGGCGCGGGCGCGGCCGACGGGGCAAGCCTGAGGTCTCCTCGTCACAATTCTCCCTGGGCGGGCTGGATGCCGGCGAAGGGCGCGGATCGACCGCCCAGTTGACGGACCCGCCTCGACGGCATGCTGCCAATGCGACCTAGATGGCAATCTCCCGGAGCTCACTTGCGCCAAGCGCGTTGGACCGCAATGGACGCACTGCGTTGGCGAGGAGCCAGCAATTGGAAAGCGGGGTCTCACGCCCAACTAACGCGGCGAGGACCTGGCCATCGGCGTCCAACGACATTGGGCTGAACGCGAGTCCGCAGGTATTCCCAGAAATAGCGCAGTGTAGGCCGGTTTCATCTCCCCACATGTAACAAGTCACCGCTCCGGATCCAGCACCTGCCGAGCATTGAACCCCACCCATGCACCAATAGCAGCGTCCCCGTGGCTGTTCCTGGGTCGAAGCACCCTGAGCGAACAGCTCAGCGGGCGCGGTCGCGCTTAGTGCCATGCTGAGCACGAACCCGCCCCACTGCTTTCTTGCTTTCGACATAGATCCTCCAGTATCACGGCCGTGGGTGTCACTTCACGAGCATTGGGCGGCAGGTCCGACCCTCACTCGCTGGGAATGCATGGCATCAAAGATGGGCGGACTCGCCGCGGAAGGTGAAGAAGGTGGGACGGGGCCGGAACCTCCCCAGCCTGCAGACGAATCAACTCAAGATTCTGGGTCACAATTGCGCCGGCGCTCAGCGCGATCTTCGTTTGGTCGGAGCGGTACCCAACCGCACGGGCCACGATGCTCACCGAGTCACCCGCTACCGCGCAGAACTGATACGCGCCGGAAGAATCCGTAAGCGTCAACAGATGGGGTTCCAGGAGGATCACCTCAGCCCCTGCTACAGGCAGTAGATTGGAATCCAGTATGTGCCCCCCTACAACCGCTTGCTGTGCGCCAAGTTCGCCACAGACTGCGATCAGGAGTAGCGCAGCGATCTCCACGCATGCCGGCCGGGTCTTAGTGGTAGTCCACATGAATGCCTGCACTACCTTGCCTTCCGCGTGAGCTGGTACATTGCCAGATGGGGGACCTCGTCCTCGTCCAACTCCACGACCTAAATGTGTGTGCCGAGTGACTGTAGGAGACGTGTGGTACTCGGCAGGGCCACCACTCCCTTGATGTGCCCATCTGGTCCGATGGCAACCCAGTCCGACGGCAACCCAACATAGGTCTCTCGGCGCAGCCACAACGTGCCATCGATGGCAAGTGCGGCGCGGGAAACCGGAGGAAGATAGCGAGGGCGGAATAGTGCTCGCCGGACGTCCAACTCGACCTGCGACTTCCGACCAGTCGCTCGTAGTGAGCGCGCCGCCCTCAGCGTCGCTGCTGCCAACACCTTGGAGAACTCCGCGTCATCGAGCGCCAACGGGTCATATGCATAGGTCCGCCGCAACGTGGTGTCGCCGCTTGGACCCAGCCAGGTGATCTCGATCCGGCCAGCTAGAGGGTCCCGGGCGGCTACACGCCGAACCAGGACCATCCCGCGCTCATCCCGTGAATACTCAACGATGTCGCTATCATCCCACGGTTGGGCGGTGAAGATGGTTGTGCCGCGATGCTCAACCCGGAGCGTGGCGTGAAGGGCGGTTCTCCATGCGATGGTGTCAAGTCGGGAACCGTCCGGCGCCATGCGGAAAATCGGGAGCCTCTGATCGTCCTTCTCCGGCGTGGCCGTCGACGAGTGCTGGGCAATGAGGACGACTGAACCATCCTTAAACAGATTGGTGGCGGCGGCCGGAGCGTCATGAGGCTTCAAGATCTTGTCGGCATAACCGATGGTGCGCACCACGCGCAGGTGCGGCGAGAAGACCGTGAGCCGGTGCAGCCCCTGATCCATGAGCCAGAGGCTGTCCCCGATCCATCCCATGTTGGCTGGGAACTGGAAATCTCCCGGCCCACTGCCTCGTTGACCGATCAGGGTGTCAAGTCTTCCTGAGGCATTGAACACCAAGAGCCCAGGCCGAGATGGCTCCAAAGCGAAAAGCCTGCCAGATCGGTCAAGGGTCAGTTGTGAAATGAATGTGAGGTCGCCATGGTCGGAGTAGCCAGCTACTCGCCCGGCCTCCCACGCCTGGCTTGCGTGCAGCGTGACTCGCGGGCCATCCTGAGCGGCCAAGCTACCCCATAGTAGCGGCACAATGCATGAGGCGCTGGCGACGTTGACCGCACGTCGCACGTGTTGACCGGTCATCACAAACTGAGCGTCTCCAACTGCTGTCGAAGTACCGTGGAGGCAAGTGCATCGTAGGCACGGAAGATGATCCGCGCTTGGCAGTCCGTGGTGGTTGGTGTGCCTCCGGCGCCGGCGGTCAGAAAGGGGAGGCCTTCGGCAGAGAAGGAACCGTCGGGCGACACAGCAGTCGGGAGCACGCCAATCATCCCGTTGCACAGGCCACCGCCCTGGACACATGTACAGCCACCTGAATCGCACTGGGAGAAGCAGTACTTGTAGCCGATCCCGAAAGAGTAGAAACAGGTCCGATCGAGGCCGCCAGGGCTACCGAAACAGTCGTAGCAGATTGCCTGCTGGGCTTGGGTGCCTGCCTCCTGCGCACTCAGGCTCGACGTGATGGGTAATGCGGCAATCACGAGCGCAATCAGGAGTCGACGCATTGCTACCTCCGCTGTGGGGGGGCGAGCCATTGCCAGGAATACTCCGCGACCTCTTGTGTGCCGGTGTATCGAGATGCGAGCAGGCGAGCGGAATGGGGCATCACACAAAGAACGCCGAACGGCGCGGTGAGGTGCGCATCCCGCAGGTAGCGTCCGTCACGATCGAACAGAATCAGCCTGCGCGAATCGCTCCGGAGGTCAGAGAGAACTTGAAGAAAGCCAGCGCCTACCGACTGGACGGGTAGCCCGACCCAAAGTGGTGCGAGGGCGCCGGGGGCGCTGTCCTCGTGTACCGTAGTTGCAGGGGGTGTGAGAGTGGCGGCCAGGCGGCCCGTGCTGTCGTACACCATGCTCGTGAAGGGTGGCACCAACTGCGTAGCGATGATACCTCCTGCAGGGCCCGCCGAAAGTCGCAGAGCTACCCGAGGGTAGCCCGGCGCGGAATCTTCAGACTGAATCGTGTGCCGGGATAGTGCGCCCGATGACATTCTGGGAAGCCGAAGCTCGTATCGGTCGGCTACCAGTGAGCGTCCAGCTACGGCCCATCCTGCCGGGGTCCACAGTGCCGCATCGATGGCAAGTGAGTCTGCCTCCAAGAGGGGGCGCGGAGCGCCGTCGACCAAGCCGGTGCGAAGGTCAAGCTTCAGCACAGCCCTTGCTTGAACGTCGATGATTGCCGCCATGGTATCGCCAGGCAGGATAGCCCCCCCACCAACCAAGCCGACGGAGGTGGGGACGCGGTGGAGGCCGTCGCGCTTCAGGACCAACAGGTCGTGGGTGTAGGATGACCACAGCAGGCCGGTACCATTGGCGGCGCACGCGCCGCCCGACACTGTGTAGCCCTCCGGCACGGTGAGGGCGCGGAGTAGCGTCAAGGTCAACTGGCGAGCGGTCTGGCTCTGCAACGGCGCTGACGATCCGGTCATGATTAGCGCTGCCAAAGAGAGCAGCGTAGGTCTTAGCGGCCAGGCGATGGAGTGACGGCAGGAAGGCGCGTAGGGTTGCACTAGCGGTCACTCCAGACGGGCGGAGGTGGGCAGTGATGGCGGCGTGGCTAACGGGCACGCATGGTGATGGTTAGTCTAGCGTGGGGACCGGGCGGGTGGCTGTCAAGAGGCCGCCGGAACGCAGGCCGCCGGGAAGTCAAGCTATCGGTAGGGGCGGAGCCGCGCGGACGCTTGACGTGGGTCCGGAATGGCCGGTATCCGGGGCGGCGGAGGGGCTCAGGTCCGACATCCCATGCCCGGAACCCCTTGAAGTCCGAGAACTTGCCGGAGTTGACCGATTCCCGAGGTGGAATGGGGTTCAGGGGGTCGCGGGTTCGAATCCCGCCGTCCCGATGGTCAACGCAAGGCCCTGCATCCTTACCGGTGCCGGGCCGCTTTGTTTCCCCAGACGTCGCCCAGCGCCATCCGCTACGCCGAGCGCCACATGGCCCTGCTGCGGAAGGAACTGGAGATCACCCCCGACCCCGAGATCCGCCGGCTGGTGGAGCAGGCGCGCGCCCGCCCCACGGCCTGATCACCCAATCACCCAACCGCCCAACCGCCTAATCGCCCAATCGCCCAATCGCCTAATCGCCCAATCGCCTAATCGCCTAATCGCCCAATCGCCTAATCGCCTAATCGCCCAATCGCCCAATCGCCTAATCGCCCAATCGCCCCACCGCCCCCGGCCCCTTCCACGTCGTCCACGCCGCCACCGCCGCCACCAGCACGTTCGCCGCGATGATCGGGCCGGCGCTGATCACCACCCCGTACGTCATCCACACCAGCGCCGCCACCGCCTGCACCGCCCGCAGCACCCGCGGGCTGCGGCAGAAATAGGAGGCGACGGTCATCGCCGTCGCCACCCACCCGATCCACTGCATCCCCTCAGCGGTCATCCGGGCCCACCCCCGCGGTCTCGCGGATCGTCAGGGAGTCGGTGCGGATCTTGTCCCACTCCTGGAGCACCAGCCCGTGCCGCTCGAAGAAGGCGCGGATCGCGAGCGGCTCCCACCCCACGATCTCCTCCAGGATCGGCACCAGCACGCTGAGCGCGTTGTCGCTCAGCACCGTCCGCCTGGCGATCGGCGTGAGGTAGCGGTTCTCCGACACCGCGATGGTGAGCCCGTCCAGCCGGTTCACGTGCAGCATCACGTGGATGTCGGAGCTGCCGTCGCCGATGTACACCACCTGGTCCCGCCCGATCGGGAGCCCGCGCCGGAGTTCCTCCAGCACCACCACCTTGCCGTACCCCGCCGCCACCCGCTCGATGGACGTGATCTCGCCGTTGGCCGCGTCGTACCGGAAGCGGGTGCCGAAGATCCGGTCCGGCGGCACGATCCCCTCCAGCGCCGACTGGATCACCTCTTCCGGCGCCGCCGAAATGACGTAGAACGCGAAGCGGTGCCCCGACAGGTCCTGCAGCAGCGAGAAGAGCAGGGGGATGTTCTTCTTGAGCCGGATCCGCTTCCCCACCGCGACGAGATCCTGCTTCCGCACCCGCCGATACTCCGGGTCGTGCAGCAGCAGGTACGCCAGCTCGGCACCCTGCTGCACCAGGTGGATCTCCGCCAGCCCCGCGATCCGGTCCTCGAAGTTGGGGATGCCGAGCAGCTCGCTCAGCACGTGGCCGGAGTCGTTGAAACTCAGCGTCTGGTCGAAGTCCGTCGCGAGCAGGTACTCCTTCATGTGAACCACCTCTGGGCTGGGG
>JANRJZ010000182.1:0-33168 GCA_033763675.1 Gemmatimonadota bacterium
AAGAGCCCGTCGGGGCCCAGGATGTCCTCGGGCCGCTCACAGCCGGCGAGGAGCTGATCCAGCAACTCGGGTGCAAAGGCCATCTTCGGGGTGCCTTTCATGGCTGAAGAATGGCCCACACACAGAATTCCTGACAGGCTCGGGGCCGGCGCTCCCGTGTGCTCGCGTCGGAGGGTGGCCGCACCCGGTTCTGCGCTCCGCCGCTCCCCGGCAGGAGCGCCTCACTACGCGGGCATAATCGTCCTACCGCCCTTACCGCCCTTACCACCCTACCGCCCTCCCACCCTACGGGTAAGTTGAGCGCACCCGACCCCTCCGAGGATTCGATGATCGCGTCGCTGCTCCGCTGGTCCACCGGGCGCATGGCCGCACTGGGCGTGGCCCTGATGGTCATCGTCGGCCAGGTGATCTTCCGTTTTGGGCCCTATCCGCGGCTGGAGGCGCTGCCCGGCGGCGCCGACCTGCCCGAGACCGCCTCCACGGCGCCGGCGCTGGTGGCGGCCTATCTCGAGCGAATCGGCCCGGAGGGGCGGGAGCTGTACGCCCGGTTCCAGTGGTTCGACTTGCTCAACCCGGTGCTGATCTGCGTCGCGCTGGTGCCGCTCATCGGATGGCTGATCGGCCGCGCCGGCGTCGCCGACCGGCCCTGGCGCTACCTGATCCTGCTGCCGTTCGTGGCTGGCGCCATGGACCTGGTGGAAGACGTGCTGCTGATGGGCGCCATCGCCGCCTACCCGGCCACCGCCGCCGGAAGCGGGATCCTGCCCCTGATCACGATGCTCAAGTTCGGCGCTGTGGTGCTGGCGCTGCCGGCGGTGCTGGGGCTGGCGATTGCGGGGGTGGTGCGGGGGAGACGGGGGCGGTTGGGCGAATAGGCGATTGGGCGATTAGGCGATTGGTGCTACACTGCCGTCCTGCCGTCCTGCCGTCCTGCCGTCCTGCCGTCCTGCCGTCCTGCCGTCCTGCCGTCCCGGAGGCCTCGCATGAGCCTGATCTACGCCCCGATGGCCATCCTGATCGAGTATCCCTGGCTCGCGGCGCTGATCGGCGCGGCGCTGGTGGGACTCGGGAAATGGCGGCGGCGGCGGATCGCGGTGCTGGTGGGCGGGGCCTGGCTCGTCTATGCAGGGTACGAGACCGGAATGAAGCTGCGCTGGCTCTGCAGCGGGGAGTGCAACATCCGGATCGACCTGCTGCTGCTGTATCCGCTATTGCTGGTCGCCCTGGTGGTGGCGGGTGTGGGGTTGGTGAGGCGGTCGGGCGGTTAGGGCGCGAAGGGGGAATGCATGATCAGGCGGATCGGGATCTGCGTCGCGGCGCTGGGGCTCGCGGCCTGTGATGCGTCGAACGGGACGGTGTGCACGGAGGAATTCCGGACGCTGGCCGTCACGCTGGTGGAGAGCGGTGGCCAGCCGGTGAACGACGCGACGACGGTCACCGTGGTGCCCCGCACCGGTGACACGCTCCCGGTCACCTGGCTCGGCACGCCGGTCGCCGGGACGTACGTCTACCTGGACGACGGCGCCAAGCCCAGGATCCGGGAGCTGGGCGACTCGCTCCGGGTGGATGTGGACCGGAGCGCGGGGGCGGACTTCTCGATCGCCTTCTTCGTGGATGTGCCCGGCGGCTGCCACGTGAACAAGGTGAGCGGGCCGGATTCGGTGGTGGTGCCGTAGGGCGGCGGGCGGCGGGCGGCGGGCGGCTGGGCGGTTGGGCGATTAGGCGATTGGGCGATTAGGCGATTAGGCGATTAGGTTCTCGGTCCGTCGTCCCGTCGTCCCGTCGTCCCGTCGTCCCGTCGTTCTCCGCCGAGGCCCCCCATGTCCCCAGGCTCCCGGTTCCATCCGACGCACGTTGAGCGGAGCGGTTCGTTCACCCTGCCCATGGCGATCCGGCACGCCTTTCCGCTGTTCACCCCCGAGGGGGAGCGGGCGTGGGTGGCGGGATGGGACCCGGAGTACCTGCACCCGGATCATCCCTCGATCGCGGCGGGGACGGTGTTCCGCACCGCGCACAAGGGCGAAGAAACGCTGTGGCTGGTGCTGGACTACGATCCGCACACCTGGACGGCGCGGTATTGCCGAGTGACGCCGGGGTCGCGGATGGGGACGGTGTCGGTGCAGTGCGAGGCCGCGGGGGAGGGGGAGACGGTGGTGCGGGTGCAGTACGCGCTGACCTCCCTCAGCACGGCGGGGAACGCGGCGCTGCATGCGCTGACTCCCGCGGCATACGCGAAAATGATGGAGGAGTGGCGGAACCTGATCCTGGCGTCGCCGGGGGCGGAGGAGTAGGCGATTGGGCGATTGGGGATTTAGTTTCTCCTGCCGTCCTGCCGTCCTGCCGTCCTGCCGTCCTGCCGTCCTGCCGTCCTGCCGTCCTGCCGTCCTGCCGTCGGCCACCCCCAGCTCGGAGACCCACCGCATGCAGACCCCCGCACCGGTGACCCTCGAGGGCCACGGCGTCCGGCTGGAGCCGCTCACGGCGGCGCACCGGGAGGGGCTGATCGCCGCGGCGAGCGACGGGCGGCTCTGGGAGCTGTGGTTCACCTCGGTGCCGGCGCCCGACGAGACGGCGAAGTACATCGCCGATGCGCTGGAGGGGCTGGCGGCGGGACACATGCTGCCGTGGGCGGTGCGGGACCTCCGGACCGACACGATCGTGGGCTCCACCCGCTACCACGACATCGTCACCCGGGTGGACCGGGTGGAGATCGGCTACACCTGGTACGCCGCCAGCCGGCAGCGGAGCCACGTGAACTCCGCCTGCAAGCTGCTGCTCCTCACCCATGCCTTCGACACGCTGGGCTGTGCGGTGGTGGGGTTCCGGACCGACAACTTCAACATCCGCTCGCAGCGGGCCATCGAGGCGCTGGGGGCGAAGAAGGACGGGGTGCTCCGGCACCACTTTCCCCGCCGCGACGGCAGCGTCCGCGACAGCGTGGTCTACAGCATCCTCGCGTCAGAATGGGGGGATGTGCGGCGGAACCTGATGGGGCGGCTGGGGCGGGGAGCGCCGGCAGGTAGCTAGGCCCGCCGGACCCTCCCCACGCTCGCCTCCGCTCCTACGCCACCCGCGCCTCCACCTCCAGGTAGCCCCCCACCACCGCCGTCTCCCCGCCGCCCGCCCGGTTGTGCTCGGTGAAGAGCCGTACCAGCTCGGCGCGGAGCCGCGCGCCGCCGGCGGCGTCCGCCGCCTTGAGGGCGGCGACCGTGGGGCCGTAGTTGGTGGCGAAGAGGTCGGCCACCGCCTGGGGCGCCATCGGGAAGCGCAACTCGATGGTGCGCGGGGTGCAGACCACGGCACTCACCCCGCTCCCGAACCGCTGCCGCACCACCTCCTCCTGCCCCCACAGCAGGGTGCTCGGCACCCCCGGCGGCGGCGGCACCACGGCGACATGCGCCTTGAGCAGTTGCCCGACGAACCCGCTCGGCGTCCAGTTGGCCATCGCGATCCGCCCGCCGGAGCGGGTGACCCGGAGCAGCTCCGCCGCGGCCCGCTCCGGCCGGAACGCGAACATGGCGCCGAACATGGTGACGGTGGTGTCGAACGAATCATCCGGGTAGGGGAGCGACTCGGCGTCGCCCACGTCGAACCGGATCTCGACCCCCGCGGCGCGGGCCTCCTCGCCGGCATGCGCAATCAGGTTGGCGGCGATGTCCACGCCAGTGACGATCGCCCCGGCCCGCGCCGCCGGAATGGCGAGATTGCCGGTGCCGCAGGCGACGTCGAGTACCTCCTCCCCCTTCCGGAGCCGGCGGCGCGCCACGAACTCCGCGGCGCCCGGTGCGAAGCTCCGCGCGATGGGAAGGAAATCCGCCCCGCTCCAGATGCTGCGGGCGCGGGCGGTGAGGGGATCCTCGGTCATGATCGGGGACGACATGTCGGCTCCTGAGGGTGCGGGTAGTCGCGCGGCGGGAGGGCCCGCCGTTACCCGGTAGTGCGCAGGAAGACCGATTGGGGCGACATGGGTGGTGGGCGATTGGACGATTGGGTGGAGCCCTGCGTTTCAGGGATACCATGGTTGCACTCGGGGCTGGGGGCCGACTGCGGTGCAGGCAGACCTTGGGCCTGCCCATGCGACTCCCAGCCCTCGAGCGTGCCGACATCCCGCCCGCCAAGCTGCGTGACTACTTGCTCGATCCAGAGCACCCTGTAGGCGGTGCAAAGACCCGGTTCTTCGTCGGGCTTGGCTTCGAGCAGGAGCATTGGCCGCTGCTCCGGGCGGCCCCATTGGGCCACGCCGCCATGGGAGAGGCCCGCGAGATGGCCAAGGGTCCCTTTGGACAGAAGTATGTCGTGCGTGGTACAATTGTCAGGCCAACCGGCCGGACGGCACCGTTGCTGGCAGTCTGGCTGATCGCCGGCCCAGTGGTGCGCCCGAGGTTCATCACCGCGTACCCGGAGGATCCCTGATGAGTCCGGCATTCCTGGAACTCGACTCCGTCGTCCTCGCCCATGACCTGCCGGAGGCCGGACTACGCGCAGGCGACCTTGGCGCCATTGTACATGTCCACGCCGATGATCGCTGTGAAGTGGAGTTCGTGACCGCACTGGGCCGCACCCAGGCGCTGCTCATGCTGGCGAGCACGGACATCCAGCCGGTCCGGGATGACGATCTGCTCACCGTGAGGAATGCCACGCGCAGGTGAGGCGGCAGGAGAGGCGGTGAATGGAAACCGTCTATTCGGGGTCCCCGTAGGGGCGCGGGCCTTCACGTTTCCACTCGCACCACCGAGACCCCCATGCGCCTCCTCGCGCTGCTCCCCACGCTGCTCCTCGCCGCCCCGGCCCTCGCCCAGGGGGCGCCGACCGATCCCCGCGCCCTCCAGGTCTGGGACCTGGAGCGGGAACGCCGCCTGACGCTGGCCATGGTGGACTCGATGCCGGAGCGGCTGCTGCGCTACCGGCCCACGCCGGGAGTGCGGGACTTCGCCGAGCAGATTGCGCACGCCAGCGGACCCATCGCCGGGTTCTCCGCCCGCGCGGCGGGCATCCAGCCCCCCGCCCCCGGCGACAGCGCGGTCTTCCTCAACAGCCGGGCGGCGCTCCGGGCCTATGTAGCCGCCTCCTATGACTTCGCGCTCACCACCCTCCGTGCACTGCCGGAGGAGAAGTACCGCGGCTCCGCGACGATCGCGGGACAGGTGTTTCCGGTCTGGAAGATCTTTGCGCTGGCGCACGAGCACAGCGTCTGGACCCGCGGCGAGCTGGTGAGCTACTTCCGGCTCAATGGCATGGCGCCGCCGGCGTACGACCTGTTCGGGATGGGAGGGGGAGAAAGGTAGGGGCATTCTTTCCCACGAAACAGCGCACCACGGAAACACGGAATGCACGGAAGGGCACGGAAGACAACTGAAGTGCCTTCCGTGTGATTCGGTGCATTCCGTGCTTCCGTGGTGAATCCCGGATTCAGCGGCCTTCCGGCGCGACCGCCCTACCCCTCATGTAACCGCAGGAACCCCTCCGCGACCTGCTCCGCGGCACGGCGCGGGTCGGGCGCCTGGGCCGCCTCTTCCACTACCTCTGCCGCGAAGCGACCCAGGTCGGCGTACGCACTTTCGCTCAGCTCACGGGCGATCTCCAGGAGGAGCGCCCCTTCCCGGGCAATGAGTTGCGCGGCGCGGAGGTCGGCGACGGGCGAATTACCGCTCTGCCGCATCGCCAATCGCTCGAGCAGCTCCCGCGCCCGCGCCGTGACGGCGTCGGTCACCAGAACCTCCACCCCATCCCGAGCCCGGCGACCCAGCCGTGCCGATCGCGGGTGAGCGGACTCTCCGCCGCGCCGCGCTCGTAGCGGAGGCCGGAGCCGAGGCCGAAGATGGACAGCCGGGGGGTGAGGGCGTACGCGACCAGGAGAGTGGCGCGCAGCTCCCGCAACCCGCAGTCGGGGGTGTAGGCCTCATCGTCCCCAGGGCGCAAGCCCGGCTCGCCGGCGGCGAGGAGCACGCCGCGCCGCGCCGCCTGCGCCTGGGTGACGCCGAAGTCCCACTGCAGGTTGTCGCAGGTGCCGAGCACCGACTGGGCGCCCAGCGTCCCGAACCAGCGGTTGCCCACGGTAGTGGATGCTGAGAGGCCGAAGATCCCCATGAGGCCCATCTGCTCCTCGAGCCCTTGCGCCACGCTGGCCTGGGCCTCGAATGGCCCCTGGCGCAGCCGCAGGGTGGCGCCGGCGTAGGCGCCGAAGCCGCGGTCGCCCATGCCGGCAAGGGCGGGGGTGCGGTCGGCGGGGCGGTCTTCGGTGAGCGAGAAGTCGGCGCTGAGCGCGACGTGCCTTCCGTCCAGCAGCAGCACCCCCGCGCCGCCACCGAGGCCGGAGGGACTGCCGCCGAGCAGCAGGCGGCCCGCAATGCGCAGGTCCACGACCGGGACCGGAATGACCCAGCGCTGGTCGGAACCGGCGTAGCGGGGGATGTCGAGTACCATGGCGCCGAGGGTGCCGGTGATGAACGGCGTGCGGGGCGCGACGGGCGTCTCTGCGGCCGCGTCCTGGGCGGCGAGCCGGGCGGCGCCGGGGGAGGGGGCCAGCAGCGCCAGGGCCGCGGCGAGGCGGAGGGGAATGCGCGGGGCGATCATCACAAGCGACTCCATGCAGAAACTGTGGACAGATGCGGCCGGGTTGCCGGTGCGCGGACACAGTGGGGTGACAGGAACGAGGCCGCAACGAGTTTGTGGCGAGTGGCGGCAACGAGGGATGAACCGCGGGACGTCAGTGTCCTCCGGCGCGCCCCGCCCCCGAATGCCGCGACTCACCCCGGGGCCCTGTTCCTGTTCACGGTTGCCGGATAGGATAGGGCGAGCACTCCATGTCCAATACCAACGCGACCGCACCGCTGCCAGCGAGCCGTGACCGCATCGTCCCCGTGCTGCTGGCGGGGATCGCGATGTGGGCCATCGGCGCCGTCAGCGCCGCGATGCGGGCCAGCGGGGCCGGCCTGTCCATGGTTCTTGCGGTGCTCGGTACGGTGCCGCCGCTGCTCTACTGGGTGGCGCTTACCCCCGCCATCCTCTGGATCCAGGCCCGGACCCCGATTCGCCGCGACACCCTGCTCCGGGCGGTGCTGGTGCACGCGGCGGCCGGTGCGGTGACCGCGCTGGGGTACATCGGGTTCAAGGATCTGATCGCGCAGGGCTACGCCGGCCGGGTGATCGCCGACGCGTTGCAGGCCGGCAGCCAGGCCACCCCCGCGGTGCGGTTCCAGCTCGGGCTGTTCAGTTACAGCTTTCTCGCCGCCTGGGGCTACATCCACGAACTGTTCGCGCGGATGCGCGCTCGCGAGCTGGCGGCGGCGCGGCTCGAGACCGAGCTGGCCGATGCCCGGCTGCGGGCGCTCAAGGCGCAGCTTCATCCCCACTTCCTCTTCAACACCCTGCACGCGATCACCGTGCTCATCCGCCGTGACGCCGAGGAGGCGACCCGCACGGTGTTGCGGCTCTCCGACCTGCTGCGGCAGGCGCTGGCGGACGGGGAGCGGCAGGAGACGACGCTGGCCTCGGAGCTGCATTTCGTGCGGCTGTACCTGGAGATCGAGCAGACCCGGTTCCGGGAGCGGCTGCGGGTGGAGTGGGCGGTGGAGCCGGGCCTCGACCACGCCACTGTGCCGACGCTGGTGCTGCAGCCGCTGGTGGAGAACGCGATCAAGCACGGGATCGAACCGCGGGCGGAAGGGGGATTGGTGCGCATCGGCGCCCGCCGCGAGGGGGATACCCTCCGGCTCACCGTGGTGGACGACGGCCCTGGCTTCGGCGCGGGAGCGGGGCGCTCCGGCGGAGAGGGCATCGGGCTGGCCAGCACCCGGGGCCGGCTGGCACTGCTCTACGGGGAGCGGCAGCGGTGCGAGATCGGGACCCGGGCGGAGGGGGGGACGGAGGTGCGGGTGATGATTCCCTTCTCGCTGGCGGCTGGCACCGCGGGGGCGGCGGCGTGAGCCGGCTCCGGGTGCTGGTGGTGGATGATGAGCCGCTCGCGCGCGAGGGGCTCCGGGATCTGCTCGCCGCCGAGCCGGCCACGGAGGTCGTCGGAGAGGCCGGCACCGGGCTCGAGGCCCTGGCGTTTCTCGCCGCCCAGCCGGTGGACCTGGTCTTCCTCGACATCAGCATGCCGGAGCTGGACGGGCTCGGGGTGGCGGCGGAGCTTCTCCGCCCCGGCGGGCCGATGATCGTGTTCGTCACCGCCTACAGTGAGCACGCGGTACGGGCCTTTGAGCTGAACGCGGTGGACTACCTGCTCAAGCCGTTCGACCTGGCGCGGCTCCAGGCATCGGTGGCGCGCGTGCGGGAGCGGCGGCAGGCCGGTGGCGGCGCCGGGCTCGGCGAGCGACTGGAGGAGATGCTGGCGGAACTCCGCCGCCGGAACGGCTACGCCGAACGGGTGCTGGTCAGGGACGATGGACGGATCCACTTCGTCGCGCTGGAGGAGATTGAGTGGATGGAGGCAGCGGACAACTACGTCCGGCTCCACGCCGGCGATAGGCAGCACCTGGTGCGGGAGACCATGGGACGGCTGGAGCAGCGGCTGGATCCGGCGCGGTTCGCCCGGATCCACCGCTCGACCATCGTGAATCTCTCCCGCATTCGGCACCTGGAGCCGACCTTCAACGGAGAGTACGTCGTGGTGCTCCGGTCCGGCGCCAGGCTGACACTGAGCCGGACCTATCGGGACGCGGTGAAGGGGCGGCTGGGAGGGGATTGGTAGGTGGCTGTACGGGGGTGGCAGCGCACGCTTCCCTGGAAACAGCGCACCACGGAAACACGGAATACACGGAAGGGCACGGAAGACAACTGAAGTTCCTTCCGTGTGATTCCGTGCATTCCGTGCTTCCGTGGTGAATCGCGGATTCAGCTGTTGTCAAACCGCCTGACCGCCCCACCGCCTACTCCCCTCCCGGCGCCTTCCCCCCCATCAACTCCACCCCGCCCATCATCTCGCCCATCATCCACCAGTGTTCCATCTCCATCGTGTCGCGGCTGCCGTCCTGGTACCGGGCGAGCGCGGCGTAGATCTCCGCCTTCTTGCGGTCGGCGGGGACCTTCTCCGAGGTGAGGATGTCGGAGATGATGTCGTGCAGGGCGTGAAGGTTGTCGAAGATCACCGCAGCGCGCGGGTGGCGACGGCTGAACTCCGGGGCGACGGCGGCGGTCATCGGCATCACCTGCGGCATCCCGGCCGGCGGGCTCTCCAGCATCTGCCAGAACCGCGCCACCGCCGCCTCGACCCCGGCGCGGCGCGCGGCCGGCGTGGCGCGGGTGACCATCGGCTCGTACAACCCCACCTGCAGCCAGTGATAGGCCCAGATGAGGCCATTGAACTTGGGATAGCGCTGCCGGAAGACCTGGCTGTAGTAGGCCTCGTCCATGAGCGCCATGCTCTTGGGCGCGGTGGTGAAGGCCAGGCGGGTATTGGCGAGGTAGTGATCGGTGACGCGCTCCACCATCGCAACCCGGGCCGAGTCGCTGAGCCGCTCGTCGGCGTAGAGGTCGTAGATCTGCCGGTGGAGGATGTGGGCCCACTCGAACATGAGCTTGGCGCGCCAGGCCAGCCGGGCATAGGCCGGCGCCACCGACTCCTCGGCCACGCCGAGCCGCGGGGGGCGGCGGAGGAGGTCATTGACCAGGAAGTCGAACTCGCGCCGCTCCAGTGCGTCGCCGGCGGCGCCCTGGGAGGTGAGCAGTCGCTCGTAGAGCACCGCGTGGCCGTAGTCGAAGGCGTTGAACAGCCGCGCCGCGTCGGGATGGCGCTTCAGGAACTGCCAGTTGAAGCGGCCGGGGAAGTAGAAGGTGGCGTCGCGGGATTCGAGAGCGGGTGGCTGGGCGATTGGGCGATTGGGCGATTCGACGATGGACCGCGGCCGCCCGGGCTGGATGGCGAAGGCGTGCGTGAGGCCGAGGCCGAACGCGATGTCGTGACCTTCCTCCGACAGGCGGCGGCGGAGGCCGGCATCGAGCACCAGCGTCGGGGTCCACTGCCAGCGGAGGCCGAGTCCCGCCTCCACCTCGGTGGGGGCGTTCCGGTCTGCGGCCCGGCCGATGACGTCTCCCACCAGGAGCAGGCTCTGCCGGTAGAGGGTGCGGTCCAGCGCGGCGCCGGCACTCCAGCGGGGCAGCGGCTCGACGGCGCCGGCCACCGCCGGATCCCCGAAGCCGTAACCACCATTCAGGTGCACCCGCCAGGGACCGAACGACCGGGTGGCGAGCAGCTTGAGGCTCACCCGGGCGTCCTCGCCCCCCAGCGCTCCTACCGGCAGGTGGAGATCGCCGCGCAGCGCGAGGGCCGGCAGCGACGGAGCCTCGGTAAAGAAGTTGTAGAGCGAGAAGAGGCGGATGCCGGCGAGGCCGGTGCTCGTCCCCGGCGCGTCGGCGGCGCCAAGGGGCGCCTTTACCCCGATGGCCAGGTTGGGGAGCGCGCCCCACGCCAGCTCCGGGGTGGAGGCGTGGAGGGAGCGGCCCGCCTCGCGGGAGAAGTGATAGGGGAGCAGCAGCTCGAAGGCGCCCCGCTCCAGCGGATAGGCGTCCTCGACGGCCGCGGGGCGGTCGTCGTCGAGGTTGCGATAGTCGGTCTGTGCCGTCAGCGAGTGGGCGCCGAGCGCCCCCGCGATGAGCACCAGGAGGTGTCGCTGCATGTCCTGCCTCATGATCGAATGTCATGCGCGCCCGGAGCGGACGCGCGCCTGTCAGCGTGCGCGTGTCAGGCGAGGCGAGGAGGGGGGTAGGTCGGTTCGGGGGCCCGGGTGGTGAGCCGGTCCAGGATGGGGAGGGACCGGGTGTGGACCGTGATCACACGCGGGGACGCGAAGGTGCGGAGGTTCACGTCGAGGACATTGCCGGCGCAGGGGGCGGCGGTGGCGCAGTCGGTCGGGGGGCAGTGGTCGCACCCGTCGGCGGGCGCCTCAGGGGCCGCGTGGTGCCCGTCCATGCCGTGTCCGGTCATCTCCGCCTGCCCGTGATGCTGGTCGCAATGGCTGCTCACCCCGCTCAATCCGGGGGCGAGTGCCAGGAGCAGGACCAGGCAGAGCGAAACGATGGAAACGGGACGGCGCATGGTCCCATTATACCCCCCTCCCCCATTACTTGCCAAGTCTCCTCCTGCTTTCCAGCCAGAGGCCGCTAAGGGCTCCGATCAGTAGACTGAATATCGCCACTTGGAGCCGCCAATCGGTCGGAGGGGCCGTCGGGACGCCTCGCCCGCCCTCGGCGCCGGGCGGGGGCTCGAGGACCAGGAACGGCACCTCCCGCGCCCCGAACCGGAGCGCATGCCACCCCGCCTGCCGCGGCCAGTAGGCGCCGGTCCAGCGGCGGGTCTCGACCGGATCGCGGGCCAGGGCGATAGGCTCGAGGGTACCGTCGGGTGCCGCGACACTCACCGCCTCCGGACGGGCGGTGGCGATGAGCGTCACCGCGGCACGGTGGTCCACCCGCGGCGCCGCCCCTCCCTCGATGCTCGCGCGGGTGGCGGTGTCCCGCGCCACGGCGGAGATCAGGCGGTCCCAGTACCCCGCAAAGAGATCCTGCTCCCCCTCGAGCGCCCAGCGCGACGGGGTGCGCACGAGGGTGACGGCCACGCGTCCCGCGCCCGCGTTGCGCCGGGCGGCGAGCCAGCCGCCGGCGTGGTCGGTGATCAGCGGGGCGAGGCCCGGCCGCGGCCGGAGTATTGTGCCCGCGACCTCGATCCCGGTGCGGGAGCGACGGGGAATGTGGGGCCAGGTCAGGCGTGCTGTTCGGGCCTCATCTGCTGCCCCTCCACCGGGAGAATCGACCGCCAAGACCGCGAAGACCGCCAAGGTGATGGTTGATGGGGTGCCGGAGGTTAGCAGGAGTCCCAGTCCGTCGGCCTCGATGGCGTCGGTGAGGGCGCGCCGCTCGGCGGGGGAAAGGGCGGAGAGGGCGGCGGAGTCGGCCAGCACCGCGTCGAAGCCGCCGAGCATTGCTGGGGTGAGCGGGCCGTCGGCGGCGGGGGCGCCGTTCAGCCGTTCGATCCGGTCGCGGCCGCGGGTAAAGGTGGTACGCACCGTGAGCCGGCCGCCGCGCGCGGCGAGCCAGCGCTTGAGGTAGGCCGTCTCGAAGCTGGGCGAGCCGTCGAGCACCAGCAGGGTTGGGGGACGGTCGGGGCGGACCGAAATCCCGAACGAATCGGCGAAGACCTCACCACTCGCCGCGCGGAGCGAGAGCCGGTACACCGCACCGCCGGCGGCGCGGGAACGTGCCGCCAGCTGGAACCAGGGGGTGGCGGCGTTCACCACGGCGGAGTCACGATTCCCGTCTGGCCCCTCGAGGATGACCCAGCCGGAATCGGGCACCGTGGCCCGGCCGCGCACCGGAATGGGCTCACCCAGGCCGACCTCGTCGGGGAGGTCGAGGGCCGTCAGGGGCCCCGGGTCGGTGGCGGCCGCGGCACCGGCCTCCTGCGGCGTGGCGAGGCGCGCCAGCAGCGCCAGCGCGATCAGCGCCAGGGCCCCGAGAACGATTCGCAGGCCCCGGTTGGCACGATCCGCCCGCCACCACTCGATGGCCGCGAGTGCCGCGCCGAGCGCCACGAGGATCCACGCCAGGCCGCTCATGGCGTCCCCTGCCGCAGCAGGGCCTCGAAGCGGCGGCCGACGACGGAGACCCCGCGCGGTTCGGGCGGGGTGGTCGGCGCCGCGAGCGGCAGGGCGCGGTAGAAGCCGCGCGCCACCCGTGCCGCACAATCTGCGCACGCTGTGCCGGCGGCGAGGGCGTCGGTGTAGCGGCGGAGATCGCGGACCGTACCGAGGTGGGCCGGGTCCTCCACCGCGAGCCCCGCCAGTTCCTGTCCCGCCCGTTCCAGCAGGCCGGCGAGTTGCGTCGTGGCGCTGCCGGGCCGGGAGAGCGCCACCAGCGCGGCGCGGATGGCGGGGAGGGTGTCCCGGGTGGCGGCGGAGTCGGCCCGCCGCAGCACCGCCAGGTCCTTGAGGCTGCCGGTGAGCCGGAGCTTCGCGACCTCGATCGGCGGCGGTTCGAATCCCACCCGTTGCACATACACCCGCGCATCCTGCTGCACCTGCTTGAGCATCTCCAGGGCGCGGTACTCATACGGGAGCGCGGTGCGCGGCTCCGCGGTCCGCAGGTAGAGCTCCGCCTGCCACATGGCGCTGATGGCGGCCCGCAGCTTGTCCTTGACCGACTGGCCTAGCAGCGTCGCGTTCTCCGGATCGTCGTGGGCATGCTCCTCGGCGGCGTCGCCGGCCTCGGTCTCGAACTCCTCGCCGAGGAACTGGCCGTAGCGCAGCCGGAGCAGCCCCTGGTCCAGGCCCAGGTCATTCGCGCGCTGGCGGAACTCGGTGACGCCAAGGCGCGGCTGGTCGGCGAGCAGCTTCTCGGTATCAATGATGATCTGCCGCTGGCTGCGGAAGTACTCCGGCTGGACGGTGAGCGCCATCCGCGCGAGGTCGGCGGTGGGCGGCCGCGCCGTGTCCACCACCGAGAGGAAGACGGTGCCCGAGCGGCTCCGGTTGGGCACCGGCTCGCGGCGGTCGGTGACATCGGCGACGAAGTAGAGCTCGTCGCCGGGGCCCAGGCCGTGGGCCGGGAGGTCGAGGGTGGCCCGGAGGCGGACGGAGCCGCCCGCCTCGGTGGCGCGGCTGGTGAAGGGCAGCCGCAGCCGGCGGAACCGGACCGCCTCTCCGCGGCCGGTGGCGATGGTGATGCTCAGCCCCGCGCTGTCAATGCCGTAGTCGTCGGTGGCGAGCAGCTCCACGACCACCGGCGCGATGGCGGTGGGCTCGAGGACGGTGCGCTCCTCGGGGCGGAGCACAATCAGCGCCGGCGGTCGGTCGGGGCGGACCACGAGGCGGATGTCGCCGGAGCGGGCGCGGGCGGTATCGGGGCCCGTCAGCTCCAGCCGCCAGAGCTGGGAACGGGCGGCGCGAAGCTCGCCGGTCCAGCGCACGCCGCCCACGTGCCGGAGCGGCAGCGAATCGCCGCTCGTGCCCCGCAGCCACGCCGCCCGCACCGGCCCCCGCAGCTCGGCCAGCCAGGTGATGCGAGCCCCTTCCTCCACCTCCAGATCTTCCGCGATGCTGCGCCGCTTCGGGGCGCGGGTGTAGGCCGGCGGCACGATGTCCGCCTCCAGCGCGCGCACCGCGAGGGGGCCGGAGCCGGAGGGAAGGACGGCGGCGGGCCCGCCGGCCGCGCCGGCGGGGGGGAGCGGCAGCCGGGAGAGGACCAATCCGAGCAGGGCGAGTGCGGCACCGGTGAGGAGTCCCCGGCGCAGCTCATGCCGCGGGATGGCGCGCGCCACCAGGCTCGAGTTCCAGCGGGCAGCGATCCGCTCGCGCTGGAGGCGGGCGAGCCCCTGGAGCTCGCCGGGGGGCTGGAGCAGCAGGGTGGCGCTCTCCTCCAGTTGCGGCAGCGTGCGGTCGAGGTGCAGCGCCACCTCCCGCGGCGTGATGCGGCGGAAGCGATCGGCGGTGAGCGCCACGGCCAGCCCCACGAGGTTGCCGATGGCGAGCGGAATCCAGGAGTGCATTACCCCGGCGGCCGCCGCGCCGCCGCCGATGCCGGTGATCCAGTACGCCGCGGCGCGCTCCAGCCGGAGCCGGAACGAGAGCCACCCGAGTTCGGCGGCGGGATTCACGCGGCCCTCCGGCGCGGACGGCCGGCGAGCCACCGCTCGAGGAGGAGCAGCAGGGCGGCGAGGAAGAGCAGTTCGCGGGTGCGGATTTCGAGCGGCGCCACGCTCGCCGCGACCGCCGCCTGCGGCAGCGCGGAGGCGAGGCTCACCTCGCGCGGGTCCTGCGAGTCCGCCAGTTCCAGGCGCCAGGGCCACCGCGCAAGCAGCGAATCGGCGAGCGCCTCGGCGGGAAGGAGATGCGGCGGCAGGTCGAGCGCCGTGTCCGCAATGGCGGCGAGGGTCACCCGCTGGCCCAGCTCCTCGCTCACCGCCCGGAGGGCGAGCGCCAATCGGCGGGAGCTGTCGGCCCCTGGCACATGGAGCCGACGGGGTGGGACCGTAGCCGGCGTCCGCCCCGCCGCGAGCGGCAGCACGCCGGGATCGCGGGCCCGGAGGCGGGTGTACTCGACGCCGCCCGCGTTTCCTGCGCCGAGCAGCGCCTCGGCGCTGTTTCCGGGAAGCGCGGTCAGGGCGACGAGCCAGCGCCCGGTCGGCGCCGCCGCCGGGGCGTGCCAGCGCACCATGCTCCGGAGCGCGGGGCGCACCGCGCCGAGGCGGGCGGCGCGGGGCCGGGCGTAGAGGTCGAGGGTGCCGCCATCGGCCACCAGCCGGTCGGCCTGGCGGAGCGCATCCCAGAGTGGGAGCGGCGGCGCGGTGGTGTCGCCCGGGGAGAGGGGCAGGCGGCGCTCGGGGAGTCCCGGCGAGATCAGCCGCACGGTGGCGCGGGAGGCGTTCAGGGAGTCGAGCAGCGGATCGGCGTAGAGGGCCGGGTCCAGCAGGAGCAGTCGCGCCGGGCGGCCCAGGGTGGTGCCCGGGACGCGGGGACCCGCCAGGGCGAACACGATCGCGGCGAGGATCAGCAGCCGGAGGAGGAGCAGCAGCGGCTCGGAGAGCCGGGTGGAGCGGGCGCGGGCGGGGGGCACCTCGCCGAGATGGCGCAGGGTGCCGACCCGGATCACCTGCCGGGGCCGGCGGCTCCAGAGATGGAGCGCCAGCGGAATGCCGAGCGCCGCGAGGGCCGCGAGCCAGAGCGGGGTGGCGAACATGGTCCCGGCGCCGCGCCTACGGCAGGCGCTGGCGGCGCATCAGGTAGTCGCGGAGCGGCCCCTCGAACGGTTCCGCGAGGTGACACTCCACCAGCGCGGCGCCCCGCTCCTCGAGGTCGCGGCGGAGCTGGCGGAGGCCTGCGTCCATGCCGGCGGCGGCGGTGGGGCGGGCCTGGTCGGCATCGAGATCCACCCGCCGGCCGGTCTCCAGTTCCTCCAGCGTCACCGCGCCGGCATAGGCAAAGGCGCGCTCCCGCTCGCCGAGGATCTGGAAGCAGATCACGTCGTGCCGGGCGCCGGCGAGGCGCCGGGCGGCGGCGCGGATCTCGTCGGCGCGCTCGTGCAGGTCGCCGATCAGCACGGTGATGCCGCGGGCGGTGCCGGGTGCAAGGGCGCGCTCCAGCCGGCTCCACTCGGGCCAGCCGCCGGCGGGGGTCACCCCCTCGAGGGCGTGCAGCAGCCGGTGCAGGTGCTGCGGCTCGCGGCGGGGGAGATGCGGGGTGACGTCGCCGCTCCCCAGCAGGTAGAGGCCGACGGCGTCTCCCTGGCGGTGGGCGAGCAGCGCCAGCGCGGCAGTGAGGAAGCGGGCATAGTCGAGCTTGGTGATGCCGTCCTCTTCATGCGCCATGGACCCGGTGGCATCCAGCAGCAGCCGCACGGTGAGGCTGGTCTCGGCCTCGGCCTCGCGCACGAAGTAGCGGTCGGAGCGGCCCAGCAGCTTCCAGTCGATGCGACGGGGATCGTCGCCCGGCTGATAGCTCCGGTACTGGCTGAACTCGAGCCCGGCGCCGGCGCGGCGGCTGGTGTGACGGCCCAGCATGGTGCCGTCCACCGCGATCCGCGCGGCGAGCTCCAGGTCCCGCACCAGTGCCAGGGTGCGCGCGGTGACGAAGCGGTTCATGCCAGCGGGCTCTTCGGCGCGGGCACCTGGGCCAGCAGGGCGTGGGTCACGTCGTCGGGGGTCACGCCCTCTCCCTCGGCGCGGAAGTTGGTGAGCACCCGGTGGCGGAGCACCGGCGCCGCGACGGCGCGCAGGTCCTCGAGCGTCACCGCCAGCCGGCCGTGCAGCAGCGCCCGCGCCTTGGCGGCGAGGATCATCCCCTGTCCCGCGCGGGGGCCGGCGCCCCAGCGGACCCACTCCTTGACGTAGCCGACGTCGGTGTCCGGCGGACGGGAGGCGCGCACCAGGCGCGCGGCGTAGTCCACCAGCGCCTCGCTCACCGGCACCTCCCGCACCCGCGCCTGGGCGGCGAGGATGTCGGCCGCGCCGGCCACGGCGCGGGGCGCGGCGGCAGGCACCCCGGTGGTGCGCGAGAGGACCTGCTTTTCCTCCTCCAGCGAGGGGTAGTCCACCCGGATGTAGGGCAGGAAGCGGTCGAGCTGGGCCTCGGGGAGGGGATAGGTGCCGGTCTGCTCGATCGGGTTCTGGGTGGCGAGCACGAAGAACGGCCGCTCGAGGGCGTGGGTGATGCCGCCGTAGGTGACGGCGCCCTCCTGCATGGCCTCCAGCAGCGCGGCCTGGGTCTTGGGCGGAGTGCGGTTGATCTCGTCGGCCAGCACCATCTGGGCGAACACCGGGCCGCGATTGAACTTGAAGAACCGCTTGCCGGTGGCGTGGTCCTCCTCCAGCACCTCGGTGCCGAGGATGTCGGAGGGCATGAGGTCGGGGGTGAACTGGATGCGGCGGAAGGTGAGCCCGGTGGCTTCCGCGAGGGTGCGCACCAGCAGCGTCTTGGCCAGGCCGGGGACGCCCTCGAGCAGGGCGTGGCCGCCGGCGAGAATGGCGAGCAGCAGCTCCTCGACCACCTGCTCCTGGCCGACGACGACCTTGCCCACCTCGGCACGGAGGGAGGAGAGGCGGGAGAGGGTGGCGTCGGGAGTGGGCATGGTTGGTCGATTAGGCGATTGGTCGATTGGGCGATTGGGCGATTGGGTTCAGGCGGTCATGGCGTAGGTCACGATATTCACCCCGAAGCGGGTGTTGTCCACCGCGAGGAAGCGCTTGTTGCGGAAGTCGTAGTCCCACTCGCAGCCGTAGTCCTTGTTGCTGTAGAGGACGGCGATGCGGCCGTCCAGCACGATGGCCTTGAGGTAGTCGTGCACCAGGTCGTCGCCCCAGCCGTTGAGCTCCAGGCCGGTGGTGGGAGGGCCGTCGGGAAAGTCGAAGAAGGCGCGGTAGAGCTCGTGCCCCTTGGGTAGCTTCTGCAGCGCGTCGGGGCCGAACAGCGCCGCCATCTGGGCCTCGAAGGAGCGGGCGAAGAGCCCGTCCACATCGTGGTTGCAGTCATCGGCGAAGACGAAGCCGCCCCCCCGCACGAAGCGCGTGAAGTTCGCCCGTTCCCCCGCGGTGAACTCCACCAGCCGGTGCCCGGCCATGTACGCAAAGCGGGCGTCGAACACCCCGGTGCTGGCGAGCGGCACCACCCGCTCCCGCGGGTCCAGGTCAATGGTGGTGTATTCCGCCAGCGAGTGCAGCAGGTTGGCGGGCATGCGCTGGTCCACGTCCCAGTTGCCCGAGGCGTACTGCAGGCGGGTGAAGGTGAAGCGCGCCATAACGGTACCGACGGTACCGGCGGTATCGACGGTACCGAGGGAGCCGAGATCGCTACCGTCGTTACCGTCGCTACCGCTACACCGCGTCCGACAGGCTGGTGAAGGTGAAATCCCGGATCCGCATCGGCGGCACCAGGTTGCCCTGCATCCGGACCGGCGTGCCGAGGGCGTCCACGTTGTTGAGCATGATGATGGGCGACTCGTTGAAGCGAAAGTTCTTCACCGCATGCTTGATCCTGCCATCCTCGACGTAGAAGGTGCCGTCCCGGGTGAGGCCGGTGAGCAGCAGGGTCTGCGGGTCCACGAAGCGGATGTACCAGAAGCGGGTGACCAGCACCCCGCGCGCGGTCTCCCGGATCAGCTGCTCCAGCGAGGCGGTGCCGCCCTGCATGAGGAAGTTGGAGGGGAACGGGGTGGCCGGTTTCCCCTGCTTCTCGGCCCAGTAGCGGGTGTAGAAGAGGTTCTGCACCACGCCCTTGTCGAACCAGCTGGTCTTCTGCTGCGGGCGCCCATCGCCGATCCAGGGGCTGCCGGGCACGTCGGGGTGCCAGGGGTCGGACCAGATGGAGACCGCCTCATCCACCAGCTTCTCGCCCAGCCGGGTGCCGCCGCCCTGCTTCGACAGCGGACTCCGGCCCTCGTCCGCCTGCCGGGCGTTGAGGGAGAAGAGCAGCGGCTGGATCAGGTCCACCGCGGCCAGCGGCTCCATGATCACGGTGTACTTGCCCGGCTCGATGGCCTTGGCCTCCCGGGAGGCCACCGCCTTCTCGATGGCGATGGCCGAGGCGGCGGCGCCGTCGAAGCGGGTGGCGTCGTTGACGTCCCGCTCCACGTAGCCCGAGCCGGTGCCGTCCTCGGTCCGCATGGTGACCGAGAAGTTGAGACTGGTGGCGCGGTGGTAGGCGAAGAGCCCCGCGCTGTTGGCCATCGCCTGCCAGCCGCCGCCATCCTGCAGGAAACCGGCGGCGACGCACCCCCGTTCGCGGGCGGGGCCGATGCTCGCCTCCGCGACCTGGGCGCGATACGCCGGTGATACCTTGGCAGTGCCCTCGGCGTAGGCCTCGGGGATCGGGGTGTACTGCTGCGGCCCCAGCGGCGGCATGGACTCGGGGTCCTCGGGGGCGAGCCGCGCCAGCGCCTCCGCCGCCCGCACCGTCCGCTCCAGGGTGGCGGGGTCGAACTGGTTGGCGGTGGCGGTGCCGCTCCGCTTCCCGTAGAGGGCGGTCACCACCAGGCTCAGGTCCTCGGTGGCGCCGGCGGTGGAGACGGTGTTGCGGGCGTAGCGGATGTTGCCGCCCGTGTTGCCGCTGATATTGACGGTGCAGGCCTCCGCCTTGGAGAACGCGAGGGTCTGCTCGGCAAGGGAGCGGGCCTGGGCTTCGTTGAGTTCGGGCATGGCGGTTATCCGATCTTCCGGGCGGTGTTGATCACGTTGACGCCGTTGACCCGCACGGTGGAGGCGCCGTGGGAGACGGCGCTCGACTGCGACGGCTGACCCTTGCCATCGAAGAACGAGCCGCCCAGGCGGAAGTCGCGGCGGTCGCAGATGGCCGCCACCGCGTTCCAGAACTCCTGGGTATTGGACTGGTAGGCCACGTCCCGCAGCATGCCGACGATGCGGCCGTTGCGGATCTCGTAGAAGAGCTGGCCGCCGAACTGGAAGTTGTAGCGCTGCTGATCGATCGAGTACGAGCCGTCGCCGATGATGAAGATGCCCTTCTCCACCCCCGCCACCATCTGGGCCGGGGTGAGCTGCTTCGTGCCCGGCCGCAGCGAGACGTTGGGCATCCGCTGGAACTGCACCGAGCTCCAGCTGTCCCCGTAGCAGCAGCCGTGGCTGGCGTTCTCGCCCAGGATGTGCACCTGGTCGCGGATGGCCTGGTAGCCCACCAGGATGCCGTCCTTCACCAGGTCCCACTCGCGGGTCTTCACGCCCTCATCGTCGTAGCCCACCGCGCCGAGCGAGCCGGGCTGGACCTTGTCGGCGAAGAAGTTGACCAGCGGGTTGCCGTACTTGAAGCTCCTGGTCTTCCACTTGTCCAGGGTGGCGAAGCTGGTGCCGGCGTAGTTGGCCTCGTAGCCCAGCACCCGGTCCAGCTCCAGCGGGTGGCCCACCGACTCGTGGATGGTCAGCCAGGTGTGGGAGGGATCGAGCACCAGGTCCCACTTCCCCGCCTCCACCGACTTGGCCCCCTGCTTTTCCTTTGCCTGCGCCGCCGCGAGCCGGGCATCCTCCAGCATGTCGTAGCTGTCGGAATACACCCGCGCGCCGCCCGGGGTCTTCACCTTGTGGGCCGGGCGGCCGGCCAGGTACTCCCAGCCCATCCCCACCGGGGAGGAGAGGGCGTCCCGGGTCTCGAACTTGCCGCTGGCCTGGTCCACGACGGTGACCTGGAAGTTGGGCCAGGTGCGGTGCACGTCCTGGTCGATGTAGCTGCCGTCGGTGGAGGCGAAGTACTTCTGCTCGTTCACCAGGAAGAGGCCGGTGAAGATGTAGCTGGCGCCGGCCTTGAGGGCGGCATCGCCCACGGCCACCAGCAGGTCCGCCTTTTCCTTGATGGAGATCTCGAAGGCGTTCTGGCCGATGGGGGTGCGCCACGAGACTTCGCCGTAGCCCCGCTGCGGCGCCAGCTTCACCGGCTCGGTCTGCAGCCGGGCGTTGGCCTTGGCGATCGCGACCGCCTGCCGCGCCGCACGGCTCACCCCGTCCGGGGTCACGTCCTGCGTGGCGGCGAAGCCCCAGGTGCCGCTGGCGATCACCCGGATGCCGAGACCGAAGGACTCGGTGTTGACCACGTTCTGGATCTTGGTCTCGCGGCCGTTGATGAACTGGTTCAGGTAGCGGCCGATGCGCACGTCGGCGTAGCTGGCGCCGGCACCCCTGGCGGCGGTGAGCGCCGCGTCGGCCAGCGCCTTGCGGTCGGCGGTCGGGATGGGAGTGAGCGCACCAGACCAAGGCCTGCCGTACGGGAGCATCAGCGCCCCCGCGGCCAGTCCGGTGTACTGCAGGAAGTCACGGCGTTCCACGTGCGACTCCAGGGAGAGGGAAAAACGACACCTGCAAAGATGCAGCGGAACTGCGGATGTGCCAGAGTGAAATGTCGGCCCGGCTAGCGCCGCGATTGCGTCCTACGGCCGCGGCCCCCGAGCGGTTCCACGGGCGAGCCGCTGGAACCGGCGCATGAAGCGCCGGTCAATCCGGTCCTTCACGGCGAGTACCGCGCTCGAGTGCAGGGCAAGCCCGCGCCAGGAGCCCAGCGCCTGGCCGTCGGCGGTATTGAGCAGTGCCAGTGACTCGGTACGGGGGCGGAAGTTGCGGTACGCGCCGGTGCCCGCGAGCGCGGCGGCGAGGTTCCGGGCCAGCACCGGGCCCTGCCGCACCGCGTGCACGCCGGCGTGCGGCAGCCGCGGCGCGCTCAGCAGGGTCACTGCGTCGCCGGCGCCGAAGAGGCCGGGACAGCCGGGAACGGCCAGGGCATCATCCACCGAGAGGAAGCCGCGGGAGTCGGCGGGGAGTCCGCTGGCCCGGAAGAGCGGCGGCGCCTCGGTGCCGGTGGCCCAGAGGATCAGGTCCGCCGGGGCGACCCGCCCGCCGGTCACCACCAGGTGATGGGGGCCGACTTCCTCCACCCGGGTGGAAAGCCGGAGGGTGATGTCCCGGCTGCGCAGCACCGCCTCGGCCCGTTCGGCCACGGTGGTGCCGTGGTCCCGCAGGATGGTGTGGGATGATTCGTAGATGGTGATCACCGCGCGGGTGGCCTCCAGCTGGTCGAGCCTGGCGCGGGCGGCGAGCGCGAGCTCCACGCCGGCCGCCCCCGCCCCGACCACCGCCACCTGGAGCGGCTCCGGCCCGGCGGTCGCCGCGGCCCTCTCGAACGCCGGACCGACGAGCAGCGCCCGGTCCGCCGGCTTGAGCGGGAGCGCGTGCGCCGCCACCCCGGGGAGGGCATGGCCGGCGGGCACGCCGCCGATGCCCACCGAGGCCACATCGTACGGGAGGGTGGTGCCGTCGGCCAGGGTGACGGTGCGTCCGAAGGCGTCAATGCGCTCCGCCCGGCCGGGGAGGTAGCGCACGCCGACCGCCGCCGCGAGTGCGGCCAGGTCGAAGGTGAGCTCGTCCAACGTATGGCGGCCGCCGAGGTAGCCGGGCAGCATCCCGGAATAGAGCTGCCGCGCGTCGGGGCTGACCAGCACAGCCTCCGTCGTCCTGATGCGCCCGGTGGCGAGCGCCTCAAGCACGAAGAGGTGGGAGTGCCCCCCACCGATCAGGACGAGGCGGGAAAGGCCCACACCAGCCATTCGGGGAGGATGCGTTTCCAGGTTGGCAGGTCGTGCCGCCCCTCGATGGTCAGGTGCACGATGTCGAGCCCGCGGCGATAGCCCTTCTTCTCCAGGGTGGCGACCAGCTCCTCGGTATCCTGGATTGCGTCAATGACGCCATCCTGGTCCCGGTCGGCCTGCTCGTCCTGCCGGCCGGTCTCGAACCACATCCGGAGCGGCGGATGTCCCGGGGTGTCCCGGATCCGGCGGTGCATGATCCGGCTGGTCTGCCGGGTCTCGACACTGCTGTCGTCCGTGCGCCACCAGAAGGCGCCGGAGAAGACCCCGACGGCGCCAAAGCGGTCGGGGTGACGCCACGCCAGATCGAACGCTGAGAGCCCGCCGAGCGACCAGCCCATGACGGCGGTCTCGGTGGGGCCGGTGCGCGCCCGGTACCGGGTCTCTATGAGCGTCATGAGTTCGCTCAGGAGAAACTGCCCGTAGCGGTCCGCCCGGGCGCCGAGACCCTGGGCATTGGGGATGTAGGCGGTGCCGTAGTCCTGCACCCGTTCGGTGGCGTGGATCGCCACGACGATGGTCGGGGCCATCCGGCCGGTGCGCTGCAGGGAATCCAGGGTGCCGCGCAGGTCCACCGCCTCCATGTCCTGGCCGTCGTTGGCGTAGAGGACGGGGTAGGTGACGGTGTCCTGCTCCGCGTAGCCGCGGGGGAGGAAGACGTCCACCGTCCGGTTCTCGCCCAGCAGCCGGGACTCGAACGCGGGCAGCCGTTCCACCGTCACGCCGTCGCGCGCGCCGAGGGCCAGGGATGGTCCTCCGACCAGCGCCACCAGCCCCCGTCGGGCCAGGTCCCGCCACCGTGCCATGCGCCTTCCTCCCGTGATGGTCACAAGTATACTGCGGGAGCGGGCCGTGCTCGGTGACCGAATGCAACCGCGCCCCCGGGGTTCCCGGGGGCGCGGCGGTGGATCGGCAGGGGGGCTCAGGGACGGGGGCGATCGCCGCCTCCGTGGGGTCGGTCTCCGCCGCCCTGTGGACGGTCGGCCCCGCGGGGGCGCCGGGTGCGGCCGGCATCCTCACCGCCGCGCCGGCGGCCGAGCCCCTCCGTCCCGCCGCGGCGGGCACCGCGCCCGCTGCGGACTCCTTCACCCTCGCGGCCGGCGCGCCCTTCGCGGCCGGCGCGGCGGGAGCCGTCTCCCTTCACTTCCCCGGTGCTGTCCGCGGCGGTGCTCCGCAGGGAGTCGGGGCCGGCGGTGGAGTCGGGGGCCTGGGCGGCGAGCCCGGCACCCCCGCCGAGCAGCAGGGTGAGGGTAAGGACGGCGGTGGTGCAGCGCATGGGGCCTCCGAGGCTACTCTAATGTGGGGTGCGGTCCCGGGGTTCGCCAGCGGTTCGTGATTCATGAAGGAGAGAGGCCCAGGATGGAGTGGAGCCATTCGATCTTTCCCGGCCGATAACCCGCCCCTCGAGGCGCTGACCCGGTTCGAGCGGTTCGCCGTGCGGCTGGTGAGGCGGATGCACCGGGGCCGCTGGCCGCGGGTCTGGGCCGCCTGCCAGCGGCAGCTCGGCGCCCGCTGGATCACCGCACTGGCCGGCCCGTTGCTCGAGGTCCACGGGCTGGAACACGTCGCGGCGACCTCCCGGGACCGGCCCCTGCTGCTCGCGGCCAACCACCGCAGCTTCTTCGACCTGTACGTCACCATGGCGGTGCTGTACCGCCGGCTCCCCGGCTGGCGCGCCACCTGCTTCCCGGTCCGCGGACGCTACTACTACCAGCGCCCGGGTGGCGTACTGCTCAACGCCCTCATCGCCAACTGGGCGATGTACCCGCCGTTCTTCCACGAGCCCCGCAAGCGCCGGTTCGATCAGTGGTCGCTGGGGGAGCTGGCGCGGCTCTGTCGGGAGGGGCAGGGGCGGCTGGTGGGATTCCACCCCGAGGGGACCCGCAACAAGGGCACCGATCCCTACAGCTTCCTGCCGGCGCAGACCGGCATCGGGCGGCTGATCCTCGAGGCGCGGCCCACGGTGGTGCCGGTGTTCATTGCCGGGCTGCCGAACTCGGTCGGGGAGATCCTCCGCCGCCGGCGCGGGGGTGGGGAGCCGATCCGGCTCTGGTTCGGGGCGGCGCTGGCGCTGCCCGATCCGCTTCCCAGCGGTCCGGGGGCGCCGGCGGCGCTCACGGCGGAGGTCATGGGCCGGATCACCGGGCTGGCGGCGCTGGACCGCGCCCGGATGGCGGGCGCCGCCGGCTGAAGGGGGCCGGGGTATCCGACCCCGCCCGACTGTCACTCTGACCCGGCCCCTGCCGCCCCCTCCGGCCGGCCCCCCTCCCCGTCTGCCAAGCTGACCGAGGCCCCCCGGTTTTTCCCGGCACGCCGGCTGCATCAGAGCCCCACGCGCCGCCCGGGCGATGGGGCCCGGCAGGCGCTGGACCTATACGCAACGATTATTGAGGAGGATGCCATGTCGCTGATGATCCGTCGCCCCGCCGATCTTCGCCGGCTGAACCAGGTGCTGGACGCCGCCTTCACCGGCTGGCCCTTTGCCACCGAGTCGGGGGACCTCGTGACCTCCGCCTGGGTGCCGCCGACCGACATCTTCGAGGACGCCGACGGCCTCAAGATCCTGCTGGAGCTGCCGGGGCTCCGGCCGGAGGACGTGAAGCTGACGGTCGAGAACCTCACCCTGACGATCCGGGGGGAGAAGAAGCAGGTGGCCGAGGAGCAGACCACGAAGGTGCACCGGTATGAGCGGAGCTACGGGGCCTTCGAGCGGTCCTTCGCGCTGCCCAACACGGTGGATGTGGAGCGGGTGGCCGCGAAGTTCGAGCACGGGGTGCTGACGGTGACCCTGCCGAAGGCGGAGAAGGCGAAGCCGCGGGAGATTGCGGTGAAGGTGAATTAGCGCTGCAAGGCGATTAGTCGATTGGGCGATTGGGCGATTAGTGGACCAGCATGAATGGTGGGATCCATGCGGATCCCACCCGGAGTGCCAATCGCCCAATCGCCCAATCGCCCAATCGTCTAGTACCAGCCGATCGGCGCCTCATCAAGATTGATGTAGATCTGCTTGGTCTCGAGGTACTCCTCGACCCCCCAGTGACCCAGCTCGCGGCCGAAGCCGGACATCTTGTAGCCGCCCCAGGGGGCCTCGAGCATCGTCGGCTGCATGTGGTTGACCCAGACGATGCCGGCCTCGAGCGCCTTGGTCACCCGGAACGCCTTGAAGATGTCGCGGGTCCAGACCGCGGCGGCCAGGCCGTACGGGGTGGCGTTGGCGATCTCGAGGGCGTGGGCCTCGTCCTTGAAGGGGATGACGCTCATGACCGGCCCGAAGATCTCCTCCTGCGCGATGCGGGCGCCGTTGTCCACGTCGTAGAAGATCGTCGGCTCGACGTACCACCCCTTGCTGAACCCCTTGGGCACCCCGCCGCCGGCGGCGACCTTGGCCTCCTTCTTCCCGATGTCCAGGTAGCCCTTCACCCGGTCCCGCTGCTCGGCACTCACCAGCGGGCCCATCTTGGTCTCCCGCTCGATGCCGGGGCCGACCTTGATCGTCTTCGCCTTCGCGGCGCAGGCGTCCACGAATTTCTTGTAGATCTCCTGCTGCACCAGCACCCGGCTGCCGGCGGAGCAGACCTCGCCCTGGTTGATGAAGACGCCGAAGAGGGCGCCGTCCACCGCCGCCTCGAAGTCGGAGTCGGCAAAGAAGATGTTGGGCGACTTGCCGCCCAGCTCCAGCGAGACCCGCTTGAGCTGATCCGCCGCGCTCCGCATGATGAGCTTGCCGACCTCGGCCGAGCCGGTGAAGGCGATCTTCCGGATATCGGGGTGGGCCACGATCGGGGCGCCGCACTCGGGGCCCATGCCGGTCACGATGTTGATCACACCGGGAGGCAGGCCGCAGGCCTCGAAGTCCTTGGCCAGCGCCAGCAGGGAGAGCGGGGTCTGCTCGGCCGGCTTGATCACCACGGTGCAGCCGGCGGCGATGGCGGGGCCCAGCTTCCAGGCCGCCATGGCCAGGGGGTAGTTCCAGGGGATGATCTGGCCGGCGACACCCATCGGCTCCTTCACCGCCATGACCATGGCGTTGGTGGGGACGGGGATGACCTCGCCGTTGATCTTGGTGGCGAGGCCGCCGTAGTACTCGAAGCAGACGGCGGAGTCGTCCATGTCGTACTCGGATTCGACGATCGGCTTGCCGGAGTTGAGGGTCTCGATCCGGGCCAGCTCGTCCCGCCGGGCGCGGATCCGGTCGGCGATCTTGAACAGGATCCGGCCCCGCTCCTGGGCACTGGTGGCCTTCCAGCCGCCGTAGAAGGCGGCCTTGGCCGCGGCGGCCGCGGCGGCGACGTCGGCGGCCTCGCCGGCGGGGCAGGTGGCAATGACCTGCTCGGTGGCCGGGTCAAAGACGTCGAAGGTCTTGCCACTCTTGGCGTTGACGAACTTCCCGTTGATGAACATCTGGTACGCGGTCACGATCGGGACTCCGGTGGGTGGGGAGGGAATTGCCGGGGGGCCGGGGCCGCCGGGTGAGCAGAAAGTGAACGGACGCGCGTCACTTGCCCGGCCGGGTGGACCACCCCATACATATACAGTCGTATTCTACCCCTGAACGACGGAACGGCAATGCGGATCGCGGGATGGCCATCGCTGACCCTGCGCCACGGGAGCGCCCTGTTCGGGGCGCTGCTGGCGCTGGGCTGCAGCGAGGAGGCCACCGGTCCGCGGCCGGTGCCGGTCGGGATCGTGCTGGCCTCCGCGGCGGAGCAGGTGGGGACGGCGGGCGAGCCGCTGGATTCCATGCTCACCGCGTTCGTCTATGACAAGTTCGGGGACCCGGTCCCCGGGGTGCTGGTGCGGTTCTCGGTCCCGGCGGGGAACGGGTCGGTGACGCCGGTGGCGCGGACCACCGGCCCCGATGGTCATGCCAGCGCGGCTTGGCGGCTCCCCACCCGGACCGGTTCCTATCAGGCCCACGCCGCGGCGGCGGGGTTCGACTCCCTCACCTTTCTGGCGCTGGCCCGCCCCGGAAAGGCGGCGGCGCTCGCGGTGGTGACCGGCGATGCGCAGAGCGGTGCCGCCGGGACCACGGTGGACAGCGCGGTGGTGGTGGAGGTGCGGGATGCCCATGGCAACGGGGTGCCGGGGCGAACGGTGACCTTCTCCACCCGCGAGGGCTCGGGGCAGGTGGTGCCGGCCCGGGCCGAAAGCGATTCGCTGGGGCGGGTGTACGCGGTCTGGACGCTGGGCAAGGACGGCGGGGTCCATGGCCTCACGGTGCGGGTGGATTCGCTGCCGCCGCTCCGCATCCGCGCGACCGCCGTCCAGGCATCGCCCCTCACGCCCCTGGCGCAGACTCAGTCCACCTGGGCGGACTACCATCCCGTGACACCGGGGACGCTGGTGCGGCTGGATGGGGACCGCGTCCTCGAGACCGCGCCACGGCGGGCCCTCGAGTGCTGGCGGAATGCGCTGGGGGAGGTGGAGTTGGAGGGGGGAGGGTGTGGGGAGGTGGGGGGCGATTAGGCGATTAGGCGATTAGGCGATTGGACGGTTGGGCGATCAGGCGGCCGGGGGACTCCGGCCGCTTTTTTGCTAGCTGTCCTGCAGTCTAGACAAGCTGATGGGGTGCGCTGGGCCGCGGCGGGGCGGCTGGCCGTGGCCGCTGTGGCGCGGTCTGGGGGTAGCCGCCGACCCGCAACGCCGCCTCCAGTTTCCGCTCCCAGCCGGGCCACTCCGTGGCGTGGGCGGACAGCTCCCCAAGGAAACTGTGGGCGTCCGTGCGCAGGGTGCGCGGATCGAGGCCGAGTGAATGCGCCAGCCGCTCCAGGGCCGTGGGTGCGCGCTCGGTGCCGATCAGGAGCCGGTGGAGCGCGCGCCAGTCCCGGGCGGTGTAGGGGCCGAACTCTCGGAGCAGGCGATCCCGCGAACTCCTGGGGAGCGAGGGTTCGGGTCCCTCTGGGGCGAAGCAGGCCAGCAGGGCGGGGCTGACCTCGGAATGGCCCGTCCGCCGCCGGACGTACCGGACGATCGTCTCCGGCGTGGAGGGTGTGCGGCGGCGGATGGCGTGGCGGACCTGTTCTGGCGCGGGCAGCGCTCCGGGGTCGGCGGTCAGGACCCCGACCTGCCGCTGGCCGGCCAGCAGGCCGTTGACCCAGTCGAGGGGGAGCCGGGCATCCCGCAGGATCAGGCAGGCCGGGCACCAGGGGAGGAAGTGCGGGTCGGCGAGCTGGGCCGGGAGTTCACGAAGATGGGGGAGGTCCAGCCGGGCAACGAGAATGGTGCCCAGCAGGGCGTCCGCCGGGCTCCGGGGAGGCCAGTAGAGTTCGTCAGAGCGCGGATCGATCAGGGAAAGGGGCATCCAGGCTTCCGGCTGTGGCGCACGGCGGGGGTCCGGCGCTAGCGAGCCAACCTACAATAGCTCTCCCCCCCCCCCTCGGCTGTCAATGCGGCAATGGTTGCCGGGTACAAGAACTGCCCGGAATTGGGCGGCGGGTGTATGGCGGGGGCCGATTCGGCACTTTACCGTGGTCGGGGGTGCTTCCGGGTAGGCGACTACCTCAACGGTAGACGCATGGGTGTCAAGGAGGGAACAATGCCCAGGATTCGGAACCTCGCTGTACTGTCACTGACAGGAATCGCACTCGGCATGGCTGGCACCGCAGCGGTTGCGGCCGAAGAGCAACTCCCCTGCGAGCTGGCCATCGCGGCAACCCAGTACGACCATTACGTCAACGGGCAATGGGTTGGCTACTGGTGCTACGGCAATCCCAACAACTGCTGCCGCTTCTAGCCACAGCCGAGCTAGCGTATCCGTGTCTGACGTCATGACTCAGCGCACGTCGAGTGGCTCGGCTCATAGGCTCGCGCTTTCCCTTGGCGTTGTTCTCACCATTTCGGCTTGCGCGGCTGATCGCCAGCCGGAACTGGGAGTTGAGTGGAGGCATGAGTCGTTCGACTCGGCGTGCGCACTGAGCCAAACTTTGGCGCTCTCCGCGGACGTCGGACGATTGCGACCTCTCACGGACGGTCGGTACCTGTTGATCGACCCACTCCGGGGCACGATCCAGCACCTGAGTGAAAGTGGGAGCATTCTCTGGGAGGCTGGCGGGTTCGGAAGCGGGCCGGGGGAGTATCGACTTCCGAGTGACGCGACCGAGGTTGGCGACTCCATGTTCGCAATCGTCGATCCAGCACAGATGCGCATCTCACTTCTGGACAGGGCCGGGCATCATCTCCGCTCCATCCGAACCACCTCGTTCGCCGGGCGGCGCATCCTGTCCCTTCCCGGACAGTACGTTCTCGCGGGCTTGAATGCCTCCGCAGGCGGGGAGTACTTGTTGGCGCGGTTCGATACCGGTGGCGGGTCGATGGGGACGACGGTCCCAGCGCCCCCCTTGCTGCGCACTCTGACGCCTCGAATCGACGAGGCGGTCCTGTTCCGGCTGGGCGGCAACAGCATCGCGGTCGCCAACGCACTTATTCCGACCGTCTGGCTTGATCGAGGGGCCGGCGTTGTCGCGATGCCCCTGCGGCTTCCGACCGATGTCTGGACACAGTTGGAGCCGTCCGATGAGCAGCCAAAGACCCCAGCCGAAGCCCGGGCACGGGTTGGGCAGGCCAGCATGCTCACCGGCGGTGGAAGCATCGATGACACGACAATCGCACTGGGCTGGCGGCAGTCGCAGGACGCCGCCGCCCCCCGCTACCTCGCAATCTTCTCGCTCGGCGGTGCCCCAGGAACTGTCCTCGGTGGCGTGCCGGGCTCCGTGATCGACGTCGCAGGGTCGCGGGTCTGGGTTCTGCTTCCCGAACCCGACACCAGCATGACGGTCCGACAATACCAATGCAACTGGAGCCATTTGCAGTCCGGTAGTGACGATGGCGCTTGATGAGGCGAACCGAGTTGCCCCCCGACGGACCCTGTCGCTGCTGCTTGTCCTGTCGCTGGCCGGGGCAGGCGGTGGGCTGGTTGAGCTTTACAGACAGCTGAGGGAGGCGCGGGAGGATGTCCAGGAACTAGCCAGGCGCCGTATGCTGGTCGGGAGCGACACGCCTTCGTGGCTGATGCGACAGATGCCCGCCAGCGACCCTCGCTGGAACTTCCGCCGGCCAAGTATGATCTTGATCATTGGCCGCAATTCGTGCCTGACCTGCCTGACGGAGCTCGCGCGGTGGGATCACCTGTTCCGGATCGGCTGCCCGATCAATGTTGGGGCGGTAATCGTCGGGGAAAGCGATGCATTCGCGGAGCGGCTGAAGCGAGAGGAGGGGCTCGTCATGCCGGTCCTGGCGGATTCGAGCGGGAGCTTGACTCAAGAACTGGGAATCTCCCTGCAGGGAAGCCTGCGTCTCGGGATAGTCGGCGGCCAAGTGGGCGTGGTCGCGGATGGGGGGGACGGCGGCCCTGTCGGGTTTCCCGAAGTAGTGGAGGCCACGCTGCGGAGTGGTGGCGGGGTAACAGATGTCTGTGTGTCACCCGTGCCAACAATATCCGCGCTTCAACCGCCTCGCCGCGATGGGCGCATTGCGTGGCAGGATGGATCCCTTCCCGGAAATTCTACCCGTCCCTGAGTATCTCCCGCGCCGCGTTGTACCCGCAGGCCCCCATCACGCCGCCGCCCGGGTGGGTGGCCGCGCCGCACATGTAGAGCCCCTTCACCGGCGTCCGGTAGTCGGCGTAACCCGGCACCGGCCGCATGAAGCTCAGGCTCGAGAGCGACATCGTCCCCTGCATGATGTTCCCGCCCGTCAGCCCGTACACCCGCTCGATATCCTGCGGCGCCAGCACCTGGTAGTTGAGCACCGACTTCCGGAAATTCGGCGCGTACTCCGTCATGATGTCAATGCAGCGCTCGGCGTAGTTCTTCTTGTTCTCTTCCAGCGACCCCGCGTCCTTCGCCAGCGTGTTGGGGAAGTACTGGGTGAACATGGACATCACGTGCATCCCCTTGGGCGCCACGGTGTCGTCCAGCGAGCTCGCGATGGTGGCCTCGACGATCGGGCTCGCCGAGATGTGGCCGTACTTGGCCGGGTCGAAGGCCCGCTCGATGTACTCCCGGGTGGGGCAGAGGTGGATGGTGCCGCGGTGCTGCGGCCCCGGGGTGGTGCCCCGGAGGCAGCTGAAGTCCGGCACTTCGGAGAGCGCGAGGTTGACCTTGGCGCTGCCGCTGGCGTAATCAATGGCCCGCACCGACTCCACGAAGTCCGTCGGCAGCTCCGCCGGATTCAGCAGCTTGAGGAAGGTGATGTTGGCGTCCACGCCGGAGACGACCTTCTTCGCCTTGAGCTCGGTGCCGTCGGCCAGCACCACGCCGGTGGCCCGCCCGCCGGAGACCAGGATCTTCGTCACCGTGGCGTTGACCCGGATCTCGGCGCCCTTCTCCTTCGCGGCGCTCGCGATGGCGTTCGACAGCGCCCCCATTCCGCCCTTCACGTAGCCCCAGACGCCGCGCACCCCGTCGCACTCGCCCATGACGTGATGGAAGAGGACGTACGCCGTGCCCGGCATCGACGGGGTCGCGAAGGCGCCGATGATCGCGTCGGTGGCGATCGTGGCCTTGAGTTCCTCGGACTCGAACCAGCGGTCGAGGATCGGGTTGGCGGCGCCGGTGAGGATCTCGACGGCCTTCTGTCCGTCGGTGCCCAGCTTCCGGAAGCCGAGCCCCAGCTTGAGCAGCTGGATCAGGTTGCCAGGGGCCATGGACCAGGGGTTGGGCGGCGTCTGCACCAGAGTGGGCTCGAGGAAGTCGGCCACCCGCTCCAGCATCGCCTCGTACTTCGGCAGCGCCTCGGCGTCCTTCTTCGAGAACTTGGAGATCTCCCGGTGGGTCATCTCCTTGTCCGGCCCCATCATCAGGTAGCGGCCATCGGGGAACGGCGTGAAGCTCGAGGGGCTCCGCGGCAGCATCTGGAAGCCGTGCCGCTTGAGCTCGAGGTCGCGGATGATCTCGGGCCGGAAGAGGCTGTTGACGTAGCTGGCGGTGGACATCTTGAAGCCGGGCCACAGCTCCTCGGTCACGGCACAGCCGCCAACCAGCTCGCGGCGCTCGAGGACCAGGACCGTGCGGCCCGCGCGGGCCAGGTAAGCGGCGGTGACGAGGGCGTTGTGGCCGCCGCCGATGAGGATGGCGTCGTAGGTCATGGGCGATTCGGCGATTGGGCGATTAGGCGATTGGTTGACGGTCGATTGAGCCTGTCCTGCGACCTTGGGGCATGGTTACCCGCAGCCATGCGCCCCACGAGGACCTCCGTGCCTGGCAGGCCTGCTATCGGCTTGCCGTGGAGGTGTACAAGGTATCCCGGAACTGGCCACGTGACGAGAGGTACGGCCTCACAGCCCAAGTCCGCTCGGCCGCCTACTCAGCCGGAGCGAACATCGCGGAGGGACTTGCACGGGAGGGACCCCGAGAGCTGCACCGGTTCCTCAGCATCTCCCTGGGCTCGCTGGCGGAGCTCGGATTCGCCCTCCGGCTCGCCCGGGAGATCGGCGTCATCCCGCCGACGGAGTGGGAGCCCTTGGAGGCCATGCGCCACGAGGCGGGGCTCTTGACCGGAAGCCTGGCGAAGGCCATCCGTCGGCAGCGGTAGCTCCAATCGCCCAATCGCCCAATCGCCCAATCGCCCAATCGCCCAATCGCCCAATCGCCCAACCGCCCAACCGCCCGC
>JANRJZ010000183.1:0-5430 GCA_033763675.1 Gemmatimonadota bacterium
GGGCCCCCCCGCCCCGGGGGGGGGGGCGGGGGGGGGGGGGGCGGGCCGGGGGGGGGTTGTTGCGGGGGGTGGGGGGGGGGGGGCCGCCCCCCACGACCGCGGTGGAGACCGACGGCTGGGGACTCGACTGCGTTGTGGCCCAGGGAGACCATGGCCTGGCGCTGACCCCGGGGCTGTCGTTCGCGGCGGTGTCCCGGCGCGCGCTGGCCCGCGCCCGCGCCGAGCCGGACCGGGGGGAGCAGCTGGATCTCGTGCGCCAGCAGGAGGCCGCGAGCCGCGGTCAGGCGTCCGGGCCGGTGCCGGCGGCGCTGGCCGGGGAGCTGGACGAGCGGCTGCGGTGGATCCTGGAGGTCGAGGGATTGGAGGCGCGGTGGAGCCGGCACGCGGCGCTGCGCCGGCTGGCGGATGCGTGGGGGGAGCGGCAGCCCGCCGTCCGGCTGCTCGCTGCCGTCCAGCGCCGCACCCCGGGCTCAACCTGCGTGGAGCTGGCGGTGGGCCGATCTGCCGGCGCGGCGGTCGCCGCGCTGGCGGCGCACGGCATCGCGTGGGCGGAGGAGATCCCGGAGGACCCTCAGGTACTCCGACTGCGGCACATGGGAGAAGTACGCCCGGAGGAACTCGCGGGGGCGCTGGAGCTGCTCGCTACTCTACCTTGAAGCGGCGGACCTGGGCGAAGAGTCCCTGCGCCGCTTCCGCGAGGGCGTGGGCGGAGCTCGCCACCTGCTCGGTGCTGGCGCTCAGCTGCTCGGCGCTGGCCGCAATCTCCTGTGCCGCGGCGGCCACGTCCTCGGTGCCGCCCGAGACCTCCTGCATCCGGCTGGCGATGCCCTGGATCAGCCCCCGCACCTCGTCCGCCGACGTGGAAATCTGGCGGGACCACTCGTCGGTCTGGTGCGCGTCCTCCGCCACCCGGGAGAGCCCCTCGGCCGCCTTGGCCGCGGTGGCCCGGGCGGCTTCACCACCCTTGGCCAGGCGCAGCAGCCGGTCCCGGGCCGTCGTGACGCGCGCCTGCACCGTGTGGACGGTGTCGCTGGTCAGGGTGGCCGCCTGCGCCGCCTGTCCGGCCAGCTTCCGCACTTCCTCCGCCACGACCGCGAACCCCTTGCCCTCCTCGCCGGCGCGCGCCGCCTCGATGCCGGCATTCAGCGCCAGCACGTGGGTCTGCCGGGCGATGGCCTTGGTCTGGGTGACGAATTCCTCGATCTCCTCGGAGGCTGCCGCCAGCGCGGCCGCCTCCTCCGCCCCCCGGCTGATCTCCTCAGCGAGGTGATGCAGCTCCTGGGAACTGGTGCTGAGGTCGTCCCGGTGATCGCGGGCGAGCTGAGCCAGCGCCGCGTTCCGCTGCGCCGTCTGCACCGCGCTCTGCGCCAGCGCCTCCGCGATCTCGAGGATCCGGGTGGCGTCTTCCGCCGCGGCCCGCACCAGGGTGGCCTGCTTGCTGGCCCGGTCGGTGAGGTCGTTGCAGGTGCTGGAGACTTCCTGGGTGGAAGCGCTCATCTGCTGGGTGGAGGAAGAGATCTCCGTGGCCATGGCCGCCGCCTCCTGGGCATTGCCCCGGATCGCGGTCACCAGGTGGCGCAGTTCGCGCAGCATGGAGCCGACCGCCTCGGTGAGGCCGTCGGCCGTCTTCGACCCCGCGCTGGCGATCGTGACCGAGAGGTCCCCCTCCGCGACCCGGCTGGCCACGACGACCGTGTTGCCCAGCGGCCGAAGGATGTTGCGCACCGACCAGCTCACCAGGAAGACCGCCACCAGCAGGCCAGCCACGAGGTAGACCACGAGGGCGAGGGCCAGCGCGCCGGCGAACTCGCGACCGCCGCTGGTGCGGCCGTAGAACAGCCACACGGCGGCGACGAAGAGCAGCCCCATCGCCAGGATCAGCGCGGCCGCCGTCAGGTACATCTGCTGGACAAAGCGCTGGCGCGAGCTGGCCATGGTATGGGCTAAGTTGGGAGGAGCGAGGAAGTTAGGCGGGGACGCGGGAAACGGGAAGCGGCCGCCGCCCGGCGGTTCCCTTTTCCCGTTTCCCGCGGTTTGACGTAGATTCCCCGCCCTATGACCGACCACAGCGACAGCTATCGCCCCGACGAGGTCGAGGCGAAGTGGCGGGCCCGGTGGGCCGAGCGCGGCACCAACCAGCCGGACCTGGACCATCCCCGCCGCCCCTTCTACAACCTCATGATGTTTCCCTACCCCTCGGCCGAGGGGCTGCACGTGGGGAACATGTTCGCGTTCACCGGCAGCGACGTCTATGGCCGGTTCAAGCGGCTGCAGGGGTACGATGTCTTCGAGCCGATCGGGTTCGACGCCTTCGGCATCCACAGCGAGAATTACGCGATCAAGGTGGGGCTGCACCCGGCGCAGCTGATCCCCAAGAACATCGCCAACTTCACCCGCCAGCTGGAGCGGATCGGGGGGATGTTCGACTGGCGCCAGGCGCTGAGCACCACCGATCCGGAGTACTACAAGTGGACCCAGTGGCTCTTCCTGCAGCTCTTCAAGGCGGGCAAGGCCTACAAGAAGAAGGCCGCGGTCAACTGGTGCCCCAACTGCAAGACCGTGCTCGCGAACGAACAGGTGGAGCATGGGCTGTGCGAGCGCTGCGGAACCCCGGTGGAGCAGCGGTTCCTGGAGCAGTGGTTCTTCCGGATCACCGAGTACGCCGAGCGGCTGCTGGGGAACCTGGACACGATCGACTGGTCGGAGACCACGCGGACCGCGCAGCGGAATTGGCTCGGAAAGTCCGAGGGCGCGGAAATCGTCTTCGAGGTGCCAGCCGAGCCGTCCAGCCGCCGAGCCGCCGAGTCCATCCCCGTCTTCACGACGCGCCCCGATACGCTGTGCGGCGCCACCTTCATGGTGCTGGCCCCGGAGCACCCGCTGGTGGCGAAGCTCACCACGCCGGACCGGAAGGCGGAGGTGGACGCGTACGTGAAGGCCGCCGCGGCCAAGGACCTGGTGGCGCGGAAGGTCGGGGAGAAGGAGAAGACCGGCGTCTTCATCGGGGCCTACGCCACCAATCCCGCCACCGGGAAGCCGGTGCCCGTCTGGATCGCGGACTACGTCCTGATGGAATACGGCACCGGCGCCATCATGGCGGTACCGGCCCACGATGAGCGGGACTTTGCCTTCGCGACGCAGTTCGGGCTGGGGATCGTCCGGGTGCTGGCGGGCGCAGGCCAGGCCGCCGGCGCGCCGCTCGCCGCGGCGGAGACGGAGGTCGACGGCTTCCGGCTGGTCAACTCCGGCAGGTTTGATGGCCTGGAGGCGGAGGCCGGCAAGCGGGCGATCACCGAATGGCTGGCGGGCGCCGGGAAGGGCAAGGCGGTGGTCCAGTACCGGCTGCATGACTGGTGCATCTCCCGGCAGCGCTACTGGGGCCCGCCGATTCCCGTCATCTACTGCGACGCCTGCGGACCGGTGGCGGTGCCGGAGGGGGACCTGCCGGTCATCCTGCCGCCGATCGAGGACTTTCGGCCCGATGACAGCGGCGTCTCGCCGCTGGCGCGGCACGAGGAATGGTACTACGTCCCCTGTCCCGACTGCGGCCGGCGGGCCCGTCGCGAGACCGACGTGTCCGACACCTTCCTCGACTCGGCCTGGTACTACCTGCGCTACCCCAGCGCCGAGTTCCACGACCGGCCCTTCGATCCGGCGCGGACCAGGACCTGGTGCCCGGTCACGACCTACATCGGCGGCAATGAGCACGCCGTGCTGCACCTGCTGTATGCCCGGTTCCTGGCGATGGTGCTCAACGACCTGGGCCACCTCGCGTTCGAGGAGCCGTTCACCCGCTTCAGGGCCCACGGCCTGATCGTCAAGGACGGCAGCAAGATGTCCAAGTCGCGGGGGAACGTGGTGATCCCCGACGAGTACATCGCCCAGTGGGGCGCCGACACTTTCCGCATGTACCTGATGTTCCTCGGCCCATTGCAGGAGGGAGGGGACTTCCGGGACGCCGGGATCAATGGCCCACGCCGTTTCCTCGAACGGGTCTGGCTCATGGTGGGGGCGGTGGAGGACTCGGGGGGCGAGCTCCGGAAGGAACTGGTCACCCGGTGGCACGCCACCCGGAAGAAGTGCGCCGAGGACATCGAGGCGCTGCGCTACAATACCGCCATCGCGGCGCTCATGGAGCTGGTGAACCACATGAAGGAAGCGGGCTGCCACGACAAGGCGATGGTCCGCGACCTCGTGGTGATGCTGGCGCCCTTCGCCCCCCACTTCGCCGAGGAGTGCTGGGAGCGGCTGGGGGGCGCCGGCAGCGTCTTCGACGCCGGCTGGCCGGCGTGGGACGAGGCGCTCGCCGTCTCCGACGAGATCGAGCTGCCGGTGCAGGTGAGCGGCAAGACACGCTCCAAGGTCTCCGTGCCGCGGAACGCGCCGGAGGAGGTGGCCAAGGCCGCGGCGCTGGCCGACCCCGCGGTCCGGCGGTTCACCGACGGCAAGGAGGTCAGGAAGGTGATCTACGTGCCCAACCGGCTGATCAACATCGTCGTGGCCGGATGAGGCGCGCGGCGGCGCTCCTCGGCCTCACGATCCTCGCCGCCGGCCGGCTCCCCGCCCAGGAGCCGGCCGCGCGCCTTGCGGAGGCCATCGCGGTGAGCCGGGCCCAGATCCGCGACACCATGGCGGCGCTCCGGATACCCGGGGCCCAGCTCGCGGTCATCAAGGATGGCCTCCTCATCTGGAGCGAGGGGTTCGGCCTGGCCGACGTGGAACAGGAGGTGCCGGTCACCCCGCTCACCCGGTTCCGGATCGCGAGCATCTCCAAGCCGGTCACCAGCATCGGGCTCGGTCTCCTGCTGCAGGAGGGAAAGCTCGACCTCGACGCCCCGGTGCAGCGCTACGTCCCCTATTTCCCGGTCAAGCCCTGGCCGGTGACGGTGCGGCAGGTGGCGGGGCATATCGCCGGCATCCGCCACTATCGCGACGGCGAGTTCGAGAGCATGCGGCCCTACGCCACGGTGGCGGAGGGCGTGGGGATCTTCGCGGACGACTCGCTCAACTTCGAGCCCGGGACGCGCTACAGCTATTCCTCGTACGGCTGGAACCTGGTGAGCGCGGTCATCGAGGGGGCGAGCGGGGAGCCGTTTCTCTCGTTCATGCAGCGCCGCGTCTTCGGGCCCATGGGGATGACGCGCACGGTGCCCGAATGGCCCGACAGCATCATCCCCTGGCGCGCCCGCGCCTACGTCCACCGGGACTCGCTGAGCCCGGCGCAGAACGCCCCCTACGTGGACAACAGCTACAAGTGGGCGGGAGGCGGGTTTCTCTCGACCGCGGAGGACCTGGTCCGGCTGGGGCGGAACCTGCTCGAGGGACGGGTGCTCCGGCCGGCGACCCGGGACACGCTCTGGGCGCCGCTCACCCTGCGGGACGGCAAGTCCACCGGCTACGGCATCGGCTGGGGCTCGCGCCGGGACGACC
>JANRJZ010000184.1:0-14769 GCA_033763675.1 Gemmatimonadota bacterium
ATCCGATCCGCAAATGGGCGTACCCGGGCGCTCACGGGAGAGGAGGGAGAGGGAGCCGTAGGCGTCGAGTTGGTACACAGTGCCGGGTGCTCCAGACACGGGCTGCCGCTGCACCGGCTGACCCGTCAGGCTGTCGAGCAACGGCTCCTGCGCCCCGCGCAGGATGTAGTCCTTGACCTGAGCAGCGGTCAGAGTGGAATCCATCGTCATCAGCTGGGCGGCGACTCCGGCGACCATGGGGGCAGCATATGACGTCCCCGCTGCCAACCTGGAGTCGGTGCCAAAATCCGGTACATGGGCCAGAGTGAGAACCGACTCGGCGGGCGCGGCGATCGCTGTGCCGCCTGCGCCGTTCCAGAAACCACTTCGGCCCCAGAACGCTCGGGCGCCCGGCCTTGAGCCGGCGACGAGAATGATCTGGTCCGGTCGCACCAGTGCAACTTGGGCCACTGCCCGATCGGATGCGGCACGATTTGAGTCTGGCGTCGAGGCCACGGTGGTGAGCGACGCCCGGGAGCTATCCTCATCCATCGGATACACGAACAAGTTGTTCGGACTCGATTGGAGCCACTGTTCGAGGAACGCTCGGTAGTCCGCGACCCCTGCCGAGTCTGACGCCACACCGAACGCGGCGGATGTTACCAGCAGCCTGACGCCACTTGCCTGCAGATCAGGAAGCACCTGACGCCTCAAGACCCTGCCCGGGGCTGCGGAGACCGAATCACGGAATCCAAGTCCATAGAATACACCGGTCGACCCCCAGACTAGTCCAGCGATGCCGCGGCTGTTGTCTCCGACCGCTGTCATAATTCCGGATACGGCGAGGCCGTGGGAACGCGAGGCGCTGCCGATGATTCCGCTATGCGCAAGGAATGCGGTGTCGAGCACCATGCCACTCCGCGGTGCTACGCGCCTGAGCACCGGAAGGTCGGGGAGCGAATCCAGTGTCAAGTCCAGGATCCCGATGTGCGGGCCCGAACCACCATAGAGTCCGGTTTCACAACCCCACGCTTGGGTCGCGCGAATGGCTCGCCATGCTAGGGTCGTCCGCCCGGTATCGCTCCACGCGGCGCGACCCGCCACCAAGGCCCCGTCGATGGGGAACCGTGCCCGTGGGCGCAGCACATTTCTGTAGTAGATTCGATCGGCAGTGAAGACGCCTGGCTCGCCGCGGAGGGCGATCACGACTGAGTCCACGGCGCCAAGCGTCGGACCGGGATCTGGGATCTGGATCACGTACGTCCCCCGAGGACCAAACTCGGGCAGGCCACCTATTACCGTTGCCTGATACTTGCTTAGGAGCGCCTGGATCTGGGTTCCTGTGGCCGCGATCGAGAACTCAACAGTGAATACATCGCGCCGCACGACCACTTTCCTTGCCACATCGATCGCAATCGTGTTCGCTGAGTCCTGAGACGGGACCCAGTTCTCGGGTAGGGTTGGTGGGGCGGTGTCACTACTCATCGCCGTCGCCTGGAACTGCCACCGCGCCTGGTCCACCGGGCTCTGGACGTTGAACCCCAGGGTGTCGAGCGCCGTGGAGTCCCCAACAGCCAGGACGGACGTGCCGCCGAGGAACCAGATTTTCCCCCCGCCGGCATCGGTGCTGTCGGCGTTGAGCGGCACCACCTTGCTCCCCGGGGTGCCGGAGGGGACGTCCACCGTGGTGCCGGTGGGGGAGAGGTAGAGCCGCACCGGGAGCTGGATGGCGGCGCCGCTGGTGTTGAGGATCCGGACGAAGACCCGGAGCTGCCGGTTGGGGCTCTGAGCCCACTGCGCCGGCTGGGCCCGGATCAGCACCAGGCTCGTGGCGCAGTCCGTCCGCTCGGGGAACTGGGTCTGCACCGTGGTGGGGCCGGTGAGATCAAACCGGGCCCGGACACAGGCGGTGTCCGCCGTGACCAGCACCTGGGCCGCGGGCGCGGCCAGCCGCTGGGGACCGGTCGGGTCCTCGTCGGTACAGCCGCCGCCACAGAGTCCCGCCACCACCCCCGCCATGAGCCACATGCGCCTGCCTCCGGTCTGCATGGAATCTCCCCCACTCCCGTTCAATTAGCCAGCCGTCTATGGTCTAACGATACCCCCCCCCGGGACGCGTTAGACAAGGGGTGCCTGCGTTCCGTCTCGCACCGTGAGGCCCATGGTGACCGGGATCACTCCCCGGCTTCTCCATCTCCCCGTTTCTCCATTTCTCCGTTTCCCCGTTCCCCTCCCCCCTTGCCACCGGCTTAATTGAGCGATTAATTAGTTCCATGCCCGCTGCCGCCCCACCCGCCGCCGATACCCGCATCCTCGACGCCGCCGAGACACTCTTTGCCCGGCAGGGGTTCGCCGGCACCACCATCAAGGCCATCGGCGCCGAGGCGGGGGTGAACCCCGCCCTCCTGTACTATTACTTCCCCGACAAGGCGCGGCTCTACCACGCGGTGCTCGAGCGCCGCATCGGCGGCTTCTCGCGCGGGGCCCTCGCGTCGCTTCCGGCCGGCCTGCCGCCGCTCGAGGCGATCAGCCGCCTGCTCCGCGGCTACAGCGCCATGATGCGGCAGGCGCCGGTCTTCCCCCGGCTGCTGGCCCGCGAGCTGGCGGACCACGAGGCCGAGCACGCCCTCCCCATGATCCGCCAGCTGGCGGCCGGCATTTTCCAGCGGCTCTGCGACCTGATCCGCGCCGGCCAGCGCCGGGGAGAGGTCCGCCCCGAGCTGGAGCCGCGCTTCGCGGCGGTCTCCACCGTGGCGCAGCTGGCCTGGTTCCACGTGGCACAGCCCGCCGTGGCGGTGCTGCTGGGCCATGCCGGCCGGATTCCGCCGAAGGAACAGGACCGCTTCACCGAACATGCGGTGGGCTACGCCCTCGCCGCCCTGACCCCGCCGGCGCGTGCCGCCGGACGAAAGCGAGCCCGCCGATGATCCGCCGCCATCCCTCCGCGTTGCTGCTCGTCCTGGTACTCGCCTGCGGTGGCGCCGCCGAGACCAGCTTCCCCGGCACCATCGAGCTGGATGAGAGTGACGCCGCCCCGCTGGTGGGGGGACGCATCGTGGAGCTGCGGGTGCAGGAGGGAGACAGCGTCACCGCGGGCGATACCGTCGCCATCCTGACCCAGACCACGCTCCCGGCCGCCGTCGCGGAGCGCCGCGCCCGTCTGGCGCAGGCACGCGCGCGCCTCGCCGACCTGCAGCGCGGCTCCCGTGCGGCGGAGCTGGACCGTGCCGCCGCGGACCTCGCCGCCGCGGAAGCCGAAGCCGACCGGACCGCGCGGGACCTGGCGCGGGCGGAGGACCTCAGGGACGGCATCATCGCACCGCAGGAGTACGACCGGATCAAGGCGGCCGCCGATGCGGCGGCGCGCCGGCGGGACGCCGCGCGCGCCACCCTGGAGCTGGCGCGGGAAGGCACCCGCACCGACCAGATCCGCGCCGCCGAAGCCGAAGTGGCCAGCGCCGAGGCGCTGCTGGCCGGCGCCCGCGCCGACGTGGGGGAGCTCGCCGTGCTCGCCGCGGTGAGCGGCGTGGTGCTCGGCCGGCACGCCGATCCCGGCGAGGTCGTGGCCGCGGGCACCCCGCTCGCCACCATCGGCGACGCGGCGCACCGCTGGGTACGGGTCTACCTCCCCGCCGCACTTGTGGCGACGCTGCCCGCCCATGCATCGGCCGAGATCACCGTCGCGGAATCGCCCAATCGCCCAATCGCCCAATCGCCCGTTGTCGGCCGCCTCCTCTCCGTCAACGCCAAGGCCGAATTCACCCCCCGCGCCGCGCTCACCGAGGAGGAGCGCGCCGACCTGCTCTTCGCCGCGCGGGTGGGATTCGACAGTGCCCCCGCCGGATTCCGGCCCGGGCTCCCGGTGGTGGTCCGCTTTCCTGCGCCGGGCGCGCCATGAGCACCGCCGGCACCGACCACGCGATCGTCACCGAGGCGCTGCACCGGCGCTTCGGGGAGCTGGTGGCCGTCGAGCGGCTGGACCTCGCCGTGCGCCGCGGCGAGATCTTCGGCCTGCTCGGCTCCAACGGCTCGGGGAAGACCACCACCATCCGCATGCTCACCGGGCTGCTGCCGCCGACGTCGGGGACAGCGGTCGTGGCCGGGGTGGACGTCGTGGCGGAGCCGGAGACGGTGCGGCGGCGGCTGGGCTACATGTCGCAGCGCTACGGGCTCTATGACGACCTTACGGTGGAGGAGAACCTCCGCTTCTATGCCGGGCTCTACGGACTGATCGGAGCCGAAGGGAAGGCGCGGGTGGAGGAGCTGATCCGGGAGCTGGCCTTCACGCCGCGGCGGCGGCAGCTCGCGGGGACGCTCTCCGGCGGCTGGAAGCAGCGACTGTCGCTGGCCTGCGCCACGGCGCACCGCCCCGACGTGCTCTTCCTCGATGAGCCCACCGCCGGGGTGGATCCCGCGGCGCGGCGGCAGTTCTGGGTGGTGATCCGTGAGCTGGCCGGCCGCGGCACCACGATCCTGGTCACCACCCACTACATGGACGAGGCCGAGCGCTGCGAGCGGGTGGCCCTGCTCTGGCGCGGCAAGCTGGTGGCGCTCGGGGCGCCGCACGAGATCACCACGCAGCTGGGACAGCCCACGCTGGAAGACGCGTTTATTGCGCTGCAGGAGCGGGACGGGGCCGTGGCATGACCGCCCCCAATCGCCCAATCGCCCAATCGCCCAATCGGCGATTCGACGCCCTCCGCCGCTGGACCTTCTGGCCCATGCTCCGCAAGGAATTCATCCAGATGCGCCGCGACCGGCTGACGCTGGGGATGATGATCGGCATTCCGGCGATCCAGTTGGCGCTGTTCGGCTTCGCCATCCGGACCGAGGTGCGGCACCTGCCCACCCTGGTGCTGGACGAGGCGCGGAGCCGGGAGAGCCGGGAGCTGGTGGCCACGCTGGTCAACTCGACCTTCTTCGACGTCACCGACCATGTGCACAGCCGGGAGGAGATCGAGGCGCGCATCGGGCGCGGGGAGGCGGCGGCCGCGGTCGTCATCCCGTATGACTTCACCCGCGACCTCAAGCGGGGCCGCGGGGCGGAGGCGCAGGTCATCGTGGACGCCGCCGACCCGCTGGCCTCTTCCTCCGCCATCCAGGGCGCCATGCTCGCCGGCCTGACGTACCGCCCCCTCGGTGCCGCCGCGCCGCCGCGCCGCCAGGCCGTCGATTTCCGCGTTCGCCCCTGGTACAACCCGATGCTCTCCAGCAGCACATATATCGTGCCCGGGATCATCGGGGTGCTGCTCTCGCTCACCATGGTGATCATCACCGCCATGGCGGTGGTGCGGGAGCGGGAGCGGGGGACGCTGGAGCAGCTCATCGTCACCCCGATCGACCGCACCAGCCTGATGCTGGGGAAGATCGTCCCCTTCCTGCTGGTGGGGTACGTGCAGGTGACGGTCATCATCCTGCTCGGCAAGCTGCTGTTCGACGTGCCGCTCCGGGGCCAGCTGCCGCTGCTCTACCTGCTGACCTTTCCTTTCATCGTCGCGAGCCTCGGGATCGGGCTCTTCTTCTCCACCCTGGTCCGGACCCAGGCCCAGGCGATGCAGGCGGGGTTCATGTTCATCCTGCCCAACATCCTGCTCTCGGGGTTCATGTTCCCGCGGGCCGCGATGCCCGAGGCGGCGCAGTGGCTGGGGCTGGCGCTGCCGCTCACCTATTATCTCGAGGTGCTGCGGGGGATACTGCTCCGCGGCGTGGGGGCGGGGGCGCTCTGGCCCGAACTGGCCGCCCTCTGCACCTTTGCGGTGCTCATCGTGACGCTCAGCGTCCGCCGCTTCCACAAGACCCTGGACTGACCGCATGACCGCACCGGCCGCGCTCGCGGGACCGTGGGACCAGGAGCTCGCCGTGGCCATCGCCGCCGCGGAGGCCGCGGCCGCGGTCTTCCCGCCGGCCGGTACCATTCCCGACGTGCGGTTCAAGCCGGACGGCTCGCCCGTCACCGATGCCGACCTCGCCGCCAACGCCCGGATCCTCGCGGTGCTCCGCTCCGCCTTCCCCGCCGACGCCATCCTGAGCGAGGAGCTGGCGGACGACCGCGCGCGGCTCTCGGCGCACCGGGTCTGGATCGTGGACCCGCTGGACGGCACCCGGGACTTCGCCGAGGGCTCGAGCGACTACGCGGTGCACGTGGCGCTGGCGGTCGAAGGGCTGCCGGTGGTGGCGGCAGTGGCCTGGCCCGGCACCGGCGAGGTGTACACCGCGGTGCGCGGCGGCGGCGCCGCGGTGCAGGGGCCGCGGGGGACCCGTCGGCTCCATGTCGCCCCGGCGCGCCCGCTGGCGGGGTACCGCGCCGCCATCACCCGCACCTCCATGCACCCGCCGCTGGCGGACTTCCTCGAGCGCACCGGGCTGGGCGCCACCGCGGTGCGGCGCGGGGCGTCGGTCAAGCTGCTGCTGCTCGCCGCCGGCGAGGTCGACCTCTGCCTCACCCTGCACGATCGCGAGAACGAGTGGGACAGCGCCGCCCCGGGCCTCATCGTCACCGAGGCCGGGGGCCGCGCCACCGACGCCGACGGCAGGCCCTTCCGCTACAACCAGCCCGACGTCCGCCACCGGCGCGGCGTGCTCTACAGCGCCGGCCACCACCACGCGGCGCTCGTGGCCGTGGCCCAGCGGTGCTTCCCCGCATGAGCCGCCCCATCATCACCGTGGATGGCGTGGATGGCAGCGGCAAGTCCACCTTCGCCGCGCGGCTCGTGGCCGAGCTCGCGGTGGCGGGCGGCACGCCGGTGCTGGTGCGGGTGGACGACTTCCGCCGGCCACTCGACTGGTCGGCCGGGAACGAGGCCGCGCGCTACTACGAGGAGTACTACGACTTCGAGCGGATGGGCTGGCTGCTGCGCACCTTCGCGGCCGGCGGCATGGAACTGATCCTCCCGGCGTTCGACGGCCTGGCCGGCGTGCCGCTCCCCGATCGCCGGGTGGTGCTGGGCGCCCAGCCGGTGCTGGTCATCGAGGGCGTGTTCGTGCGCCGGATTCCCACCGGGACGATCCCGGTGACGGCGATCTACCTTGACGCGCCAGAGGCGGTGGCCCGGGCGCGGCTGGTGGCTCGGGATACCGCGCGCGGGCGGTCCCGGGCGGAGGTGGAGCGCCGGCTGGACCAGCGCTACGTTCCTGGGCAGCGGCGCTATCATCAGGAGTGCACGCCGCGGGAGCACGCCGACCTGGTGGTGGACAACTCCGATCCGCTCCGGGCCCGGCTGGTGCGCTCCAGCGAACGAGCGGCGCCCGAGATCGTGCGCCGGGCGCTGGCCTCCCTCCTCAACCCCCGATCCTGATGCCCGCTCCCGCAACCGACCCGTCGCACTGGCGTGCGCTCAACGTCATGCTCCGGCTGATGGGCATCGGCGCCACCTTTTCCGGTGTCATCGCCTTCGTCACGGTCGGGCTCGGCCTCCCGCCCCTCGGCGGCGAGCCGCCGGTCCGCAACCTCGCGGGGCTCGCGAGCGGCGCCTTCCTCGGGTTGCTGGGCGCCGGTTTCCTGTTGCTCAAGCCCTATCGTCCCGACCTGGGCGACAGTGGCCCGCCGCTCAGCCCGTTCCGCGCGATCCGGGGCCGGCGTCGCTGGTGGACCGGGGACCGGATCGAGTCGCGAGACGCGTAGCTCACTTCCGTCGCAATTTCGTCCACGCAGACGTGCCAGATTGCACCGCCGAGGCCATCCCCGTTCGGCGCAGGCAGTTCCGGCCTGATTCGCGTTTTCGACCGCCCATCGGCACCTTTTCGGCCTTGTCCCCGTCTCTCCATTCCGGCTATCCTCGCGCCCTCCACCCCAGACCCTCGGGGTCACGCATGCATCGTCACTGGATTGCAGTCATGGCTACCGCCGTTGCCCTCCTTCCCGCCCCCGTCGCCGCCCAGCAGCCGCCGGCGGCGCGGATCATCCCCCGGGTGGACACCCTGCACGGCGACGTGCGGGTGGACAACTACTTCTGGCTCCGGGAGAAGACCAACCCGGAAGTCATCAGCTACCTGGAGGCGGAGAACCGCTGGACCGAGGAGCACACGGCGCACACCGCCGCGCTCCGGGAGCGACTCTACCAGGAGATGCTGGGACGGATCAAGGAGACCGACGCGGCGGTCCCGGTGCGGGAGCATGGCTACTGGTATTACACCCGGACCGAGCAGGGCAAGGCGTACCCCATCTTCTGCCGCAGGCGCGGCACCATGGAGGCGCCGGAGGAGGTCTACTTCGACCAGAACCAGGCCGCGGCGGGAAAGCCGTTCCATGCGCTCGGCGGCATGGACGTGAGTCCCGACGGCCGCTGGCTGCTGGTCCTGGAGGACACCACGGCGTTCCGGGAGTACACGCTGTATGTGCGGGACCTGGAGAGCGGCGCCATCGTGGACGAGCTTCCTGGGGTCTGGAACGGCACCGCCTGGGCCGATGACAACCGCACCTTCTTCTACATGACCGCCGACAGCGCCAAGCGCGGCAACGCGGTCTGGCGCCACGTGGTCGGCACCCCGCGCGCGTCGGACGTGAAGGTGTTCCAGGAAGATGACGTGCTCAACAACGCCGGCGTCTTCCGGTCGCGGAGCGGCAAGTACGTCTTCATCACGGCGGACGGCTTCACCAGCTCCGAGTGGCGGGCCATTCCCACCGCCGACCCCACCGCCGCGCCGCGGGTCCTGGCGCCCCGGCGAGCCGGGGTGGAATACACGGTGGAGCACGCCGGGGATTTCTTCCTGTTCTACACCAACGACCGGGCCACCAATTTCCGGCTGGTCCGCGCCCCGGAGCAGGATCCCTCTCCCGCCGCGTGGCGCGACTGGCTGCCGCACCGGCCCGACGTCTTCGTGGAAGGGGTGGACGCGTTCGAGCACCACGTCGTGGTGAGCGAGCGGAGCGGCGGCCTGCGGCGCCTGCGGGTGAGCGACCGCGACGGCCGGAACGCCCACTACATCTCCTTCCCGGAGGCGGCGTACGGGGTCTTCCCGACGGGGAACCTGGAGTACGCCACCGAGACGTTCCGCTTCAGCTACTCCAGCATGCAGACGCCCACCGCGGTGTATGACTACAACATGCGGACCCGGGCGCGGGAGCTGCGCAAGCAGCAGGAGATTCCGAGCGGCTACGATCCGACCCGGTACGAGGTCCGGCGCATCATGGCCCCCTCGACCGGTGGGGTGCGGGTGCCGGTGTCGCTGCTGGCGCGGAAGGGGGTGCGGCTGGACGGCAGCAACCCGCTGCTGCTCTACGCCTACGGCTCCTACGGCGCCACCATGGAGCCCACCTTCAACAGCGCCGTCCTGAGCCTGGTGGACCGGGGCTTCGTGTACGCGATCGCCCACATCCGCGGCGGCCAGGAGCTGGGCCGCCAGTGGTACGACGACGGCAAGATGCTCAAGAAGAAGAACACCTTCGTGGACTTCATCGCCGCGGCGGAGGAGCTGGTCCGGCTCAAGTACACCCGGCCCGACCGGCTGGTGGCCAACGGCGGCAGCGCCGGGGGGCTGCTGATGGGCGCGGTGGCCAACATGCGGCCAGACCTCTTCCGCGCCATCGTGGCGGACGTGCCCTTCGTGGACGTCATCAACACCATGCTGGATGCCTCGCTGCCGCTCACCGCCCAGGAATGGGAGCAGTGGGGCAATCCCAACAAGGTGGATGAGTACCGGTACATGCTGAGCTACTCGCCCTACGACAACGTGGCGGCAAAGGACTATCCCTGGCTGCTGGTCACCACCTCGCTCAACGACTCCCAGGTGATGTACTTCGAGCCGGCCAAGTGGGTGGCGAAGCTCCGCGCCACCAAGACCGACACCAATCCGCTCCTGCTCAAGACCAACATGGCCGGCGGCCATGGCGGTTCTTCCGGCCGCTACGACCGGCTGCGGGAAGCCGCCTTCCGCTACGCCTTCATGCTGGACGCCGTGGGGCTGGCCGGCAGCGCCATGCCCTAGGCCCGCAGCAGCCGGGTCTCCCCGTGCCGCGGGGTCCAGAGCCGCCCCGGCTCGAACCCGGCGGCACGCCACGCCGCCTCGGTGCGCCGGGGCGGCTCGTCCATCGGCTCGTCGGTGAGCTTGAATGTGCCCCAGTGAATGGGCACCATGACCGGCCGCCGCCCGGTGCCGGCGGCGCCGGTCTCCTCCCCATTACTCCCCCCGCTCAGCTCCCCGAACGCCCGGACCGCCTCCTCGGGATTCAGGTGCACCACGTGCATGAACCAGCGCGGCTCGTATGCTCCCACCGGCATCAGCACCAGATCGAACGGACCGGCTCGGCGCCCGATCTCGGCAAAGTCGGGGTGGTAGGCCGTGTCCCCCACGAAGTAGACCGAGCGACCGCCAAACTTCACCGTCAACCCGCCCCAGAGCGCGCGGCTCCGGTCATGCAGGCCGCGGGCGCTGAAATGCTGGGCCGGCACGCAGCCGATCGTGGCACCGGCAACGCCGGTTTCTTCCCACCAGTCGAGCTCCTGCACCCGTTGCACCCCCAGCCGCCGCAGCAGCGCCGCGTTGCCGAGGGGCGTGCACCAGACGGCCTCGGGCTGCAGCGCGGCCAGCTCCTGCACCGTGGGGGCGTCGAGGTGGTCGTAGTGATTGTGGGAGAGGAGAACCGCATCGAGGCGCGGCAGGTCGGCCACCCGCACCGGCGGGTCCACCCAGCGGCGGAGTGAAGCGGTGGGAATCGGGGAGGCGTACGCGCCGAACACCGGGTCGGTGATCACGGTAAGTCCTGCGAACTCGAGCAGGGCGGTCGAATGCCCGACCCAGGTGACCGCCAGGTCGCCGGGGCGCACCGCCTGGCCCAGGGCCGGCCGCTCCACGGCGAAGACGGAGCGGTCGGGATCGGGGGGCGGGCGGCGGATGAAGTTCCGTTCGACGAACCAGCGTACCAGGTGGGCGAACCCGCGGGGGTTGCTGCCGGGCCAGGGGTTCTGGTAACCACCCCCGGCGCGGTGATGTGGCGGCGCAGTCATGGGGACAATCTAGACCCCCCGGCTTGACAGGCCGGGTCAAAGCCATTTGATTATCCGGATAATAGGATGCCTCTGGAGGGTTGTGGGCACCACCATCGTCACCCGGCTGCAGGCCCTGGCCGATGCCACGCGGAACCGGCTGCTGCTGCTCCTGGAGCGGCAGGAGCTCACCGTCTCGGAGCTGTGCGAGGCGCTGCAGCTGCCCCAGTCCACGGTCAGCCGGCACCTCAAGGTGCTGGCCGACGATGGCTGGGTGCTCTCCCGTGCGGATGGGGCCAGCCGGCTGTACCGGATGCCGCTCCCCGACCTCGAGCCGGCCGCCCGCAAGCTGTGGCAGGTGGTGCGGGACCAGGTGGCGGAGACCCCGGCGGCGGTGCGGGACGTGGAGCGGCTGCGGGGGGTGCTGGCCGAGCGCCGGGCGCGGTCGGAGGAGTTCTTCGCCACGGCGGCGGGGCAATGGGACCGGCTCCGGTTCGAGCTCTTCGGGGGGCGCACCGAGCTGCTGCCGCTGCTGGGCCTGCTGGATCCGGCCGCCACGGTGGCGGACCTGGGCTGCGGCACGGGGCACCTGGCCCAGTCGCTGGCCCCGTTCGTGGCGCAGGTGATCGCGGTGGATGGCTCCGCCGCCATGCTCCGCGCCGCACGGGCCCGGCTGGCGGAGATCCCCAACGTGGACCTCCGCCGGGGGGATCTCGAGGAGCTGCCGCTCGAGGATGGCGCAGTGGACGTGGCCTTCCTGGTGCTGGTGCTCCCCTACCTGGCGGCACCGGGCGCCGCCATCGCCGAGGCGGCGCGGGTGCTCCGGCCCGGCGGGCGGCTGCTGCTGACCGATCTGGTGCCGCATGAGCGGGCGGAGTATCGCCAGACCCTCGGGCACCTCTGGCAGGGGGTGAGCGAGGCGCAGCTCGCGGAGTGGTGTGCCGGGGCCGGGCTCCGCCTGGCGACGTATCACCCGGTACCGCTGGACGCCGGCGCCAGGGGCACGATGCTTTTCACCGCCGTCGCCATTCGATCATGAACGCGGGGTCCGTCCCCGCCTGACATCACGCACCACGAACCACGACAAGGACCGAGACCATGGCAACGAGCGTCGCCCAGCTGCATCCCTTCCAGGCCACCCGTGAGGCGGGCCGGGAGCCCTTCAAGGTGAAGGACCTCTCGCTGGCGGAGTACGGCCGCAACGAGATCCGGCTGGCGGAGTACGAGATGCCGGGGCTGATGGCGCTGCGGCAGGAGTACGCCGGCAGCCAGCCGCTGGCCGGCGCCCGGATCATGGGCAGCCTGCACATGACGGTGCAGACCGCGGTCCTGATCGAGACGCTCGCGGAGCTGGGCGCGGACGTGCGCTGGGTGAGCTGCAACATCTTCTCCACCCAGGACCACGCCGCCGCCGCCGTGGTGGTGGGCAGGCACGGCACCCCCGCCGATCCGCAGGGCATCCCGGTCTATGCCTGGAAGGGCGAGACGCTGCCGGAGTACTGGTGGTGCACCGACCAGGCGCTGCTGTGGCCGGACGGCGGCGGGCCCAACCTGCTGCTGGATGACGGCGGCGACGCGACCCTGCTGGTGCACAAGGGGGTCGAGTACGAGAAGGCGGGGAAGGTGCCGGCCTTCAACGCCGCCAGCGACTCGGAGGAGTGGGGGGTGATCCTCGACCTGCTGCGCGCGACCATCAAGGCGGACCCGAAGCGCTGGACCCGCGTGGCCGCCGGGCTCAAGGGCGTCTCCGAGGAGACCACCACCGGCGTGCACCGGCTGTACGAGATGATGAAGGCGGGGACCCTGCTCTTCCCGGCCATCAACGTCAACGACTCGGTGACCAAGTCGAAGTTCGACAACCTGTACGGCTGCCGGCACTCGCTGACCGACGGGATCCTGCGGGCCAGCGACGTGATGCTGGCGGGCAAGGTGGCGGTGATCTGCGGCTACGGCGACGTGGGCAAGGGCTGCGCCCAGGCCCTCAAGGGCCAGGGGGCGCGGGTGGTGATCACCGAGATCGACCCGATCTGCGCCCTCCAGGCCGCGATGGAAGGCTACCAGGTGACCACCCTGGACGCAGTGGTGGAGACCGCGGACATCTTCGTCACCGCGACCGGCAACAAGGAGATCATCAGCGCGGCGCACATGGCGCGGATGAAGGACAAGGCGATCGTCGGCAACATCGGCCACTTCGACAACGAGATCGACATGGCCGGCCTGAAGAAGGTGAAGGGGATCCGGCGCATCAACATCAAGCCGCAGTACGACGAATACGTCTTCCCCGACGGCCACAGCGTGCTGATCCTGGCCGAGGGACGGCTGCTCAACCTGGGCTGCGCGACCGGCCACCCCAGCTTCGTGATGAGCTGCTCGTTCACCAACCAGGTGGTGGCGCAGATCGACCTGCACCTCTCGGCCCAGGGCAAGCCCACGGTCTCGGGCACCCGGTACAGCGAGAAGCGGGTCTACACCTTGCCCAAGAAGCTGGACGAGAAGGTGGCACGGCTCCACCTCGGCAAGCTGGGAGTGAAGCTGACGCAACTCTCGACGGACCAGGCCGACTACATCGGCGTGCCGGTCGAGGGGCCGTACAAGCCGGAGCATTACCGGTACTAGGCGCTGGGGCGATTGGGCGATTGGGCGATTAGCAGCCCGGAAGGATGTTTCCAGCGCCCCCGCACCGTCACGAAACCTGCCCGACTGGACAAGCGTCCGGTCGGGCGGTTTCGTTGAGGACTCACGGCCGTTTCCCCGTCTCCCCGTTCCCCGATTCTCCCATGCCCACGTTTCGCCGGCTGCTCCTCGCCGTCCTGGTCCTCGCGCCGCTGCCGCTGGCTGGCCAGGAGCCCGACTCCTCGGTCATCACGCTCGACCGGGTGTTCAACTCCCCGTTCTTCAGCGGGCAGTTCGCGCCGCCCACCCGGTGGACGCCGGACGGGGAGGCGTACTTCTCCTCGGATCGCCGGCCCGATGCCAAGGGGCCGGACCTGGTGCGGGTGAACCCCGAGACGGGGGAGAAGACGGTGCTGGTGCGGAGCGAACAGCTCATCCCGGCCGGGGATACGCTCCCCCTCCGGGCGGCGAGTTTCCGCTTCTCCGACGACGGCCGGAAGCTGCTGCTCTTCACCAACACCGCCCGGGTCTGGCGGGTAAACTCCCGGGGCGACTACTGGGTGCTGGACCTCGACACCGGGGCGCTCCGGCGGCTCGGGGGGCCGGCGGCGAAGCCGCAGACCCTGATGTTCGCCAAGTTCTCTCCCACCGCGGACCGGGTGGCGTACGTGCGGGAGAACAACCTCTACGTGGAGCGGGTCCGCGACGGCGCCCTCACGGCGCTCACGACGGACGGCTCCCGCACGGTCATCAACGGGACCTTCGACTGGGTCTACGAGGAAGAGTTCGGCATCCGCGACGGATTCCGCTGGAGCCCCGACGGGCGCTCGATCGCGTACTGGCAGCTGGACGCGAGCGGGGTCCGGGACTTCCTGCTGCTCAACGCCACGGACAGCCTCTATTCCTTCACCGTGCCGGTGCAGTACCCCAAGGCGGGCACCACCAACTCCGCGGTGCGGATCGGGGTGGTGAGCGCGGCCGGCGGCCGCACTCGCTGGCTGCAGGTCCCCGGGGACCCGCGCAATGTCTACGTCCCGCGGATGGAGTGGGCGGCCGGTTCGGAGGAGGTCGCCTTCCAGCACCTCAACCGGCTGCAGAACACGCTCACGGTGTTCCTGGCGGACCGGACGACCGGCCGCAGCCGCCCGGTGTTCGTGGACCGGGACAGCGCCTGGGTGGATGTGGTGGACCACTGGGACTGGCTGGACGGCGGCGCGCGCTTCGTCTGGATCAGCGAGCGGGACGGCTGGCGCCA
>JANRJZ010000185.1:0-24629 GCA_033763675.1 Gemmatimonadota bacterium
GCGCGACAGCATCCGCCGCGCCGCGGTGCAGGATTCCACCGTCCGCGCCCGCTACAAGACCTGTTCCGACTCGGTGACCGCCGCCGTGGCGAAGCTGCCAAAGGCCAAGCGGCCGGCGACCGCCGCCGCGGCCGCCGCGGAGCTCACCAAGGCCTGCGGCGCCGCCCCGGCGGCCCCGGTCGCCGTGGCGCAGAAGCCCGATACCACGAAGCGTCCGGCGAGGGCGCTGGCCACGAAGCCGGACAGCACCAGGGTGGAAGCCCCTGCGGCGCAGGCCGCGAAGAAGGACAGCACGCCGGCCCGGCCCGCCGCCGCGGCACCGGCGGTGCAGCAGCCCGCCAAGCCGGCGCTCACCCCGCAGCAGCAGCAGGTGCTGCGGCAGGACTCGATCCGCCAGGTGCGGGAGCGGGCCCGGCAGGACAGCCTCCGGCAGCTGGCCGAGCGCCAGCGGCAGGACTCCATCACCCGGGCACAGCAGGACAGCGTCCGGTCCGACTCGCTGCGGGTGGCGCGGGAGACCGAAGTGCTGCGCGAGACCTTCACCTATGCCGGGGGCGCGCGCGATCCCTTTGCGTCCCTGATCACCCCGGACAAGGTCGGTCCCGAGTTCAACGACCTCCTGCTGGTCGGGGTGTACCTCGACCTGCGCCGCGCCAGCAACAGCGTCGCGGTGCTGCGGGACAAGACCAACCAGAAGCGCTACAAGCTCAAGGTGGGCGACCGGCTGGGTCGCCTGAAGGTGGCCCAGATTCGGCAGGCTGACGTCGTGTTCACCGTTGAGGACATCGGATTCGAGCGGCAGGAGACCCTGTCGCTGCGCAAGAGGGAGGAGCAGACCCCATGACGTTCAAGTCTCTGTTCGCTGCGGGAGCTGCCTGCCTCCTGCTGGCGGCCCCCGTCACGGCCGATGACCGGCCGCCGGCTTCGGAAGTCACCGCCGTCAGCGTCATCCCGACGCCCGGCCACGCCGAGATCGTGATTGCGCTCTCCGGCGCCGTGGAGGTCCGCGACTTCATGCTCCGCGAGCCTGACCGGCTGGTGATCGACATCGTCGGGGCGCGGCTCAAGAGCGGCACCTCCTACGACGGGATCCAGCGCGGCGGCATCAAGGATGTCCGCTACTCCCAGTTCCGGCCGGACGTGGTCCGGGTGGCCATTTACCTCGACGGCTCCCGCGACTACCGGCTGGAGAAGGGCGAGGACGCGATCCGGATCCGGTTCGGCGCTGACCAGAGCTTCCTGGCCTGGTCCAGCACCGCCCCCGCCGACCTGGTGCCGCCGGTGGCCCGTCCTGCGCCGGCCCAGCGCGCCCCCGAGGTGACGCCGCCGGCCGAGACCGTCACCACCGCCGCGGCCCTGCCGCCCGCGCCCCGCATTACCGTGACCTGGGACCGCGCCAACATCGGCGACGTGATCGCCGGCTTTGCCGCCTTCTCCGGCCGCACCATCGTGCTGGGCAAGGGGATCACCGGTGAGGTGACCGCCGAGATCAAGAATCAGCCGTGGACCGAGGCCTTCGCCGCGGTGCTCGCCACCCAGGGGCTGCAGGCCATCGAGCTCCCTGGCGGCATCATCCGGGTGGACAGCCCGGCGGCGCTCGCGGCCCTCGACTCCACCGAGCCGGTCACCACCCGCATGGTGCCGGTCAACTACGCCAGCGCCGGCCAGCTCCTCCCCAGCGTCAAGTCCATCCTGACCAAGCGCGGGCAGGTGGTGTCGGACACCACCACCAACTCGCTCATCATCACCGAGACCCGGAGTCGCATCGGGGATGTCCAGGACTTCATCCGGAACCTGGATATCCGCACCCCGCAGGTCTCCATCCAGGCCAAGCTCATCTTCGTCAACCGGACCAACGTCGAGGCGCTCGGGCTGCAGTACGACTTCGGCGCGCTCAACCAGGGAGACGGCCCGTTCTTCAATCAGCTGGTCAACCGGGTGGATCCGACCACCGGCGACCCCTTCGATTCCGACGTGACCGACCTCTCGGGTGAGGGCGTGGCGGCGATCGCCAATGCCGACGCGATCATCTCCCAGGCGGCGCTCAAGCTGGTCTGGACCACCACGGTGGGCGGCTTCCGCTTCTCCAGCTTCCTGCAGGCGCTGCAGAGCGTGGACCTGGCGGACGTCCAGGCGGAGCCCTCCATCACCACGCTGGACAACCGCGAAGCGATCATCAAGGTGGGCGAGGACGTCCCGGTCCGTATCATCGACTTCGGGTCGCAGGGGGGCACCGGCGCCGCCCAGCCCAAGGCCACGGTGCAGTTCAAGGAGACCGGCATCCAGCTACGGGTCACCCCGCACGTCACCAACAACCGCCAGGTCCTGATGCAGGTCGAGGCCGAGCGGTCCGCGCTCCGGCTGCTGGCCGAAGCCGACCTGGGCTTCACCATCCAGAAGCAGAACGCCAAGAACCAGCTGCTGGTGGCCGACGGCGAGACCGCGGTGATCGGCGGGCTGACCGTCACCTCCATCACCAAGACCCGCAGCGGCATCCCGCTGCTGGTGGACCTGCCGATCGTCGGCAAGCTGTTCGGCTTCAGCAACACCCAGGAGCAGCGGCAGGACCTGATCATCCTGATCACGCCCCGCATCGTGGACGACGGCGCGCAGCAGTAAGCGCGGGCGGGTTACCCGGCAGGAGCGAGCCCGACCGCAGGTCGGGCTTCGCTATTATGGGGCAGGGCGTCGCGCGCCCCCGGCATGGTCGGGCCGGGGCGCGTCAGGCGCCCAGGGGCACCCGGCCCGGCCCCACCACGCACCCTCCCGACCGCCGGACCCCGATGCCGCTCCGTTTCCTGACCGCCGGCGAATCCCATGGCCAGGCCCTCGTCACCATCGTCGAGGGGCTGCCCGCCGGGCTGCCGGTCACCGCGGCGCAGGTGGATCGCGAGCTGGCGCGGCGCATGAGCGGCTACGGGCGTGGCGCCCGGATGAAGATCGAAAAGGACCGCATCGAGTGGCTCGCCGGCGTTCGGGCCGGCGAGACCCTCGGCAGTCCGGTGGCGATGGTGGTCCATAACCGGGACTGGACCAACTGGCAGGAGATCATGGCCGCGGAGGGGACACCGGGGGAGGAGCGCCGCCGGCGCCTCAACCGGCCCCGCCCCGGACATGCCGACCTCGTCGGCGTCCTCAAGTACGATCGCCAGGACGCCCGAGACATCCTGGAGCGTGCCAGCGCCCGGGAGACGGCCATGCGGGTCGCGGCCGGGGCCCTGGCGCGGCGGCTGCTGGAGGAGTTCGGGGTGGACGTCGGGAGCCACGTGGTCTCGCTGGGCGGAATCGTGGCGGCGGCGCGGGCGGCCGGGGACCTGCCCTGGCCGCTCAATCCGGCGGCGGACCGCTCCGAGGTCCGGGTGCTGGATGCGGCGCTGGATGCGCGGATCATCGCCCGGATCGACCAGGCGAAGAAAGATGGCGACACCCTCGGCGGCGAATGCGAGGTCGTGGTGCGCGGCCTGCCCGCGGGGCTGGGGAGCCACGTCCACTGGGACCGGAAGCTGGACGGCCGGCTCGCCGGGATCCTGATGTCCATCCCGGCGGTGAAGGCGGTGGAGATCGGCATGGGGTTCGAGGCCGCCCGCCGGCCCGGCTCCGAGGTGCACGACCCCATCGTCGCCGAGGCCACGCCAGGGAGCCCGGCGCCCGCGCCCGCCCGGAAGGGCGGCTACGGCCGCCAAGGCAACAACGCCGGCGGGCTGGAAGGCGGCATCACGACCGGTGAGCCGCTGATCATCCGGGTGGGGATGAAGCCGATCGCGACACTGATGTCCCCGCTGCCCACGATTGACCTGCGGACCGGCCTCCCGGCGAAGGCCCAGGCCGAGCGTTCAGACGTGACGGCCGTGCCGGCCATGGGGGTAATCGCCGAGGCGCTTACCGCCTGGGTCCTGGCGGATGCGATGCTCGAGAAATTCGGCGGCGACTCGCTGCGCGAGATGCACCGCAACTATGAGGGCTACCTGGCGCAGCTCGCCGACCGCTGGACCGCGCTCGGCGCCGTGGCGCCGGAGTCGGGGGACGCGTGAAACGACACGTAATCCTGGTGGGACTCCCCGGGGCGGGAAAATCGACCGTCGGGAAGCTTGTGGCCGAGCGGCTCGGCGCACCGTTCGTCGACACTGACGCGGTGCTTGTGCGAAAGATGCAGATGCCCGTCCCGCGGATGTTCGCCGAGTTCGGCGAGCAGCGCTTCCGCCAGATGGAGAAGGAAGCGATGCAGCAGGCCCTGGCCGGCCCGCCGGCGGTGCTGGCGCCGGGTGGGGGCTGGGTGGCGCAGCCGGGGGCGCTGGAGGGCGTGGCGGACACGGCGTTCCTCATCTACCTGCGCGCGATGGCGATCACCGCGGCGAAGCGCGCCGGGCAGGAGGGCACCCGGCCGCTGCTGGTCGGCGAGGATCCCGTGGAGAAGATGCGGCAGCTGCTCAAGGAGCGTGAGCCTTTCTATATGAAGGCGGCGTGCGAGGTGAAGGCGGACGTCAAGTCGGCAGTGGCGCTGGCGGACGAGATCGCCCAACTCGCCCGGGAACGCGCCGGCTGGTGACCCTAAGCGCTTGTCCCGCCGTGGTTTCCAAACTCGTCTCTTGCCAATTCCCCCTGGTGCGCGTTTTCTTGTCGTCCCGCGGCGACCCCGCCGCGGTTCACTCTGGCAGGTAGCTTCCCGCGCATGGCGACACCCAGAAAGTCCAAGACCAGCGACGCACCCGCCAAGGGCGCCAAGCCGACCAAGCCGGCCAAAGCCGCGAAGCCGGCCAAGCCAGCCAAGGCCGCGACGCCGGCCAAGTCGGCCAGGGCCGCCAAGGGCGGCGTTCCTGCGGCCGCTGGCCCGCTGAAGGCCGCTCCGAAGAAGCGGGCGGCGCGGGCCCGGGCCGCCGCCGCCGACGATGCCGAGTCCGGCACCGGCGGCGCGCTGGTGGTGGTCGAGTCCCCCACCAAGGCCAAGAGCATCGGGAAGTATCTCGGCCGCGGCTACGATGTCCGGGCCACTATCGGGCATATCCGCGACCTCCCGACCCGGAAGCTTGGCGTCGATGTGGAGAACGGCTTCCAGCCCGAGTACGTCACCATCAAGGGAAAGACCCAGACCCTCGCGGACCTCAAGAAGGCCGCGAAGAAGGCCAGCGCCATCTACCTCGCCACCGACCCGGACCGCGAGGGCGAGGCGATCGCCTGGCATGTGGCGAGCCAGCTCGACACCAGGGCGCCGATGCGCCGGGTGCGGTTCGAGGAGATCACCAAGGAAGCGGTGAAGGAGTCGATGTCCCGGCCCGGGGAGATCAACGAGGACCTGGTCAACGCCCAGCAGGCCCGCCGGATCCTTGACCGGCTGGTGGGCTACAAGGCCAGCCCGATCCTGTGGCAGAGCATCAAGACCGGCCTGTCCGCCGGCCGGGTGCAGACCGTCGCGCTGCGGCTGATCGTGGAACGGGAGCGCGACATCCGCGCCTTCAAGCCGGTGGAGTACTGGACCATTGCGGCCGATTGTGCCAAGCAGGGCCAGGGTTTCACCGCCGAACTCAAGAAGATTGACGGCCACAACCCCGAGCTCGGCACCGAGGCGGCGGCCACCGCGGTGGTGAATGCGGTGCGCCCGCTGCCCTTCATCGTCACCAAGGTCGAGAAGCGGAACCGGCGCAAGCGGCCCGGCGCGCCCTTCACCACCAGCACCCTGCAGCAGGAGGCGGCCAAGAAGCTGGGCTTCTCTACCCGTCGCACCATGCGGGCGGCGCAGGACCTGTACGAGGGCATCGAGGTCGGGGAGGAGGGCCCGGTCGGCCTCATCACCTACATGCGGACCGACTCGGTGCGGGTCTCCGACACCGCGATTGCCGCGGTGCGCGCCTTCATCGGCGCCAACTACGCCCCGGAGTACCTGCCCGAGACGCCCAACCAGTACAGCTCCAAGAAGGGCAGCCGGGTCCAGGACGCCCACGAGGCCATCCGGCCCACCGATGTGAAGCGCCGGCCGGAAGACGTGCAGCGCTTCCTCGAGCCCGACCAGTACCGGCTGTACCAGCTCATCTGGCAGCGCTTCGTGGCGTCGCAGATGAACCCCGCGGTCTACGACATGACGATCGTGGACTTCGACCTGGGCCGGTACCTGTTCCGGGTCTCCGGCTCGGTGCTGCTGTTCGACGGCTACCACGTGGTGTACACCGAGGGCCGGGAGGTCGAGGAGGGCAAGGGCGTCGAGGATCTCACCCCGATCCCGCCGCTGGAAGTGGGCGACCGGGTGGAGGTGCGGGCGATCACCCCCAGCCAGCACTTCACCGAGCCGCCGCCCCGCTTCTCCGAGGCGAGCCTGGTGAAGGAGCTGGAACGTCTCGGGATCGGGCGGCCGAGCACCTACGCCTCGATCATCAGCACGCTCGTCGCCCGGGAGTACGTGAAGCTGGAGCAGCGCCGCTTCACCCCCACCGAGCTGGGCGAGACGGTCGAGCAGATCATGGTGAGCCAGTTCCCCACGATCTTCAACGTCGAGTTCACCTCCGGCATGGAGCTGGAGCTCGACAAGATCGAGGAGGGCGAGCTGTCGTGGCAGACGGTGCTGAAGGACTTCTACCAGCCGTTCACCAAGGCCCTCGCCGCGGTGAACCTCGGCGCTATCGTGGCGGAGGCCCACGGCCTCAATCCCGAGGAACTGGAGAAGGAGCGCTGCCCCAAGTGCGGCGCCAAGGTGGAGCTCCGCACCGGCCGCTTCGGGCCCTATTTCGCCTGCGTCAACTACAAGCAGACCTGCGACTACGTGAAGTCGCTCAAGAAGGCGCGGGCGCCGGACCGGCCCACGGACGAGAAGTGCCAGCTCTGCGCGGCGCCGATGGTCATCAAGACCGGGCGCTTCGGGGAGTTCCTCGCCTGCACCCGGTATCCCGAGTGCAAGGGCACCCGCTCGATCCCGCTCGGGATGAAGTGCCCCAAGTGCGAGGTGGGTGACCTGGCCGAGCGCCGCACCAAGCGCGGCAAGTCGTTCTGGGGCTGCGTGCGCTACCCCGCCTGTGACTTCTCGACCTGGAACCGCCCGGTGGCCGACACCTGCCCCAACTGCGGCTGGGTGGGGATGGAGAAGCGGGTGAACAAGACCGAGGGCGAGTCCCGCACCTGCCTCAAGTGCCAGCACAAGATCGTGGTGCTGGAGGCCGAGGAAGCCGCGGCGACGTGACCCGGGCCACCGTGGTCGGCGGGGGACTCGCGGGGTGTGAGGCCGCGTGGGCCCTGGCCGAGCGCGGCATCCCGGTGACCCTGCGCGAGATGCGTCCGGTGGTCCGGACCGCGGCCCATCAGTCGGACCGCCTGGCCGAGCTGGTCTGCAGCAACTCCTTCAAGTCCACCGACCTCACCAACGCCCACGGGCTGCTCAAGGCGGAGCTGCGCCGGCTGGGCAGCATCCTGCTCGAGGCGGCGGATGCCGCGGCGGTGCCGGCGGGGGCCGCGCTGGCCGTGGATCGCGACGAGTTCTCCCGCCTGGTGCATGCGCGGGTGACGGCGCACCCCCTGATCACGGTGGAGCGGGGCGAGGTGACTGAGCTGCCCTCGCCGGGCGTGGTGGCGACGGGGCCCCTCACCTCGGAGCGGCTGGCCGCAGCGATCATCGCCAGGATGCCCGCCGTCGGGTCGCCGAGCCGTCCAGTCGCCGAGCCGGCCAGCCTCGCCTTCTACGACGCCATCGCCCCGATCGTGAGCCGCGAGTCGCTGGACGAGTCGCGGATCTACGCCCTCTCCCGTTACGGGAAGGGCGGCGGCGATGATTACCTCAACTGCCCGATGAGCCGCGAGGAGTACGACGCCTTCATCGCGGCGCTCGTCGCCGCCGACCAGTTCACGGCCCACGAGTTCGACCAGGTGCCGTATTTCGAGGGGTGCCTCCCGGTCGAGGAGATGGCGCGCCGCGGGCCGGAGACCCTGCGCTTCGGGCCGATGAAGCCGGTCGGGCTTCCCGACCCGCGCACCGGGCGCGAGCCATGGGCGGTAGTTCAGCTCCGGCGCGAGGATCGCGCGGGGCAGATGTGGAATCTGGTCGGCTTCCAGACCCGGTTGCGCATCCCGGAACAGCAGCGGGTCTTTCGTTCCATCCCCGGCCTGGGCGGCGCCGAGTTCCTGCGCTACGGCAGCATCCACCGGAACACCTATCTGAACAGCCCCGCCTGTCTCGGGCCGGCCCTCACCGCGCCGGGGGACGACACCCTGTTCTTCGCCGGGCAGCTCACCGGGGTGGAGGGGTATACCGAATCCCTCGGGACGGGGCTGCTGGCCGGAATCAACCTGGCGCGGCGGCTGGGCGGCGGGGTGGCCACCGTCCCTCCCCCGACGACGATGCTCGGCGCACTCTACCGCTATCTTCGGGAAGCCGACCCGGCGCACTTCCAGCCGATGAACGCCAACTTCGGGCTGCTGGATCCGCTGGACGGTCAGGCGGCCGGGCGGTCAGGCGGTCGGCGGGGGAAGGACCAGCGGAAGGGACTGCTCGTGGAGCGAGCGCAGCGGGACTTCGAGGAATGGGTGACGACCCTGCCATGAGATCGAGCCGCCGAGCCGTCGAGCCGCCGAGCCGTCCGGCGCAGCCGCCGAGCCGTCCGGAGGTCCACGCCTTTCTCGAGCACCTCGAGAAGGAGCGGCAGGTGTCCGGGCATACCGTGCGCGCCTACCGCCGCGACCTCGAGGCCTTCACCGCCTTCCTCGACCGGCACTATGGCGGAGACTGGGACTTTGGCCGGGTGGATCGCCTCGGGGTGCGCGGGTTCCTCGGCGAGCTGCAGCGCCGCGGGCTCGCCAAGCGGTCCCTGGCCCGGGCGCTCTCGGCGGTGCGGACGCTGTATCGCTTCCTGCAGGCCCATCAGGGGCTCGAGAAGTCGCCCATGCGGTCGGCCAAGGCACCGCGGCTGGGCCGCACCCTCCCCGCGTACCTGGACCGGGACCGCACCGAGCGGGTGTTCGCCGCCGCGGAGGCCCGGGCCACCGGCAAGGAGCCGGCGGGCCTCCGGGACCTGGCGATGCTCGAGCTGTTCTACTCCAGCGGGCTCCGGCTCTCCGAACTGGTGGGACTCGATCTCTACGACCTGGACCTGCTGAGCGACCAGGTGAAGGTGCGCGGCAAGGGGCGCAAGGAGCGGCTGGTCCCCGTGGGAAGCCGCGCCAGTCGGGCCCTGCGCCACTACCTCGAGGAGCGGGAACCGCTGGCCCACCTCCCGGGGGCGGACCGGCAGGCGGTATTCCTCAGCCGGCGCGGGAAGCGGCTGGCGCCGCGGTCGGTGCAGCGGATCGTGCACCGCGCCCTCGACGCGGTCGGCGGCGAGGGCCTCAAGACTCACTCGCTCCGGCACACCTTTGCCACCCATCTGCTCGATGCGGGGGCGGACCTGCGGGCAGTGCAGGAACTGCTGGGCCACGCCAGCCTGAGCACCACCCAGATCTATACGCATACCAGCGTCGAGCGACTGAAGAAGGTCTACCAGCAGGCGCATCCGCGAGCGTAGCGGCGACCGCCCGGTCGCCCCACGCCGCGAGAGGCGGGAGAGCCAATGAGCGGATACCACGGCACCACGATCCTCGCGGTCCGGAAGCAGGGCCGGGTCGCCATCGGCGGCGACGGGCAGGTGAGCATCGGGGAGACGGTGGTGAAGTCCACCGCCACCAAGGTCCGTGCTCTCAAGGGGGGAAAGGTGCTCGCCGGCTTCGCCGGGTCCGTGGCCGACGCGATCACCCTGTACGAAAAATTCGAGGAGAAGCTGGAGCGGTATCCCGGGAACCTCCCCCGGGCGAGCGTGGAGCTGGCCAAGGACTGGCGCAGCGACCGGGTGCTGCGCCGCCTGGAGGCGCTGCTCGTCGTGGCGGACCAGGAGCACACCTTCCTCCTCTCCGGCGGCGGCGAACTCATCGAACCCGACGACGGCATCCTGGCCGTGGGGTCGGGCGGGAACTACGCCCTGGCCGCGGCCCGCGCCCTGCTCCCCGATGAGCGGCTCACCGCGCGGGACGTGGTGCAGCGCGCGCTCGAGATCGCCGCCGACATCTGCGTGTACACCAACCGGCACCTCACCATCCTCGAGCTGTGACCGGGCGGGGCTCCAGGGGCATGATCATCCTCGGCACGCTGGCGCTGGCCTTCGGGCTGCTCATCAGCCTGATGACTGCCTCCTTCTGGGGGGAGATGGCGGGGATCGCGCCCGGCGGGGACAAATCCGGACTCGGCGGGCTGGCCTGGGTGCTGCCCTTCATGGCGATCCGGTGGACCGCGATGCTGGTGGCACTGGCCGCCGCGGTCTCCACCGGCGCCTTCGAGCCGTTCGCCGCCAGCCGGTGGGGGCAGTACGGCCTGGTGCTGGGGCTGCACCTGGCGCTGGGCCTGGCCAGCCTGTCCGGCTTCAACTGGATCTCCAACGGCCTGACCCGGGACGAGATGGGCCCGCAGCGGCTCTCCTGGCTCTTTGGCGTGGTGCTGCCCCCCCCGGCGTTCCTGGCGGCGGGGTGGGGGCTCCACAGCGGCTGGATGGCCCGCCATCCCCGGTTCACCGCCACGCTGCTGCTGGGGCTCGTCGCCCTGCACGCGCTGCCCTTCCGGCAGCGGCTCCTCGACATGCGCGCCACGGCGGAGCGGCTGCGGGGAATCCGGGCCGCGGAGCGCGTCGCCGAACCGGACACCCATCCCCCTGCGGGCGCCCCGCCAGACTAGCTTCCGTCCATGAGCACCGATCCGACCTCCAGCCCGCTCCCGGGCGCCGACCCCGGACCGCCCCCGCCCCCCTGGCTGGAGGAACTGCCACCGCGCCAGATCGTGGCGGAGCTCGAGCGCTACATCGTCGGGCAGGACGCGGCCAAGCGCGCCGTGGCGATCGCCATCCGGAACCGGTGGCGCCGGTCCCAGACCCCGGACGAAATCCGCGACGAGATCACCCCGTACAACATCATCCTCATCGGCCCCACGGGGGTGGGGAAGACCGAGATCGCCCGCCGCCTGGCGCGCCTCGCGGGGGCGCCCTTCGTCAAGGTGGAGGCCTCCAAGTTCACCGAAGTGGGCTATGTGGGGCGCGACGCCGAGTCGATGGTGCGGGACCTGGTGGACGCCGCGATCACCATGGTCCGCACCGAGCGGGAAGACGAGGTGTACCCCAAGGCCGAGGAGCGGGCAGAGGAACGGCTGCTGGATATCCTGCTGCCGCCCCCGCCGCCGGCTCCACCCCCCGCGCCGGGGTCCGGCACCGAGAAGCGTCCCGGGATCTTCGTCGTCAGTCCCGGCGGCCAGGCCCGGGCGGAATCGAGCCCCGGCAGTGACGAGGAGCGTCGGGACCGCTCCCGCGAGAAGCTGCGGCAGATGCTCAAGGACGGGAAGCTGGATGATCGGGACGTGGAGATCGAGGTCTCCCCCCAGAACTACCCGATGCTGGACCTGATGCAGCCGCCCCAGGGCATCGAGGGGGAGCAGATCAACTTCATGGAGATGTTCCAGGAGATGCTGCCCAAGCGGAAGAAGCGCCGCACGGTGCGCATCCCCGAGGCGCGCCGCATCCTGGTGGACGAGGAGCTCCGGCGGCTGGTGGACATGGACGACGTCGTGGCCGAGGCGCTGGACCGCTCGGAAAACCACGGCATCATCTTCGTGGACGAGATCGACAAGATCGCCGGCGAGCGTGGCACCAGCACCGGGCCCGACGTCTCACGGGAGGGGGTGCAGCGGGACCTGCTGCCCATCGTCGAGGGGTGCACGGTCCAGACCCGCTACGGATACGTCCGCACCGACCACATCCTCTTCATCGCGGCGGGCGCGTTCCACGTCTCCAAGCCGTCGGACCTGATTCCCGAGATGCAGGGGCGGTTCCCGATCCGGGTGGAGCTGACGGCCCTTACCGAGGCGGACTTCGTGCGGGTCATGACCGAGCCGGAGAGTGCGCTCACCAAGCAGTACCAGGCACTGGTGGCCGCCGAGGGGGCGCAGCTCGAGTTCACCCCGGACGGGATCGAGGAGATTGCACGGGTGGCCTGGCTGGCCAACGACCGGATGGAGAACATCGGGGCGCGGCGGCTGCACACGGTGATGTCCACCCTGATGGACGAAGTACTGTTCGAGCTGCCGGCCTACCCCGAGAAGCACATCGTCTTCGACCGGGCGGCGGTGCGCAAGCGGCTGGAGAAGATCCTCGACGACGACGACCTGCGGCGGTTCATTCTCTAGACGGCTCGGCGGCTCGGCGGCTCGGCCATCGTCCAATCGCCCAATCGCCTAATCGCCCGATCGCCCAATCGGCCAATCGGCCAATCGGCCAACCACCTACCACCCCGCCGCCCCGCCATCCTTCCGGCGGTCCGACCCCGCTACCCATCCCGCACCATCCCGGATGATGATCTGCGCCCCGCCGGCGTTGTCCGGGTGGAGCGTCCCAACCTCATGGCCGAGCGCGGTCAGCGCCTCCCGCACGCCGGGAGGCATTCCCTCCTCGAGCACCACCCGCAGTCCCGCCATGTGCCGAAAGCGGGGGGCATCCGCCGCCTGCTGCGGGTCCATGCCGAAGACCAGGAGGTTGAGCAGTACCTGCACATGGCCCTGCGGCTGCATGGCGCCGCCCATGACGCCAAAGCTCATCCACGGCTCGTCCCCCGCCGGAGTGATCCGGGTAACGAACCCCGGGATCAGGGTATGCCGCGGCCGCTTCCCCGGTGCCACCGTGTTCGGGAATCCCTCCTCCAGCGTGAATCCGGCGCCCCGGTCCTGCAGCGCGAAGCCGGTCCCCGGCACCACGATCCCCGATCCGAAGTGCTCGTACAGGCTGTTGATGAAGCTGACCATGTTGCCGGCGCTGTCGGCGGTGGTGAGGTAGATCGTCTCGCTCGCCGTGGCCGGGGCACCCGGCTCGGCTCGGGCCATGGCGCGGGCCTCGTCGAGAAGCCCCCGCCGGCCGGCGAGGTAGCGCTCATCGAGCAGCGCGGCGGCCGTGACCCGCATGGCGCGCTCGTCTCCGACGTACCGCTCCAGGTCCGCGAAGGCGAGCTTTTTCGCCTCGATCAGGCGGTGGAGATACGGGGCGGAGTTGTGCCCCAGCGCCGCGAGGTCGTCGGGCGCCAGCAGCCGGAGCATGGTGAGCGCCGCGATTCCCTGGTTGGGCGGTGGCAGCTCCCATAGCCGGTAGCCCCGATACTCGGCCGAGATCGGCTCCACCCACTCCACCTCGTGGGCGCGGAGGTCCGCCAGCGTCAGGAACCCGCCCAACTGCCCCAGCCGGGCCACGATCCGCTCGCCGAGGGGCCCGCCGTAGAGCACCCCGGGTCCCTCCGTCGCGATCTGTCGCAGCGAGGCCGCCATGTCGGGATTGCGGAACCGCTCCCCCGCCACCGGGGCGCGGGTCCGCTCCACCAGGAAGGTGGCCCGCGCCCCGGCATCCCGGCGCAGCACCTCCACCTCCTGCCCCCATTGCCGCGCGATGATCGGCGTGACCGCGAACCCCTGCTCCGCGATCCGGATCGCCGGCTGCAGCAGTTCGCCGAGCGGCCGAGTGCCGTAGCGGCGCACCAGCGCATCCCATCCCGCCAGCGCGCCCGGCACCGTGACCGGTTCGGGCCCCCGGTCCGGCACCACATTGTGCCCGCGGGCCAGGATCGCCTCGCGAGTCATCCCGCTGCCGGCCCGGCCGCTGGAGCGGAGCGCCACCAGGCGACGCTCCTTCGCCGACCAGGCCAGCGCGAACATGTCGCCGCCGAGGCCGGTCATGTGCGGCTCGACCACCGCGAGGACCGCCGCCGCCGCCACCGCGGCGTCGAATGCGTTCCCCCCGCCGGCGAGCACCTCGCGCCCGGCCGCGGTGGCCAGCAGCTGGCTGGTGGCCACCATGCCGCGCTCGGCACGCACCGGCTGGCGGGGGGAGTCCTGGGCGGAAAGGGAGATGGACGTCATGAGGAGGAGCAGCGGAGTCAGGAGGGGAGTCTTCATGCGGCTGATCATGCCGCGCCGGAGGACACTCCCGCAAGGGGCCGGCCGGTCGTAAGCTTGGGCATGCGCCTCCTCCTTGCCGGACTCGCCCTGCTGCTGCTCGTCGCGCGCCCCCTGGGCGCGCAGGATTTCCTGGTCCGGGACGCGACCATCTACGACGGCAATGGTGGCGAGCCCTTCCGCGGGGCGGTGCGGGTTCGCGGCGGCGTGGTGATGGAGGTGGGGCAGCTCCCGACGGCCGCGGGAGAGACCGTGGTCGAGGCGCAGGGCCTGGCGCTGGCCCCCGGGTTCATCGACACCCACAGCCATGCCGATGACGACCTGGCCGACCACCCCGACGCCCTCGGCGCGGTGAGCCAGGGGATCACCACGATCATCGGCGGGCAGGACGGCTCCTCCGCATTTCCGCTCCGGCGGTTCATGGCCGAGCGCGAAGCCGCGCCGGCGGCCGTGAACCTGGCGATGTACGCCGGCCACAACACCATCCGGGACCTCATCCTGGGACGGGACTTCCGGCGGGCCGCCACGGCCGAGGAGGTCGGCCGGATGCGGGTGCTCCTCCGGCAGGAACTCGCCGCCGGCGCCCTCGGCCTCAGCACCGGGCTGGAGTATGACCCGGGGATCTTCAGCGATCCCTCCGAGGTGCTGGAGCTGGCCCGGGTGACGGCCGCCGCGGGGGGCCGGTACATCAGCCACGTGCGGAGCGAGGACCGCCGCTTCTGGGACGCGATCGAGGAGATCATCACCATTGGCCGGGTGGCGAAGCTGCCGGTGCAGATCTCCCACACCAAGCTCGCCATGCGCTCCCTCTGGGGCATGGCCGACTCGCTCATCGCCCGGCTGGAGGCAGCCCGGCGCGACGGGATCGACATCACCGGCGACATCTACCCCTACACCTACTGGCACTCCACCCTCACGGTGCTCTTCCCCGACCGGGATTACCAGGACCGCGACGCCGCGACCTTCGCCGTCACCGAAGTCTCCACCCCCGAGGGGCTGCTGCTCGGCCGCTACGCGCCGACGCCGGCGTTTGCCGGCCGGACCCTGGCCGACGTGGCGCGCGAGCTGGGACTGCCCCCCGCCGACGCGCTCATCGAGCTGATCCGCCGCGCCGAACAGGCCCGTGCCGAAGGGGTGGAGAATGTGGAGAGCGTGATCGGCACCAGCATGGTGGAGCCGGACATCGAGCGACTGCTGCGGTGGCCGCACATGAACCTCTGTACCGACGGCGCGCTCGCCGGGCGGCACCCGCGGGGGTTTGGCAGCTATCCCCGGGTGCTGGGCCACTACGTCCGTGCGCGCGGGGTCCTCACCCTGGCCCATGCCATCCACCGGAGCACGGCGCTGGCCGCCGACCACATGGGCCTGACCGGGCGTGGCCGCATTGCGCCGGGGCAGGCCGCCGACCTGGTCCTGTTCGATCCGGATGTGGTCAGCGACCGCGCCACCCCCGCTGAGCCGCAGGCGGTGAGCGTCGGGATCGCGCGGGTCTGGGTGAATGGCGTCGAGGTGTTCCGGGAGGGAGCGGTGACCGGGGCGCATTCAGGTCGGGTGCTGCGGCGGGCGCCCGGCCCGGGCCGGTAGCCGCGTATCGCGGCGCGGCGCCGCTACCGGGTTGGCAGCCGGAGCAGCACCGCGATCCACCCCATGCCCAGGCCGCTCAGCGCCACCTGGCCGGCGGGGTGCGGCATGAAGAAGACCACCGTGGTGCCGATGCTCACCGCGATGAACCCGATCGCCATGAGCTTGTGGCGGGGCGCGATGGCGCGATGGTCCCGCCAATTGATGATCATCGGACCGAAGGTGCGGGTGTTCAGCAGCCAGTTGTAGAACCGGGCGGAGGCCCGCACGTAGCAGGCGGCGGCCAGGAGCAGAAACGGAGTGGTGGGGAGCAGGGGCAGGAAGGCGCCCAGCACCGCCAGGCCCACGCACGCGTGACCCGCGCCCAGCAGCCAGAACCGTGTCAGGCGAGACCGGGAGAGCTTGAGTTCGTGACTGTAGTCCCGCTTTTCCGGCGCCTGCGCCATGTCGTGCTCCACTCGAGCTCCCCTGCACTCCGGCATTTCCGAATGCTATAATCGGGATGCGATCCCGGACACCCCACCTTGCTCGTCGGGCCCGTTGCCGGCTAGACTGTCTCTGCCAAAATGGCCGACTCGCCGCATTGGATTCCCATGCCCAAACGCGACTTCCTGGCAATCACCGATTTCTCCCGGGCGGAACTCGAGGCCCTCATGGGGCTCGCCCTGCGGATGAAGCGGGGGGACTACCCGGAGCGTCCCCTGTCCGGGAAGACCCTGGCCATGATCTTCGGCAAGACCTCCACCCGGACCCGGGTCTCCTTCGAGGTCGGGGTCTGCCAGCTCGGGGGCCAGCCCCTGTTCCTCTCGTCGCGGGAAATGCAGCTGGGACGCGGGGAGCCGATTCGCGACACCGCCAGGGTCCTCTCCGGCTACGTCGATGGCATCATGATCCGCACCTACGCCCACACCGAGGTCGAGGAGTTCGCCCGGTTCGCGTCGGTGCCGGTGATCAACGGGCTCACCGACCTGCTGCACCCCTGCCAGGTCCTCGCCGACGTGCTCACCATGCGCGAGGAGCTCGGCGGCTGGGCAGGTAAGATCGTGGCATGGGTGGGCGACGGCAACAACATGGCCAATACCTGGCTGGAGGCGGCCGGCCAGTTCGGCTTCGAGCTCCGGCTGGCCTGTCCCGAAGGGTATGAGCCGAACCACGCCCTGTTCGACCGCGCCGCCGAGCGCACCCGGGTCACGATCACCGAGCTGCCGGAGGAGGCCGTGGCCGGCGCCCACGTGGTGACCACCGACGTCTGGACCTCGATGGGCCACGAGGAGCAGGCGGAGGTCCGGCGCCAGGCGTTCGCGGGGTATGGCGTGGACGAAAAGCTGATGGCCCTCGCGGACCCGGCCGCGATCTTCCTGCACTGCCTCCCCGCCCATCGGGGCGAGGAGGTGACGGACGCGGTGCTCGAGGGACCCCAGAGCCGGGTCTGGGCCGAGGCCGCCAACCGGTTGCATATCCAGAAGGCCCTGATGGCCACTCTCATGGGATCCCCCACACGATGACGACGCTGCTCCGGACCCCGCTGTACGACGTCCACAAGGCGCTGGGCGCGAAGATGGTCCCCTTCGCCGGCTGGGAGATGCCGGTGCAGTATGCCGGCATCCTCGCCGAACACCGGGCGGTGCGGGAGGGGGCGGGGATCTTCGATGTCTGCCACATGGGGGAGTTCGAGGTCACCGGCCCCGACCGGAACGCCTTCGTCAACCGGATCACCACCAACGATGTCGCGGCGCTGGAGCCGGGCCAGGTGCAGTACTCCGCCCTGCTCAACCCGCAGGGCGGCATCGTGGACGACTGCACCGTCTACCGCTTCGAGGACAAGATCATGCTGGTGGTGAACGCCTCCGGCATCGAGCGGGACTGGAACCACATCGTGGCCCAGAAGAAGGGCGTCAACGTGCGGCTGCGGAACATCTCCGAGGAGGTCGGGCTGCTGGCGCTGCAGGGCCCGCGCGCGGAGGCGATCCTCCAGCCCCATACCGACACGATCCTGCGGGACATTGGCTACTACCGCTTTGCGGTGGGCCGGGTGGCGGGGGCGGGCTGCTTCATCTCCCGCACCGGCTACACCGGGGAAGACGGGTTCGAGCTCTACTGTCGCTCGCCGGATGTGCGGACCCTCTGGGACGCCCTCACCGGGCCCGGCAAGGCGGAGCCGATCGGACTCGGCGCGCGCGATACCCTGCGGCTCGAGGTGGGCTACGCCCTGTACGGGAACGACATCGACGAGACCACGACCCCGCTCGAGGCGGGGCTGGGCTGGATCACCAAGCTCGACAAGGGCGCTCCCTTCATGGGGGAAGCGGCGCTCAAGGCGCAGAAGCTTGAGGGGCTCGGCCGGCGGCTGGTCGGGTTCCGCATGGTGGGGAAGGGGATCCCCCGGCACGGCATGCCCACCCTCGTGGACGGCGTCCCGGTGGACACGGTGCGGAGCGGCACCATGAGCCCGTCGCTCGGCTACGCGGTGGGCACCACCTATCTGCCCACCAGCCGCGCCGCCGTGGGCAGCCGCTTCCACGTCGACATCCGGGGCGAACTGGTGGAGGCGGAAGTCGTGCGCCGCCCCTTCTACACCAAGGGCTCGGTGAAGCGCTGATGCCGGAGGCGCCGGTCCGGCTGGCCATCCTCACCATCTCGGATGCCGGAGCCCGCGGCGAACGTGCCGACGGCTCCGGCGACGCGATCGCGGCGTGGGCCGGTGCGCGGGGGCACCGGATCGCGGCGCGCGCGCTGGTGGCGGACGACGGCCCGGCCATCCAGCAGGCCCTCCGTGCCTGGGCCGATGCCGATGCCGCCGACCTGGTGCTCACCACCGGCGGCACCGGGCTCACCGTCCGCGACGTCACCCCCGAGGCCACCCGCGCCGTGCTCGAGAAGGAGGCGCCGGGGATCGCGGAGGCGCTCCGCCTGAGCGCCTACCCGCGGTTCCACCGGGCGGCGCTCTCCCGCGGGGTGGCCGGGGTGCGTGGCCGGACCCTGATCGTGAACCTGCCGGGGAGTCCCGGCGGCGTGCGGGACGGGCTCGCGGTGCTGGACGACCTCGTGGTCCACGCCGTGGAGCTGCTCCGCGGGACCAGAACGGGACACTGATGCCTTCCAGGATTCTGCTGACGATGGACGACCTCGAAACCGCCGTGCGGGTCAACGCGGCGCTGGAGGCGGCGGGGCATGCCACCGTCATGGTCTCCTCGCTCGACGAAGCGCGGCAGGCCCTGCGCCGGGAGACCGCCGAGCTGGTGGTGCTGACCGGCGCCGTGTACGAGGTGCCCAACCGCCAGCTCGCCGCCCTCGCGCGCGACGCCGAGATTTCCACCCTGGCGCTGCTCGAGGCCACCGACCAGCACGCGGCGGAACGGGATGCGCGCCCGGTGGATGTCACCGAAATCGGGGTGAAGCCGGTGAACCCCGCCGACGTGCTGCACCTCGCGGAACGGCTGATCGCGCGCCGGGCCCTGCAGCAGCGCACCGGGATCATCGGGGAGAGCGCGCCGATCCAGGAGCTGCTGGTCAAGGTGGAGCAGATGGCGCCGGTGTCGAGCACCGTGCTGGTGCAGGGGGAATCCGGCACGGGCAAGGAGCTCGTCGCCAAGGCGATCCACGACCTGTCCCCGCGCCGCGGCAAGCCGTTCATCGCCGTCAACTGCGCGGCCCTGCCCGAGACCCTGCTGGAAAGCGAACTGTTCGGCCATGAGAAGGGGGCGTTCACCGGCGCGGCGGAGCGCCGGCTGGGCCGCTTCGAGCTGGCGGACACCGGGACCATCTTCCTCGACGAGATCGGCGAGATCCCCGGCAGTGTGCAGGTCAAGCTGCTGCGGGTGCTGGAGACCCGGACCTTCTTCCGGGTCGGCGGGGTGCAGCCGATCAAGGTGGACGTGCGGGTGGTCGCCGCCACCAACCGGAGCCTGCGGGACTCGGTGGCGGTGGGGGAATTCCGCGACGATCTCTACTACCGGCTCAACGTCCTGACCCTCTACCTGCCCCCCCTCCGCGACCGCCGGGGGGACATCCCTCTCCTGATCCGGCGGTTCATCCGGGAGCTGACCCAGACCCATGACCGGGCCTTCCGGGGGATCACCCAGGAGGCCCTGCAGCGGCTGGTAGAGGCTCCCTGGCCGGGCAATGTGCGGCAGTTGCGCAACCTCATCGAGTCCATGGTGGTGCTGTCCCCGGGCCGGGAGGTCCGAGCTTCGGACATCCCGCCAGATGTCCTGGAGGGGGCGGGGCGCCTGCTGCCGGTCCGGGTGGGTCAGGGGCCCGCAGCCGGGGCCCAGGAGCTCGAGTTCATCCTCAGGAATATCATGGACTTACGGCTCCAGGTGGAGGAGTTGCGGCGTCGCCTCGACGATCGCCCCCAGCGGGTCCAGGTCATTGAGCTGGGGGAGACCCAGCCGCTGGCCGACGTTTTGCCAGCGAATGAGCCGGAGGACCGTGGATCCGTGGTCTACCGGCCCGGAATGACCATGGCGGAAGTGGAGAAGGAGGCCATCGCCGCCGCCCTGTCCCAGCACCGCGGGAACCGCCGCAAGGCGGCCGAGGTGCTGGGGATCGGCGAGCGTACCCTGTACCGCAAGATCAGAGCTTACAAACTAGACTAGGTGAGGGCACCTAAGTCCTGAAGAAATATGTATTTCCCGGCTTCGGGCTCCTTGACACGCCCGGGGCCGGATCACATATTGGCAGCGAGACCCCGCACCCCCAACGAATCAGGGTCTTCTCCATTGATCTTCTCGATTGATCCCAGTGCATGCGTCGCATGCCTGGCATGCGTACGTGTCTGCCCTACGGGGGCCGTGGAGGTCCAGGAGCCGCTCGTCCGCATCGAGGACGGCGCCTGCATCCGCTGCGGGCTCTGCGTACCGGCCTGCCCGCACGATGCGATCGAGGTTACCGGCGAACTGGGCCGGGCGATGGCGGTCGCGGCCCGGGGCGGCGGTGTCCTGATCCTCACCCCCGAGGCGGCGGCGCACTTCTACCCCGCCACCCCGGAGCAGGTGGTGAACGCCTGCTACGCGGCCGGGTTCCGGGTGGTGAACCGCGGGGTGCTGGGCGATGAACTGGTGGCGCAGGAGTACCTCAAGCTGTGGCGGGATGCCACCTGGGGGACGCTGATCCGCTCCACCGATCCGGTTGTGGTGGACACGATCCGGCGGGATTATCCCGAACTGGTGCCCTACCTGGCGCCGGTGACCATCCCGGCAGTGGCGGAGGCGCGCTACCTCCGGGCCATGGTGGGCGAACGGCTGGAGATCGTGTACGCGGGGGTCTGTCCGCCGGCGGGGCGCCCCGAGTTGGACGCCGCGATCACCTTCCGCGACCTGGAACAGCTGCTCGAGTTGCGCGGCGTGAGTCCGGCCACTCAGCCCGACTTCTTCATCCGGGTGCCGAGCGAGCGGCGGCGGCATCTCTCCACGGCGGGCGGGTTGCCGATCGCCATGCTGGAGGAGGTGCCCTACGCCAGCAAGCGGTTCCGGAAGGTGCGCGGGCTCCGGGAGCTGCGCGGGCTGGCGCGGGCGGTGACGGTGGACCGGCTGGACCTGGGCTTCGTGGACGCCCTGTCCCACGAGGGGTGGCTCGACCACCCGCTCTCCGGCCCCCCCGAGGAACTGTTCTGGCGCCGCGCCGTGGTCGCGAGTGCCGAACCGCCGCGGAGCCGGTTCCCGGTGGTGGACCATTCGGTGGTGGCCAGTTACGGGGCCACCTTCCAGATCGAGCCGCGGCTGGTGCAGGCCGATCCGACCCGGGTGGAAGAGGTGCTCGAGGCCATCGGGCCGGGTCCGAACGGCCGGGCCTGGGACTGCCGGGCCTGCGGCTTCGCGACCTGCGAGCTGTTCGCGCACGCGGCCGCGATGGGCCGGGCCAGCCTGCGGCAGTGCCCGCCCTATCAGGCGCGGCGGGTCGACGACGCGGAGCGGGATTCGGCGGTGGATGCGCTCACGGGGCTGGCGGCCTACCGGGTGCTGCATGACCGGCTCACGTACGAGATCGAGCGCAGCAAGCGAAGCTCCGAGGGGTTCGCGCTGCTGTTCATCGACCTCGACCACTTCAAGCAGGTGAACGACCAGTTCGGGCATGAGGCGGGCAACCAGGTGCTCAAGGCGGTGGCCGCCGAGATCCGCAACGCCATCCGTGCTTCGGACCTGGCGGCCCGGTACGGCGGGGACGAGTTTGTGGTGATCCTGACCCGGACCGACCTCGAGGGGGCCAACCGCGTCGCCGAGGCGATCCGCGCCGGCATCGAGGGTGTGGGCCGCCGGCTCGGCTATCCGGTGGGGCATGTGACGGCGAGCATCGGGGTGGCGGAGTATGACGTGAGCCGCCCGCATGAAGGTGACCTCCTGGTCCAGGCCGACCGGGCGCTCTATCAGGCCAAGTCTCTGGGGCGGAATGCCGTCGCATGACGGCGGCCGCCCATCGGGAGTAAGACCGTGACCGGACCCTCTCCGCTGCGTCAGCCCGACTCCCCCCGCGATTCCCGGGGGGGGAGCTCGCTCGATAACGCCCCCGATCCCTGGGGCGTCCGGCGGGCGGAGAACCTGCTGACCAGCCTCGAGGGCGTGCTCTCGGCCCGGGTCGTCACCACCCCCCTGGGCGAGGTGAGCGAGGTCCACGTGCTGGCGCAGGCGGGGCTCCAGGCCAAGCAGCTGGTGCGGAACATCGAGTCCGCCCTGCTGGCCCAGCTCGGCCTCAAGGTGGATCACCGGAAGATCAGCATTGCCCAGACGGCGGAGGTCCGGCCGCTCGAGGTGGTGGAGAAGGGGGTGGCGCGCGACCGGGCCATGAAGCGGGCGGCGCTGTTCGAGTCGCTCTTCGTGGCGCCCGGGAAGCGCCCCCACCGGGTGAGCCTCACCGTCTCGCTTTCCTTCGGGGGGCGGACCGGGACGGCGGAGGAGGAGTCGAGCGACACGCCGCGGAGCAAGGTGGAGGCGGCGGCGCGCGCGGCCGTCCATGTGCTGGACCAGCTGCTCTCGGACCATTCGGTGGCCCTCGAGGGGGCTAAGATGGTGGACGCCTTCGACCGACAATTCGTGCTGGTGGCGGTGCAGGGACTGGGGGGCCGGGAAGCGGTGCTCCTCATCGGCACCGCGGAGATCAAGGAAAGCGCGGAACGCGCGGCGGTCTTCGCCGTGCTGGATGCGACCAACCGCTGGGCGGAAGCCCGGCGGCCCAACTAGGGAGAGGACGTACGGCGGCAGCCCTGGTCTCTGTGGGACAGCAGTAGCGGAGGCTAGCGGAACAACTGTAGAGCGGAGCGTCGGCTGAGCCATAGCGGGGCTTGGCTCCTTCTCGAGGGTTCTTGTAGTACTCGCGCAAGGAGACGCTCATGCAGGCAAGTGTATATGCCCTGGTCACGACTTTTGTCGTGCGGGCCGTGGTGAAGATGTTCACCGCGACGGAAGGGGTTACCTGGAACTAGTCCAGGAACCGACGCCGGGGTTGCCGCCACTTTTTCTGAGCAACGATGAGAAACGCAAGAGTCACAGCGCTGGTCCTGTTCCTCACTCTCGCGGCAGGGGTATTGCTCCTTGTCGCTGGGCGTGAGGCGCAGCCATTTCCCGGACTGTGGGGCCTAGTGAGCTTCGTCGTCGCTGCCCTCCTGCTAGAGAAGACGGGGGAGAACCTGCGATATGAGACGCGAGGCTCCACCTCATTTGTGATTCACTTGGCGGGAGGTGTGGTTTTCGGGGCGTTCTGGGGTGGGGTCATTGCCGGCCTCTCGACTGTACTGAGTGAGGTCGACCAGAAGAAGAGCTTCATTAAGATCCTCTTCAACACCGCTCAGCGTGTCGTGGCGGTCACGGGGGGTGTGCTGCTAACAGTTGCGGTTGGCGCCCACGTGCCGATGTTTGACTTCAGTTCTGCGGCCCCCTTGATCGGGGCCCAGATGCAGCGAAGCCTCCTCTATTTCGTCCTGTTTGCGGTCCTCTACTTCGCTGTCAATGGTGTTGCAGTAAGCCTTGTCGTTTCCCTAAGCAGCGGGAAGCGATTCATGGAGATCTGGAGTGCGACATTTCGCGGCGTTCTTGGTTACGACCTCGGTGCCAGTTTCCTCGCCCTCGTACTCGGCTACTTGTATGTCAGAACAGGCGAGTGGGCGGGTCTTGGTGCACTTGGCCTGGCGATTGCGCTCGCCCCGATTCTAGTCATCCGGCACATCTACGGACTCTACCGCCGGCTCCAGAATAGTGGTCGCGAGCTCCTAGATCTCATGGTGAAGGCCATTGAAGCGCGTGACCCATACACTTCCGGGCACTCCATCCGAGTTGCTACCCTGGCTCGTGCGATCGCCCAGGAAGCCAAAATGTCGACGGAGGAAGTTGAGCAGGTATACACCGCTGCGGTACTGCATGATGTCGGAAAGATCCACGAGGAGTTCGCTCCGCTGCTACGCAAGGACAGCAAGCTGACTCCCGAAGAAACGGCCCTGCTTCAGACTCATTCTGTCAAAAGCGCTGACTTGGTCGGCATTATTACCAGCTTCCGCGGTACGGTCCAGGACGCGGTACGGAGCCATCACGAGCGGTGGGATGGTGGCGGGTATCCTGATGGTCTGGCTGGCGACAGCATTCCCCTCGGCGCACGCATCATCATGATCTCGGATACCACCGATGCGATGACGACTGATCGACCCTACCGGAAGCGGCTTCCAATCGACGCTGTTGTCGCTGAGCTCCAGAAGTACCGAGGGACTCAGTTTGATCCGCGCCTAGTTGACTTGGTGGTGAACTCGGTCAGTGTTCGTCGAGTGATGGCTGAGCTCACCGTGGCATCTGCTCGTCCCGGGGAATCCACGGTTGACTTGGGTTCCAAGCGGGTCCAAGCCCCCCCTCCAGGGCTGCTGCGTGGGCGCCCGAGTTGGCCGAGAATTCGCGCGTTCTAGCCTGATAGTCCAAGTCGCGTCAACTGAGTGCCCACAGGTTCTGGCAAGCGGCTCAGCAACTCCAACAATTCCACTCTCTCAGCGGCGTAGTTCATTTGGCAAGCCTTCTTGGCTCTAAGTAGGGCCCCAACAACTTCAGCTTGGTCGAATAGATCCAGCTGCCTTCGATTAACGGCGATCAGTTCTAGGTTCTCCAGCGTATCCCTACCTCCCAGAACTACAGCTGGTCGAAAGCGCCATCTGGTGATGCGC